>NZ_LRTR01000143.1 GCF_001550375.1 Streptomyces europaeiscabiei | reverse complement strand
CCCACGCCGACGCCCCCGACCCCCCTCCACCCGCCGGCCCCAGCCCCCTCTCCTTCACCGCCCCCTGGAGCTACGAGCTCCACTTCCCCTGCGACCCCCGAGCTCCCGGCATCGCCCGCCTCACCCTCCGTGCCGTACTCACCGCCCACGGCCTCGCCCAACTCACCGACCGCGCCGAGCTGCTGACGTCCGAGCTCGCGACCAACTCGGTACGGCACACCAAAGGGCCCGCGTTCGTCCGCCTGCACTGGCTGGACCCCGTCCTCCGGGTGAGCGTCTGGGACATGGGCCCCGACCTGCCACCCCTGCCACCGCCCCCGGCCGTACCGGCGTACGCGGACGGAGGGCGAGGCCTGCTGATCCTCGACCTGCTCGCCGACCGTTGGGGCGGCTGCGGCACAGGTGAGGGGCCGTACGGGCCCGCAGGCAAGACGATCTGGTTCGAGCTGGCCCTTCCGCCGCAGCCGCCGCCCGCCCTCGCGGCCTGAACCGGAGATCCGCCGAGCCCTCAAAGCGCCCCCGTGGCTTGATCGCGAGGCCGAAACGCCCCTGGTCGGCTCCCTGCCCGTGAGTAGAGTTTCCTGTACGTCCCATGGAGACGCTGGGGCGCACGGTGAGGGCAGGGAGTCCAGCGGTGAGTCGGCGGGAGCTACCGGAGTACGACAAGACCGAGCAGCCGCTGATACGGCACCTGGTCCACCTCGGATGGGAGCACCTGGAGGGGGCGCCGCCCGGCGAACCGGCCACCTCGCCGAGCCCGTCCGAGCGCGAGGCGTTCACCGAGGTCGTCTATGCGAAGCGCTTTCGGGACGCGATTTCCAGGATCAACTCGGGGCCGAACGGCGGGACCTGGCTCACCGGCGCTCAGCTCGACTACCTCCTCGCCCTCGTACTTGGCACGGCGCCCGGTCAGGGCCCTGCCGATCGCGGCGTGCGCGGCAACCTCGCCGTGACCGGGCTGCTGCGCAAGGGCGTCAACGCCCGCATGCTGCCGGGCTGGAAGAAGGGCGACCCTGAACACGTACAACTCGTCGACTGGGACGGGGAGAATGGCGGCCGCAACGACCTGCTGGCGGTCAGTCAGTTCCGTGTGGAGCGGGAGGACGCGGCCCCCGTCACCCCCGACCTCGTCCTGTTCGTCAACGGGCTGCCCTGGGTCGTCATCGAGTGCAAGGCCCCGCTCATCTCCGGCGGCAGGGAGGAGAGCAGGGCCGCCCTCGACGACGCGGTCGGGCAGGTCTGCCGTTACGCGAGCCTGGAATCGCCGTCCCCCGTCGCGGAGTTCACGCGCTTCGCGCAGGTGCTGGTCGGCACCGACCGGACGTACGCGGAACTGGGGACGGTCACCTCGACCCCCGAGTACTTCACCCCGTGGCGTACGACCGAGCCCGCGCCCGCCGACGGGTGCGCCACCGACATGGCGGTCCTCGTCGCCGGAGTCCTGCGGCCCGACCATCTCCTCACCCTCGTACGGGACTTCACCACCGAGCGCGGGCAGGGCAGCCGTACGCTCAAGGTCATCGGCCGCTACCAGCAGTTCAAGGCCGTGCGCAGACTCGCCCGTCGACTCCAGCAGCGTAGGAGAGCGATCGCGGCGAAGCAGGACGTCGACCAACGCGGCGGAGTCGTCTGGCACACGCAGGGATCCGGCAAGAGCCTCACCATGGCCTTCCTCGTCCGTCACATCAGGAGCGACAGCGAGCTCAAGCACCACAAGGTCGTCGTCGTCACCGACCGCATCGACCTGGAGAAGCAGATCCAGGCATCGCTGGCGGCCGCCGAGGAACCCGTCTACCGGGCCGACGGCGTCGCCAACGCACGGGCGCAGCTGGCCGCACCCGTACCGGACGTCGTCCTGGTCATGCTCCAGAAGGCCCAGCGCGACGACACCGCCTACGACGGCATTGAGGACAGTCTCCCGGCACAGGGGGCCGACAAGGACGCCTCCGCCCAGGTGCGGCCCGCGAACCCGAGCTCGGACATCGTCGTGCTCGTCGACGAGGCGCACCGCGGCCACGCCGGCTGGCTGCACGCCCGACTGCGCGCCCTGCTGCCGAACGCCGTCCTGGTCGGCTTCACCGGCACGCCCATCATCCGGGGTGCCCGCAAGGAGACCGAAGCGATCTTCGGGCCGCTCGTCGACGCCTACACACTGCGCGAGGCCGAGCTCGACCGGTCCGTCGTCCCCGTACGGTACGAGGCGTACGACGCGCCGCTGGAAGTGATCGAGAAGGCCGCGCTCGACGCCAAGTTCGACGAGCAGGTGCCCGACGACCCGGAGCGGCGCGAGCGCGTGCTGCGGAAGTTCGCCCGGAAGAAGGAAGTCCTCGAAGCGTCCTCGGTGATCGCCGACAAGGCGGACTTCATGCTGCGGCACTGGGCGGTCAACGCGCTGCCCGACCGCCTCGGCGCCCAGTTGGCGGCGGTGTCCCGGCTCGCCGCCGTCCACTACCGGGAGGCGCTGCTCGCCGCCCGGGACCGGCTGCTCGCACGGCTCGACGCGCTCGACCCGGCGATCGCCCACGACCCGATGGCGGCCCTCGGTGCCGACGACGAGCTGCGGGAACTGCTCACCGTACTGCCGCACCGTGACGTCCTCGCCTCGATCGACGCGGCGGTGGTGATCCACGGCGACCCGCGCAAGGACCCCGTCGGCTGGCGGCAGTGGACGCTGAAGTCCCGTCAGGACACGTACATCGAGCGCTTCAAGGAGGGACTCGGGGACCCGTTGGCCGCCGCGACCGACCCCTCGTGGCGCGTCGAGCCCCACGGCCCGTCGGGACAGGCGTACGGCGCCACCGGCGCCCCCGTGACGGACGTATGGCAGGTGGAACGACCGGACGGCGAGGACGACGCGGCGGACGAAGCGTACGAAGGCGAACAGGAGACTGCGGAGCCCCTCGCCTTCCTCGTCGTCCAGTCGATGCTCCTCACCGGCTTCGACGCCCCGGTCGAGCAGATCCTCTACCTGGACTGCGCGCTCTCCGGCGCCGGACTGCTCCAGGCCGTCGCCCGCACCAACCGGCCCTACCCGGGCAAGCGATGGGGAACGCTCGTCGACTTCGTCGGCATCGGCGACGAACTGGCCCGCTCCCTGCGCGCCTACGAGGAGCACCACCTGCGCGAGGTCTACGGCTTCGAGCACGTCACCGCCGACCACCTGCGCCGCGACTTCGAGGGGCCGCAGCCCACCGACGACGGTCTGCTGCTCCAGGCGGACGCCGCCGCCGACCGGCTCCTCGACGACCTGCACGGCCGCGTCGCCCGCTTCCTGGACGGTCACGGACTCGCGTCCTACGACGAACACGGCATCCTCTCCCTGGTCGACGAACAGCGTCGCGAGGCACTGCTCGACGTACTCGAAGACCCGCTCACGCGCGGTCAGTTCGACGAACTGGCACGGGACTTCCTCACCGCCCTGGGCGCGGTCCTGCCCCGCCCGTACGCCCTGCGGTACGAGCGGTTCGCGGGCCGGCTGGGCGAGGTGCAGTACCTGGCACGGCAGCGCTATCTGGACGGACGCGACGAGTTCAGCCCGCGCCGGTACGGGGCGAAGGTACGCCGGCTCATCGCCGACCACCTCCGGGTGACCGGTGTCGAACTGCGGGTCCCGCCCATCGAGCTGAGCGCGCCCGAGTTCATGGAACGCGTCGACGCCAACCCCGACGCCCGCGCCAGGACCAGGTACATGGTCAGCCGCCTGCGGACCCACATCACGGCGAGGATCGGCACGGACCGGGCCCGCTACGAGCTGTTCAGCGCCCGTCTGGAGGAGATCGTCCAGCAGATGCGCCAGGACTTCGAGCAGGCGGCGACCGACCTGGCACGGCTGTACGGCGACATCACGGCGGACGTCGAGGAGACGGGCCCGTCCCTCGACCCGCTGACGGAACGGCCTGTCTACCGGGCGCTGGTGCGGGCACTGGAGCAGGAGGGCGCGCCCCTCCCGCCCACCGAGGTCGACCTGTACGAGGCGGCCTGCCTCCTCACGGCGGACATCGCGGTCCTCGTGCGGACACCGCACTTCGTGACCCAAGCCGACGCCCAGAGCGAGGCACGCAAGGTACTGCGCTTCAACGTGAGTGACCGCCTGCACATCGACTGGGACGACACCGCGTACACGGCCGCCGCGCTGCTGGAGCTCGCCGTGCAGCGGCGCGACGACTTCCTCCGCCACGAGGCGCGGCCGCGCGCGTAGCGCCTGGCGCGCTGTTCCGGTTCGGGTCCACGGCCGGTCGCCGGTCGCCGGTCGCGTCGGCTGTCGGTGCCGGGTGGTACCAATGCCGGGTGAGCCTCTCCGTGCAGTCCGCCCTCGCGTCGCTCCCCCTGCCGGGGGAGTGGACGTGGAAGGTCGTCGTACGGCCGCGCCGCCGGACACTCGGGATCGAGATCCGCGAGGACGGCGGGGTGCTGTTCGCGGTGCCCCCCGACGCCGATCCACAGGCGGTCGCGGCGGCCGTACGGTCCCGGCTGCCCCGCATCGCGCACGAGGTCGACCGGCGCAGGCGCGGGGGAGGGGAGCCCCGCAAGGAACTGGTCAGCGGGGCGAGCTTCGCGTATCTCGGCCGCCGCCACCGGCTGAGGGTCGTGGCCGCCGAGCATGGCGCACGGGTACGGCTGCACCAGGGATGGCTGGAACTTCCGCGCCCCGACTCCCCACGGGTGGGCGCGCGGCTGATCGCCGACTGGTACACCGCACGGGGCGTGGACTGGATGACCGCGCGCATGCGGCCTCTGGCCGCGCGGGCAGGTGTGGCCCCCGGAGGCATCGTCGTACGAGACCTCAACGAGCGCTGGGGCGCCTGTGACCCGGACGGGACCATCACCGTGCACTGGGCGTTGATGCAACTGCCTCCTGCCCTGGTGGACCTCGTTCTCGTCCATGAGCTGACGCACCTGGCCGTCCCGGCTCACGGGCCGGCGTTCCGGCGCAGGATGCGGCTCGCACTCGGAGACCTGGAAGGACTGGAACACCGTTTCGCGCAGGCCGAGCCCGATCTGTGGCGCGGGGCTGTGTGAGTCCTACTCGACGACCTCGGTGTCGTAGAAGCACAGATGCCCCTTGATCTCGGCGACCTCGGGCTTCGGGGCGGGGTACGCCCAGACGAGGTCGGGGGCCTCGGGGAGCGACCAGTAGGACGCCGTGCCCTTGAACGGGCAGTAAGAGTGCGTCTCGGACGCGGTCAGCAGCTCCATACGGACATCTCCTTCGGGGATGTAATACCGCACGGGACAGCCTGTCTCGCGCAGCACCAGGGGGCGGCTGCTCTCCGCGAGCACCCGGTCTCCGTGGACCACACGGACGCGTTCGATTCCTTGTTCGATGGTGATGTGATGGCCTTGGGTCACGATCGCCCTTCCTCGGGTAGCCGTCTCACCGGGTACAGCACAGGCTGCTGGTGAGTTCTTCCACAAGGTCGCAGGAGGTCGCCATGGAAGCCGCAGACCCGGCCAAAGGGACTGGAAAGCCGTCCCGGGACCCGTCCAGGAACCGCCGGAGCCTCACCTACCGGGCTCGGTACGCCCTGCGCCACCCCCGGCGCGTGCCCGCGCACGCCCACCGGGTGGCGCGGGACACCTGGCTGCGGCTGCGGCATCGCGATCACATCGAGTTCTACCGGGCCGTGATGGCCGCCGACACGGCACGCAGCCCGGAGGCCGCCGTCGGCCACAACCCGTCCGTCGAGAAGTGGGCACGCCTCGGCCGGATGCAGTTCGACTACCTTCTGCGGCACGGTCTGGAGCCCCGGCACCGGATGCTGGAGATCGGCTGCGGGAACCTGCGGGCCGGGCGCCTGTTCATCGACCACCTGGACGCCGGGAACTACTACGGGATCGACATCTCACCGGCCATCCTCATGGAGGCCCAGCGCACTCTCGTGCGAGAGGGTCTGCAGTCCAAACTTCCTCACCTGGCGCTCGTCGCCGACCTCACGTTCTCCTTCCTGCCCGCCGCTCACTTCGACGTCGTCCACGCGCACAGCGTGTTCTCCCACTCCCCGCCGCACGTCATCGAGCAGTGCCTCGCACACGTCGGCCGCGTCCTCGCCCCCGGCGGCTTCTTCGACTTCACCTTCGGCCGCACCGAGGGCGAGGAACACCAGGTGCTCCACGAGGACTTCTACTACCGGACCGACACCCTCGTCGAACTCGCCCGCGAACACGGCCTGTCCGCCCGTCTCATGGACGACTGGGAGGACCTGCCGCACCAGCAGTCCAAGATCCGTGTGACCGTGGCGGCGGAAGCCGGCGGGCAAGGGGGCCCCGATGTCGGTGCCGCCCCCTAACGTGGACGCATGAACATCTGCGTCTTCCTCTCCGCCGCCGACCTCGCCGACCGGTACACCCGGCCGGCGAAGGAGTTCGCCAAGCTGATCGGCAAGGGCGGGCACACCCTGGTGTGGGGCGGTTCGGACGTCGGACTGATGAAGGTGGTCGCCGACGGAGTGCAGGAGGCGGGCGGCAGGCTGCTGGGCGTCTCGGTCGAGTTCCTGGCGGCCAAGGCGCGGCCCGGCACCGACGAGATGGTGATCGCGCGGGACCTCGCCGAGCGCAAGCGGCTGCTCCTGGAGAAGGCCGACGCGGTCGTCGTCATGGTCGGCGGTACCGGCACGCTCGACGAGGCGACCGAGATCCTGGAGCTGAAGAAGCACGGCCACACCGAGATGCCGGTCGTGCTTCTGAACACCGCGGGCTTCTACGACGGCCTGAAGGAGCAGTTCCGGCGCATGGATGACGAGGGCTTCCTGCCCCGCCCGCTCACCGACCTGGTCTTCTTCGCGGAGGAGCCCGTGGGGGCGATGGCGTACCTGGAGGAGAGCCGGGGCGTGGCCTAGTGGCCTGAGCCGTTCTCCGTGCCGCTCCGGTGATGCGAGCATGACCACATGGCTACTCATGTGATCACCGGGGCGGGTTCCGGCATCGGCGCGGCCGTGGCCCGACGGCTGCACGAGCGCGGGGACGACCTCGTGCTGCACGCGCGCGACGCGGGGCGGGCGAAGGAGCTGGCGGCGGAGTTCCCCGGGGCCAAGACGCTGGTCGGCGACCTGGCGGACCCGGACAAGATCTCCTGGGCCTTCTCCCACCAGAGCCTGCCCGACCGCGTGGACTCGCTGCTGCACATCGCGGGCGTGGTCGACCTCGGCCCGGTCGGTGAACTGACGCCCAAGGCCTGGCGCCACCAGCTCAACGTCAACCTCATCGCCCCCGCCGAGCTGACCCGTCACTTCCTGCCCCAACTCCGGGCCGCCCATGGGCACGTGGTGTTCGTCAACTCCGGCGCGGGCCTGAACGCGCACGCGGACTGGTCCGCGTACGCCGCGTCCAAGCACGGGCTCAAGGCGCTGGCGGACTCCCTGCGGTGGGAGGAGCACGGGAACGGGGTGCGGGTCACCACGGTGTACCCCGGGCGCACCGCCAGTCCCATGCAGGCGAAGGTGCACCAGCAGGAGGGCAAGGAGTACGACCCGTCCCGGTGGATCGCCCCCGAGTCGGTCGCGACGACGATCCTCATGGCCCTCGACCTGCCCCGGGACGCGGAAGTGAACGACCTGACGGTCCGCCCGGGCCACTGACGAGCCCCGCCCCCGCCCCCGCCGCCCCGCCCCAGGGGTTGCGCCCCTTCGACCCCAGGGCGTTGTCGGGTGCGGGTGGGTGGGGGCTGTTCACGCAGTTCCCCGCGCCCTTCAAGGGCCTACGGCCCTTGAAGGGCGAAACAACACGGGGCGTAGCCCCTGCTTCTTCAGGGGCGCGGGGAACTGTGCGAGCAACCACGACACACGCGCGCCCGGGGGTCGAAGGGGCGCCGCCCCTGGGGATGGGACGGGTAGGGGCGGCGGGGGCGGAAAACGTAGGCTTCGGGGCGTGAAACAAGACTTCGGTTTCGGCCCCGCCACCGGTATCGGCTCCATGCCCGGCGGTGATGCCCGGGAAGCCGCCAGAACCGTCACCGGGACGTTCGAGTGGCCCGAGACGGGCATGACGTACCTGCCCGAACTCCCCGGCAGAGGCCCCGGCGCCGACATGATCGGCAGGACCGCCGGAATGCTGGTCGAGCTGTACGCGCGCGTGGAACCCAGCGGATGGCGGCTCGGCGACCGGCCGGGCCGCGACACCAAGCGGGCCCGGTCCTGGCTCGGCGAGGACCTGGACGCGCTGGAGGAGTTCACCCAGGGATACGAGGGCCCGCTGAAGGTGCAGGCCGTCGGACCGTGGACGCTCGCCGCCGCGCTGGAGCTGCGGAACGGCGAGGTCGCCCTCTCCGACCCCGGCGCCTGTCGCGACCTCGCCGGCTCGCTCGCCGAGGGGCTGCGCGAGCACCTCGCCGAGGTCCGACGGCGCGCACCGGGAGCCCAACTCGTCCTCCAGCTCGACGAACCCTCCCTCATCGCCGTCCTGCGCGGGCAGGTGAAGAGCGCGAGCGGCTACCGCACGCACCGCGCCGTCGACCGCCAGCACATCGAGGCGACCCTCAGGGACGTCATCGGCGTCCACGCACCGGAGGGGGCGGTCGTCGTGCACTCCTGCGCCCCCGACGTACCGTTCGCGCTCCTGCGCCGGGCCGGCGTCACCGGGATCTCCTTCGACTTCACCTTGCTCACTGAGCGTGACGACGATGTGATCGGGGAAGCGGTGGAAGGGGGGACGAAGCTGTTGGCCGGTGTGGTGCCGACCTCGGAGGGCCCATTGTCGGACCCTGCCGGTAGCGTCATGGGTGTCAGGGCGCTGTGGCGCAGGCTGGGGCTGCATCCGGGGCTTCTCGCGGAGGCGGTCACGGTCACTCCGACGTGCGGACTCGCGGGCGTCTCCCCGGAGTACGCGCGCCGGGCGCTCGCCCACTGCGCCAAGGCGGCGAGATCCCTCGCGGACAACCCAGAGTAACGGGAGGACGAAACGGTGGCCGGCGACAAGGACGCACAGCCCACATCGGTACCCGCCGAGGCACGCGAGAAGCACGCGCGGCTCGCCGAACAGATCGAGGAGCACCGCTTCCGGTACTACGTGAAGGACGCTCCCATCGTCAGCGACGCGGAGTTCGACGAACTCCTGCGCGGCCTGGAGGCGTTGGAGGAGCAGTACGCCGAACTGCGCACCCCGGACTCGCCGACACAGAAGGTCGCCGTCGAGTACGAGACCGACCTCGCCGAGGTGGAGCACCGCGAGCGCATGCTCTCCCTCGACAACGTCTTCGACGACGCGGGCCTCGCCGCCTGGGCCGACCGTGTGGCCAAGGACGTCGGCACGCCCGACTACCACCTGCTGTGCGAGCTCAAGATCGACGGCCTCGCGGTGAACCTGACCTACGAGGACGGCAGGCTCACCCGCGCCGCCACCCGCGGCACCGGGCGTACCGGCGAGGACATCACGCCCAACGTCATGACGATCGCCGAGATTCCGCACCGGCTGAAGGGCGACCGTGTCCCGCGGCTCGTCGAGATCCGGGGCGAGGTCTACTTCCCGATGGCGGCCTTCCTGGGCCTCAACGAACGCCGAGTGGCGGCCGGTGAGAAGCCCTACGCCAACCCCCGTAACTCCGCCTCGGGTTCGCTGCGCCAGAAGGATCCCAAGGTCACGGCCACCCTGCCCCTGCACATGGTCGTTCACGGCATCGGTGCCCTGGAGGGCTTCGACGGCGGTTTCACCCGTCTGTCCGAGGCCTACGACCTCCTCAAGTCCTGGGGCCTGCCCACCGCCGAGCACAACAGGGTGGTCGACGACCTCGACGGCGTAAGGGAGTTCATCGCCCACTACGGCGAGCACCGTCACTCCGTGGCGCACGAGATCGACGGCGCGGTCGTCAAGCTCGACGAGATCCGTCTGCAGGGCCGTCTCGGATCGACGGCGCGCGCACCCCGCTGGGCGATCGCGTACAAGTACGCGCCCGAAGAGGTCAACACCAAGCTCATCGACATCAAGGTGGGTGTCGGCCGAACCGGCAGAGTCACGCCGTACGCCCAGGTCGAGCCGGTCACGGTGGCGGGCTCGGAGGTCGAGTTCGCCACGCTGCACAACCAGGAGGTCGTCAAGGCCAAGAACGTCCTCATCGGGGACACGGTCGTGATCCGCAAGGCCGGTGACGTCATCCCCGAGATCCTCGGGCCGGTCGTGGACCTGCGCGTCGAAGGCGAGACCCGCCCCTTCGTGATGCCGGCCGAGTGCCCGGAGTGCGGGACACCGCTGCGCCCGATGAAGGAGGGCGACATCGATCTGCGTTGCCCCAACGCCCGTAGCTGCCCCGCCCAGTTGAGAGAGCGCGTCTCGTATCTGGCCGGCCGGGAATGCCTGGACATCGAGCACTTCGGCGGGGTCGCCGCCGCCGCCCTCACCCGGCCCCTGGAGCCGGCCGACCCACCCCTCGTCGACGAGGGTGACCTCTTCGACCTCACGGTGGAGAAGCTGCTCCCCATCAAGGCGTACGTCCTGGACGCCGACAGCGGTCTGCCGAAGCACGATCCGAAGACCGGTGAGCCGAAGGTCGTCACGGTCTTCGCCAACCAGAAGGGCGAGCCCAAGAAGAACACCCTCGCGCTGCTCCAGAAGATCGAGGAGGCCAAGAGCCGCCCGCTCGCCCGTTTCCTCAACGGGCTCTCCATTCGTCACGTCGGACCGGTCGCCGCACAGGCCCTGGCCCGCGAGTTCCGCTCGATCGACCGTATCGAGCAGGCCACGCAGGAGGAGCTCACGGCGGTCGACGGCGTGGGCGCCATCGTCGCGAAGGCACTGGAGGAGTGGTTCGCCGAGGAATGGCACCGAGAGATCATCCGTAAGTGGAAGGAGGCCGGTGTCCCCCTGGAGGAAAAGGGGGCCGGCGAGGACGAGGGACCGAGGCCCCTCGAAGGGCTGACGGTCGTCGTGACCGGCACACTCGAACACCACACGCGCGACGGGGCCAAGGAGGCGCTGCAGAGCCGGGGCGCCAAGGTGACCGGCTCGGTGTCGAAGAAGACCTCATTCGTCGTAGTGGGTGAGAACCCGGGCTCCAAGCACGACAAGGCGATGCAGCTCAAGGTGCCCGTCCTGAACGAGGACGGCTTCGCCGTACTGCTCGAACAGGGACCTGACGCGGCGGTGGAAGTCGCGCTCCCGATCGAGGAGTAGGGGTTGAAGGTCACCCGTTCGGCGCATACCAGATGCATACGGGTGGCCGGTCGCATTCGGGCAACCGACGTCGACCGCTGCCCGTAGAAGCCTTGTGCGGCCTACTGTTGAGGTGTGCGCCTGCCGTGCCCGGACGCGTGGTGGGTTCTCGGACGCGGTGCCGTTGAGGTTGTCGGGAGCAACGGGCTGCGTGGCGTGGGCACCGCCGGCTGTGAGAGGGACGGGAATGGAACCGACCGAGAGCGTCGCCCCGGACTCACGGCTGCGCCTGCGCCGGGTGTCCGGGGCCTGGAGATGGGGGCGCTCCCTGCTCATGGGAGGACGCCCGTTCGAGGGAAACCGAGAGCGGCGCCCCGGGCAGGCGTCGGCGGCACATTCCCCGGTCGGGACGGCACGGCCGCGGAGCCGTGAGAGCGCGAGCGCAGGCGGCCCCCTCGTCCCGGGCCCGGCACAGCTCACCTCCGGCACCGCGGCCGGCGCCCCTGCCGTCACCGGCGCGCTCAGCGAGGGCCGCGGACACGAACTGACGGGCCACGACGCCGACCGGCAGCTGTCCTGGCCCGCACTGCCCGCCCTGATCGTGGGCTTCGCCGGCGCCATCCTGGGCGCCGGCTTCTACCGGGCGTTCGCCGGGCAGCACGCCCTCTTCCCGGCCGGCGCGGTCGGCTGGTCCCTCGCCCTGCTGACCGGCATCATCGTCGGCCATCTCGTCGCCATGGGCCGCGCCCGCTGGTGGGGCGGCACGGGCTCCGGCGCCGCCCTCACCCTCGCCGTCCTGCTGCTGTACGGCTGGGTGGCCGCCGGGATGGTCAGCCTCACCGTCGTCGTCCTCGTCGGCATCGCCCGCCGGGGCCGCTGGCGCCAGGGCGTCCTGCACGGTGCGGTCGACATCATCGGCATCGGTGCCGGCGCGCTCGTCCTGAAAGTCTTCGGCCGTGTCCCCTCCGTTGAGCGGCCCTGGGACCCGGACAGCTGGAACCTCTACTCGGCGCCCCAGGTGGCCCTGGTCGCCATCGCCTACCTCGCGGTCAGCCGAGCCCTGCTCTGGTATCTGGCGGCGCCGCGCGGCGGACTGCCCACCGTCGCGCGCACGGCCCTGGTCAGGCAGGGACTCGTCGCCGTCGCGCTGCTCGGCATCGCCCCGCTCGTCTGCGTCGTCGCCATCGACCAGCCCCTGCTGCTGCCGCTCTTCGCCATCCCCCTCATCGCGCTCGACTCCACCCTGTGGATCGCCCGCGCCCGCGCCGAGGAACAGCTGCGCGACCCGCTCACCGGACTCCCGAACCGCCAGTGGCTGCTGGAACGGACCTGGACCGCCCTGGACGACGCCGAACGCATCGGAGCGAGGTCGGCGCTGATGCTGATCGACCTCGACCGTTTCAGGTCGGTCAACGACACACTCGGGCATCTCGCGGGCGACCGGTTGCTGTTGCAGATAGCCGATCGGCTGCGGGTCGCCCTGCCGCGCGGAGCGGAGGTCGCGCGGCTCGGCGGCGACGAGTTCGCCGTACTGCTGCCCGTCGCCGACTCCACGACGTCCGCGTCGCGTGTCGCCCGCAACCTCGTCGCCGCGCTCGGCTCACCGCTCGACCTCGACGGGCTCACCCTCGTCCTGGAGGCCAGCGCCGGGCTCGCCGTCTTCCCCGACCACGCGCTCGACGCGGAGGGGCTGCTGCGGCGGGCGGACGTGGCGATGTACCAGGCGAAGCGCGACCGTACGGGCGTCGAGGTGTACGAGTCCAAGCGGGACTCGAACACCCCGGACCGGCTCGGTCTGCTGGGCGATCTGCGGCGCGCGCTCGACGCGCACGAGGTCGAGCTGCACTACCAGCCGAAGGTCCGCTTCGACGGGCAGGTCGCCGGTCTGGAGGCGCTGGTGCGGTGGGTGCACCCCGAGCGGGGGAAGGTGCCACCGGACGAGTTCATAGCGATCGCCGAGTCGTCAGGACTGATGCCGCATCTGACGGAGTACGTCCTGGACACCGCGCTCGCACAGGTGGCGCGGTGGCGGGCGCAGGGGCTGCACGTACCGGTCGCCGTGAACGTGTCCCCGCGCGATGTCCACACCCCCGGCTTCGCGGGTGCGGTGGCCGCGCGACTGGCCCGCCACGGGGTTCCCGCCGGGTCGTTGCAACTGGAGATCACCGAGCACGTGCTGCTCGAAGACCCCCAGCGGGCCGCGGACACCCTCGCCGGGCTGACCGGGCACGGGGTGAAGATGTCGCTCGACGACTTCGGCACGGGGTATTCGTCGCTGGTGCATCTGCGGCGGCTGCCGGTGAGCGAGCTGAAGATCGACCGGTCGTTCGTGGCTCGGCTGGCGATCGACAACGAGGACGCGGAGATCGTGCGCTGCACGGTCGATCTCGCGCATTCACTGGGGCTGCTCGTCGTCGCGGAGGGGGTCGAGGACGACGAGACGTGGGAGCGGTTGCGGGACCTGGGGTGTGACGCGGTGCAGGGCTGGCTCGTCGCCGCCGCGATGCCGCCGGAGGAGGCCACGGCCTGGTTGCGGGCCCGGGGGTCCCGGGGGTGGCAGCGGCCGAAGGCGGCCTTGCCCGCGGCGACGGCGGACGAGTAGCGCGGGTCGGTCGGCGGGCGAGGGTCGTGCGTGGTTGCTCGCGCAGTTCCCCGCGCCCCTGAAGGACGACGGCCCTGCGGGCCGATGAAAAGCAGGGGCGCAGCCCCCTGCTTTTCAGGGGCGCGGGGAACTGCGCGACCGGCCCCCGCTCACCCGCACCCGCCGAACCGGCCGATCCCCGGCGCATCCAGTGGCGCGCGCCCCATAGGATTGGCGCCAAACCACATTCACTCACCCCAGAGGATCGCTGCATGCCTGGCATCACGCGCGAGGAGGTCGCCCACCTCGCCCGGCTGGCGCGTCTGGAGCTGAAGCCCGAAGAGCTCGAACACTTCGCGGGCCAGCTGGACGACATCATCGGCGCGGTCGCCCGCGTCAGTGAGGTCGCCGACCAAGACGTACCGCCGACCTCGCACCCGCTGCCGCTGACGAACGTCATGCGCGCGGACGAGGTCCGTCCGTCGCTCACCCCCGAGCAGGCACTTTCCGCCGCCCCGGCCCAGGAGCAGCAGCGTTTCAAGGTGCCGCAGATCCTGGGGGAGGACTGATCACGTCATGACCGACAGCATCATCAAGCTCACCGCGGCGGAGATCGCCGCGAAGATCGCCGCCGGTGAACTCACCGCCGTGCAGGTCACCGAGGCCCACCTGGCCCGGATCGAGGCCGTCGACGAGAAGGTGCACGCCTTCCTGCACGTCGACCGCGAGGGCGCCCTCGCCCAGGCCCGCGCCGTCGACGAGAAGAAGGCCCGGGGCGAGAAGCTCGGGCCGCTCGCCGGTGTTCCGCTCGCGCTCAAGGACATCTTCACCACGGTCGGCATTCCGACCACCGTGGGCTCGAAGATCCTCGAAGGGTGGATCCCGCCGTACGACGCGACCCTCACCAAGCGGTTGAAGGACGCCGACGTCGTCATCCTCGGCAAGACCAACATGGACGAGTTCGCCATGGGGTCCTCCACCGAGAACAGCGCGTACGGGCCGACCGGCAACCCCTGGGACCTCACCCGTATCCCCGGTGGCTCCGGCGGCGGTTCCTCCGCCTCCCTCGCCTCCTACCAGGCGCCCCTCGCCATCGGCACCGACACCGGCGGTTCGATCCGCCAGCCGGCCGCCGTCACCGGCACCGTGGGCGTGAAGCCGACGTACGGCGCGGTCTCCCGCTACGGCATGGTGGCGTTCAGCAGCAGCCTCGACCAGGGCGGGCCCTGCGCCCGTACGGTCCTGGACGCGGCGCTTCTGCACGAGGTCATCGCCGGGCACGACCCGCTCGACTCCACGTCCATCGACGCCCCGGTCCCGCCGGTCGTCGAGGCCGCCCGCAACGGCAGTGTCGCCGGGATGCGCGTGGGCGTCGTCAAGCAGTTCCGCGGCGAGGGCTACCAGGCCGGTGTCGTCCAGCGGTTCGACGAGTCCGTCGAGCTGCTGAAGGGGCTGGGCGCCGAGATCGTCGAGCTGGACTGCCCGTCGTTCGACCTGGCGCTGGCCGCGTACTACCTGATCGCGCCGAGCGAGTGTTCGAGCAACCTCGCCCGCTTCGACGGGCTGCGCTACGGCCTGCGTACCGGCGACGACGGCACGAACTCCGCCGAGGCGGTCACCTCCCTCACCCGTGAGGCGGGCTTCGGCCCCGAGGTGAAGCGCCGCATCATGCTCGGCACGTACGCGCTCAGCTCCGGCTACTACGACGCGTACTACGGCAGCGCCCAGAAGGTCCGTACGCTCATCACGCGCGACTTCGAGAAGTCGTTCGAGAAGGTCGACGTCATCGTCTCGCCGACCACGCCCACCACCGCCTTCCCGATCGGCGAGCGCGCCGACGACCCGATGGCGATGTACCTGGCGGACCTCTGCACCATCCCGACCAACCTCGCGGGCAACGCCGCGATGTCCCTGCCCTGCGGCCTCGCGCCGGAGGACGGGCTGCCGGTCGGACTGCAGATCATCGCCCCGGCACTGAAGGACGACCGTCTTTACAAGGTCGGCGCCGCCGTAGAGGCCGCCTTCGTGGAAAAGTGGGGGCACCCGCTCCTCGAGGAGGCTCCGTCGCTGTGACCAACGCACTGTCCAAGGCCAAGGACTTCCAGAAGTCCAAGTCCGGCACGTACGTGTCCATCGCCACCACCGCCTTCGGCGCGTGGGGTATCGCCAAGCGGATCAAGAAGGCCCGCGCCGACGAGGACACCCTGCGCCTGATCGACGCGACGGTCGCCGCCGTCGGCATCGTCACCGGCCTCGCCATCCTGTACCGCGAACTGAAGCGGCTGGGCGACGACGACGTCCTGCTGGGCTGAGAGGGAAGTTCAACCGTGACCACCACGACCGACCTGGTGTCGTACGAGGACGCGCTGGCGTCGTACGACCCCGTCATGGGCCTTGAGGTCCATGTCGAACTCGGCACCAGGACCAAGATGTTCTGCGGCTGCTCGACCGAACTCGGTAGGGACGCCAACACGCAGACCTGCCCCACCTGCCTCGGCCTGCCCGGCGCGCTCCCGGTCGTCAACGCGATCGGCGTCGAGTCCGCGATCAGGATCGGTCTCGCGCTGAACTGCGAGATCGCCGAGTGGTGCCGCTTCGCCCGGAAGAACTACTTCTATCCGGACATGCCGAAGAACTTCCAGACCTCCCAGTACGACGAGCCGATCGCCTTCGGCGGCTACCTCGACGTACAGCTGGAGGACGGCGAGACCTTCCGCGTGGAGATCGAGCGCGCCCACATGGAGGAGGACACCGGCAAGTCGACGCACGTCGGCGGTGCCACCGGCCGCATCCACGGTGCCTCGCACTCGCTGCTCGACTACAACCGCGCGGGCATCCCGCTCATCGAGATCGTCACCAAGCCGATCGAGGGCGCGGGGAAGCGTGCTCCCGAGGTCGCCAAGGCGTATGTCCGTGAGCTGCGCGAGGTCATCAAGGCGCTCGGTGTCTCGGAAGCCCGCATGGAGATGGGGCAGATGCGCTGCGACGTGAACCTGTCGCTGCGCCCGCACGGCCGTGAGAAGTTCGGCACGCGTTCCGAGACGAAGAACGTGAACTCGCTGCGCAGCGTCGAGCGTGCCGCCCGCTTCGAGATCCAGCGGCACGCGGCCGTCCTGAACGGCGGCGGGACGATCATCCAGGAGACCCGGCACTTCCACGAGGACACGGGGTCCACGACCTCGGGCCGTGTGAAGGAGGAGGCCGAGGACTACCGGTACTTCCCCGAGCCGGACCTCGTCCCGGTGGCCCCCTCGCGCGAGTGGGTCGAGGAGATCCGGGCCTCGCTGCCTGAGCTGCCGCTGGTCCGGCGCAACCGGCTCCTCGCGGAGTGGGGCATCTCGGGGACCGAGATGCAGGCCATCCTCAACGCCGGCGCACTGGACCTGATCGTCGCCACCATCGAGGCCGGGGCGGACTCCGTCTCCGCCCGTAAGTGGTGGATGGGCGAGCTGGCCCGCAGCGCCAACGAGTCGGGCACCTCGCTCGACGAGCTGGCGATCACGCCGGAGCAGGTCGCCCGGGTCACCGCGCTCGTCGCGTCCGGCGACCTGAACGACAAGCTGGCCCGCCAGGTCATCGAAGGCGTCCTCGCGGGCGAGGGCACCCCGGACGAGGTCGTCGACAAGCGCGGTCTGAAGGTCGTCTCCGACGAGGGCGCCCTGACGAAGGCCGTCGAGGAGGCCATCGCCGGCAACCCGGGCATCGCCGACAAGATCCGTGGCGGCAAGGTGGCCGCGGCCGGAGCCCTGGTCGGCGCGGTCATGAAGGCCACCCGGGGTCAGGCCGACGCGGCTCGCGTCAAGGAGCTGATCCTGGAGCAGCTGGGCGTCAGCGAGAGCTGAACGGGCGACCGGTTCACCGCGTATCCCTGAGGGCGGCACATCACTGCGATGGGCCGCCCTCAGGCGTGTGCACGGCAGTGACGCAGGGCGACAGAGTGCCGCCGTCTGTCCTGTGAGGTGGCTCCCATCCCATGTGAGGAGAGCCTCAAAGGGGCCAAAAGATCACATTACGGTGCAACAGTTGCCGGGAATTGCTCATGCCTCCCCCCCCTCAGGAGCAAGATCCGTGGCAGCCCTTGCGCGCTGGTGTGTCCGGCACCGTCTCGTCGCCGTACTTCTGTGGCTTCTCGCGTTCGCCGGCACGGCCGCCGGCGCCGCCGCAGCGGGAGCCGCGTACTCGAACGACTACAAGACCCCCGGCACCGAGTCCAGCCGCGCCACCGAACTCCTGAGCGAAGGCTTCCCCGGCGTGAGCGGCGACAGCGCCACCGTCGTCTGGCACACGGACAACGCGTCCGTACGGGCCGCCGCCGTCGAGCAGACGATGACCCGGACCCTCGACGAGATGGCCGACCTGCCGGGCGTCGCCGCCGTCACCGACCCGTACGACGGCGCCGACGGCGGCCGGATCAGTGAGGACGGCCGTACGGCGTACGCGACCGTCACCTTCGACAAGCCGGCCGAGGACGTGGACAAGGCGCAGGCCGAGGCCGTCGTCGACGCCGCGAAGGGCGCCGAGGGCGCCGGGCTCCAGGTGGAGCTGGGCGGCACCTCGATCGAACTCACCGAGTCCTCCGGCGGGCACCTCGCCGAGATCGTCGGTGTGCTCGTCGCCGCCGTCGTGCTCTTCCTGGCGTTCGGCTCGCTCGCCGCCAGCCTGCTGCCGATCGCGACCGCCCTGGTCAGCGTGGGCACCGCCTACGCGGGGATCACCCTGCTCGGGCACGCGATGACGGTCGCCGACTTCGCGCCCATGCTGGGCACCCTGATCGGCCTCGGCGTCGGCATCGACTACGCGCTGTTCATCGTGACCCGCCACCGGCGCGGGCTGAAACGGGGACTGTCCGTCGAGGAGGCCGCACGGAACGCGGTAGCGACCACCGGACGGGCCGTCGTCTTCGCGGGCGCCACGGTCTGCATCGCCCTGCTCGGCATGCTGATCCTGCGGCTCGGCTTCCTCAACGGCGTCGCGATCGCCGCCTCCCTCACCGTGGTCCTCACCGTCGCCGCCTCCGTGACGCTGCTGCCGGCCCTGCTGTCGTTCATCGGCATGCGGGCCCTGAGCCGCCGCGAGCGCCGCCGCCTCGTCGAGCACGGCCCCGAGCCCGAGCTGCCCACGGGCTTCGCCGCCCGCTGGTCCGCCTTCGTGGAACGGCACCCCAAGAAGCTCGGCGCGATCGCCCTCGTCGTCATGACACTGCTCGCCCTGCCCACGCTCGGGCTGCGCCTGGGCACCTCCGACCAGGGCAACGACCCGGCGGCGACGACCACCCGCCAGGCCTACGACCTCCTCGCCGACGGTTTCGGGCCCGGCGTGAACGGCCCGCTCACCCTGGTCACCAAGGTCGACGGCGCCGCCGACAAGCTCGCGCTCGACAACCTCGACACCACGCTGAGGGCCACCGAGGGCGTCTCGGCGGTGACCCCGGTGACGTACAACACCGGCGGTGACACCGCGTACCTCACCGTCGTACCGCAGTCCTCCCCGCAGTCGGCGAGGACCAGCGACCTCGTCGAACGGCTGCGCGACGAAGTGCTGCCGCGCGCCGAGACCGGGACCTCGCTCGATCTGCACGTCGGCGGGGTGACCGCCGGGTACGACGACTTCGCGGACGTCATCGTCGGCAAGCTGCCGCTGTTCGTGGGTGTCGTCATCGGCCTCGGCTGTCTGCTGCTCCTGCTCGCCTTCCGGTCCATCGGGATACCGCTCAAGGCCGCCGCGATGAACGTGGCCGCCGTCGCCGCCGCGTTCGGCGTGGTCGTCGCGATCTTCCAGTGGGGCTGGGGCAGCGAGCTGCTGGGCCTCGGCCGCGCCGGGCCGATCGAGCCCTTCCTCCCCGTGATCATGGTCTCGGTCCTCTTCGGGCTCTCCATGGACTACCAGGTCTTCCTGGTCAGCCGGATGTACGAGGAGTGGCTGGAGACCGGCGACAACCGGCGCGCGGTCCGGGTGGGCCTCGCCGAGACCAGCCGGGTGATCAACTCCGCGGCGGTCATCATGATCTCCGTCTTCCTCGCCTTCGTGCTCAGCGGCGACCGTGTGATCGCCATGTTCGGCATCGCCCTGGCCGCCGCCGTCGCCCTCGACGCCTTCGTCCTGCGAACGCTCCTCGTCCCCGCCCTCATGCACCTGCTCGGGGGCGCCAACTGGTGGCTGCCCCGCTGGCTCGACCGGCGCATGCCCCGCATCAGCATCGAGCCGCCCGAATCCCGCGCCGCCCATGAGAGGCTGGCCGCCGCGACGGACGCCGAGGTGGCGGACGTACTGGCGGGGAACGCCGGTGAGGTACCGGCGCGGGACGCCGACGCGACGGGCGTACGGGCCACGGACGTACGGGCGAAGGAGCGACAGCCGGATGTACGCGATATCCCTCGGTGACGACGGGGCCGAACTGCGGCCCCTGGAACCCTGGCACGCCGAGGAGTTCCTCACGCACCTGGAGCGAGGGCGGGACTTCGTCAACGAGTACGTCCCCTTCGGCCAGAGCGCCACGGACGTGGGGTCCGCGCGCGCCGTCCTCCAGCGGTACGCCGACATGCGCGCCGCCGACACCGGCTCCCTGCACGGCATCTGGTTCGACGGCAGGCTCGTCGGCGGGGTCCTCTTCCTCAACTTCGACGCGGAGAACGCCAACTGCGAGGTCGGCTGCTGGCTGGAGCCCGCCGGCACGGGCCGGGGGCTGGTCACCCGCGCGATGCGGATCCTCATCGACTGGGCCGTCGACGTTCGTGCCATCCACCGGGTCGAGTGGATAGCCGCTTCCGGCAACACGCCGAGCCTGAACGTGGCACGGAGGCTCGGCATGGTCAGGGACGGTGTACAACGGGAGAGGTATCCCCATCACGGCGTCCGGCACGACTTGGAGATATGGTCCGTCCTGGCGCCCGAATGGCGTGCGGCACGTGATCGCTGTGTTCACAGCGATCATTAAGAAACCTCTCAGACAACATTCGTACGGTGCGAGGTATGGGAACCAAGACAGTTGACGAGACCGGTGCCGACACGGGCGCCGAGGCCAGGAACGACGACGAGTCGGTGAAGGGCACCGACGTCACCAAGGACGACGCGGCGACGGAGGAAGCCGCGACGGCCACCGGCGACTCGGTCGAGGCCGGCGACTCCGACGAGACCGGAGAGTTCGACGAGGAGTTCCCGCCGGCCGCCGCGAAGGCGTCGCCGGGTGTGGGACAGGGTGCCGCCGGCATCGTGTCCGTGGTGCTGGGCCTGGTGTCGCTGACCGGCGGCTGGGTCGGCACGGTCGCCTCCGCGCGTGCGGAGATCACCGGCCAGATCGAGATGCAGGCCGCGACGAAC
This sequence comes from Streptomyces europaeiscabiei, assembly GCF_001550375.1. Lineage (GTDB taxonomy): Bacteria > Actinomycetota > Actinomycetes > Streptomycetales > Streptomycetaceae > Streptomyces > Streptomyces europaeiscabiei. Next base: position 3,246 of record NZ_LRTR01000143.1, on the reverse strand, counting down.
GCTACCGTCGCCACGCAGCTCCAGGCGGTCTACGGCGATGCCTGGCAGGCCTCCGCGCTGTGGGGCGGCATCTTCGCGCTGGTCGGGCTGCTCGTCGGCGTCGCCGTGCTGGTGCGGCCCGCGTTCGGCGACCCCGACCAGGTACAGACACCGTGGATCAAGTCGGTGGCCTGGGCCGGCGTCGCGGTCGGCTTCATCGGGCTGGTGCTCGCCGCCCTGAAGTACTCCGACATCCTGCTGGGGCTGCCGAGCACCTGACGCCCGCTTCGGCAGGACGGCTTCTGAGGGGCCTTAGGCCCGTCGTAGGTATCCCTACGGCGGGTCTAAGGCCCCTCACGCGTTCAAGATGCGGAACTCTCCCCATGTGGCCGCCCCACCTTGGAGACGAAGGTTGAGACATCGCAGAAAGCGAGCCGAGACCGACTCTTCACCAGGGGTAACAGATGTTCGAGTACGAGCTCCAGCAGATCCGTTCCGCAGAGCTGATCCGTGAGGCGGAGCACCACCGTCAGGTACGCGAGGCCCGCCGCGCCCGCCGCGAGGCCGCACACGACTCCAGGACGACGGCGAGGTCCGCGTCGGGGGAGGGGGACAAGGACGGCGAACGGCCGGTGCTCGGGGAACGCATACGCCGACTCCGCTTCCCCCGCGCCGCGTGAGCGGGGAGAAGGGCCGCGAGGGCGGGGGCGTCGGCGGCGGGGCCACGGAGGCCGACCGTGGGGGAGCGGAAGCCGGACGTGGAGGCGTCGCGGAAGCCGGACGTGCGGCCGGCGACCGCCGTCCGGCTGTCCGGGGCCTGCGGATAATCAGTGCCGGAGTGTCCGAGGGTCGTGCGATGCTCGGCGATGTGGAGACCAGGTCCGTCAGTCCCGTGTTCGTCGGTCGCGCCGACGAACTGGAGGTGTTGCGCGAGGCGTTGGCCCGCGCCGGTGGAGGCGTCGCGCGGGCGACGGGGCACTTGGGAGGCGAGGGCGGGCCGCAGGCGCTGCTGCTCGGCGGTGAGGCCGGGGTGGGCAAGACCCGTCTGGTGGAGGAGTTCGCCGGTGAGGCCGGGCGCGGGGGCGCGGTCGTCGCGACCGGCGGCTGCGTCGAGATCGGCGCCGACGGGCTGCCCTTCGCACCCTTCTCCACCGCGCTGCGCGCCCTGCGCCGCCGGCTGCCCGACGAACTGGCCGCCGCGGCCGCCGGACAGGAACAGGAACTGGCCCGGCTGCTGCCCGAGTTGGGGGAGACCTCGCGCGCACGCCACGACGAGGAAGGCACGGCCCGCCTCTTCGAACTCACCGCCCGCCTCCTGGAACGCCTCGCCGCCGAGCGGACGATCGTCCTCGTCCTGGAGGACCTGCACTGGGCCGACGCCTCCACCCGCCACCTCCTCTCCTACCTCCTGCGTACGCTGCGCACCGGCCGCCTCGTCGTCCTCGCCACCTACCGTTCCGACGACATCCACCGCCGCCACCCGCTGCGCCCCCTCCTCGCCGAACTCGACCGCCTCCGCACGGTCCGCCGCATCGAACTGCCCCGCTTCGACCGCGCCGAGGTCGGACACCAGCTCGCCGGCATCCTCGCCGCCGAACCCGACCCGGAACGCGCCGACGAGATCTTCGAACGTTCCGACGGCAACGCCTTCTTCGTCGAGGAACTCGCCGTCGCCGTCCACGACGGCGGCTGCCCCGGCCTCACCGACTCCCTGCGCGACCTGCTCCTCGTCCGCGTCGAACGGCTTTCCGAGGACGCCCAGCGGATCACGCGCATCGTCGCCGAGGGCGGTTCCACCGTGGAGTACTCCCTGCTCGCGGCCGTCGCCCGGCTCCCCGAGGACGAACTCATCGAAGCCCTGCGGGCCGCCGTCGGCGCCAACATCCTGCTCGCCGCCCCCGGCGACGACGGCTACCGCTTCCGGCACTCCCTGGTCCGCGAGGCCGTCAGCGACGACCTGCTGCCCGGCGAACGCTCCCGCCTCAACCGCCGCTACGCCGAGGTCCTGGAAGCCGACCCGACCCTCGTCCCCGCCGACGGCCGCGCCACCCGCCTGGCCAGCTACTGGTACCACGCCCACGACGCCGCGAAGGCACTGCCCGCCGTCCTCGACGCCTCCGCCGAGGCCCGCTCCCGGCACGCCCACTCCGAACAACTACGTCTCCTGGAGCGGGCGATGGAGCTGTGGGACGCGGCCCCCGACGCCGTACGGGCCGCACTGCGCCCCGTCGACTACACCGAGGTGTACCCGCCCTGCGGCTGCGCCCCGGGCACCCACCCCCTGCGCTACCTCGACCTGATGGCCGAGGCGGCCGTCGCCGGACGGCTGTGCGGAGAGCGGGAGCGGGCCCTGAGAATCACCCGGCGGGCCCTCGACCGGCTCGCGGACACGGACAACCCCCTGCGCGCCGCCTGGTTCTGGGTGCAGCGCTCCCTGCTGACCGAGGGCCTGGCCCGGGGCGACGGCTGGAAGGAACTGGCCACCGCCCAGGAACTGGTCCGCGGCCAGCCCCCGTCCGAGGTACACGCCGAGGTGCTCTCCCGTGTCGCCTGCTGGTCCATGCTCCACGCCCCGGGCCCCGACGCGCTCTCCGACGCCCAGCGCGCCGTCGAGTACGCGCGCATGGTCGGCGCCGAGGACATCGAACTCAATGCCCGCCTCACCCTCGGCGGCCTGATGGCCGACGCGGGCGACGTCGAGACGGGCATCACGGAGATGAAGACGGTCCTCCGGCGCTCGCTCGAACGCGGTCCCGCCGCCGTCGTGGGCCGCGCCCATGTGAACCTTCCGTCCTGTCTGGAGGGCGTCGGCCGCTCGCAGGAGGCCGCCCGACTGCTGCGCACGGGACTCGACGTCACCCGACGCATGGGTCTGCGGGACTCCGAGGCCTGGATCTGGGGCAACCTCTCCGAATCGCTCTTCTCCCTCGGACAGTGGGACGAGGCCATGGAAGCCGCCACGAAGGCCGGGTGTACCGGGACCAGCACCAAGATGCGCGGCGGCAGCTCCCTCTCTCTCGCCGCCCTCGCCCTCGCCCGCGGCGACACCGCCGATGCCCGGCGCCAACTCACCGCCGCTCACGGCTACTTCGGCACCCACAACCCCATGCCCCAGAACAACCTGCCGCTGTCCTCCCTCACCCTCGGCGTCGCCGCCGCCGAGGGCCGCCTCCCCGACGCCCGCGCCGAACTGGCCCGCGTCCTCGACACCGGCTTCCCCGTCGGCACCCAGCGCTACGCCTGGCCCCTGCTGCTCACCGCCGCCAC
>NZ_LRTR01000142.1 GCF_001550375.1 Streptomyces europaeiscabiei | reverse complement strand
CGCCCACCCGCTCGCCGACGAGGTCGCCCTCCTCGCCCGCCGCGCCCGTCTCACCCTGAGCCGCGCCCCCGAGGCCGCGCTCACCCCCACCGACCCCGTCGCCGCGCTCGGCCTCACCGGCCGCGAACACGACGTCCTCCGCCTGGTGGCCGTCGGCCGCACCAACCGCCAGATAGCCGAGGAACTCTTCATCTCCCCGAAGACGGCCAGCGTCCACGTCTCCAACATCCTCGCCAAGCTCGGCGTCTCGGGCCGGGGCGAGGCGGCGGCGGTGGCCCATCGGCTGAGGTTGTTCCCTGAGGGGGCCGGGGAGCGGCTTGCGGCGGGATGATGGCAGGGAGGACCGCCGAGGCTCCGCTGTTCGACCGGGACCGACCGTCCGCCGCCTCGCGGCCCTGGGGGAGGAAGAGCTGTGTTCAACGCCTTCGAGGAACTGTTCGCACCCGGCCGCAAGCACACCCGTGACGAGCAGAAGCGGCTGGAACTGACCCGTGAGGACGTAGGGGACAACGACCCCGGACGCGGACCGATAGACCTCGCGTCCGGGAAGGTCGTCGTACGGCCGCCCGAGCCGGTGGCGGAAGAGGCCGAGGAGCGCCTCGCCGAGGAGTAGGGGCGGGCGGGTCTACTTCACCTCCAGCTCCAGGATCTTGTCGTCGCCGCCCTCCGGGGAGCCCCGGCCGTCCGTCTCGCTCGTCACCAGCCACAGCTTGTCGCCGCCGGCGGAGACGACCGTGCGGAGGCGGCCGTAGTCCCCTTCGAGGAAGGCCTGGGGGTCGGCGGAGGTCCTGGTGCCGTCCAGGGGGATGCGCCAGAGGCGCTGCCCCTTGAGGCCAGCCATCCAGACCGAGCCCTCCGCCATGGCGATGCCGCTGGGGGAGGCCTCGTCCGTCTTCCAGACGGCCACCGGGTCGATGTACCCGGACTTGCCGCCCTTGCCCTCCACTTCCGGCCAGCCGTAGTTCCCACCGGGACGGATCTGGTTCAGCTCGTCCCAGGTGTTCTGGCCGAACTCCGAGGCCCACAGGCGCTGCTTGCCGTCCCAGGCGAGCCCCTGGACGTTGCGGTGGCCGTACGAGTACACGACGGAGTTGTCGAAGGGGTTGCCCGGGGCCGGCTCGCCGTCCGGGGTCATGCGGAGGATCTTGCCGCCGAGGGAGTCCTTGTCCTGGGCCAGGGGACCCTCGTACCGCTCGCCCGTGCTCGCGTACAGCATCTGGTCGGGGCCGAAGGCGAGCCGGCCGCCGTTGTGGTTCGTTCCCTTGGGGATGCCGCGGAGGATGGTGTCGGGGGCGCCGAGTTGCTCGCCCGCGGGCTTCTCGGGGTCGTACAGCATCCGCACGATCCGGTTGTCGGACTCCGAGGTGAAGTACGCGTAGATCATGTGGTCGGAGGCGTACTCCGGGGAGACCGCGATGCCCATGAGGCCGCCCTCGCCGGCCGGGGCCACGCCGGGGACCTCCCCGAGTACGGTCTCCTTGCCGGACTCCTCGTCGATTCTGCTGATCGTGGCCTCGTCACGGGAGGACACGAGAAGCCCGCCCTCGGGCAGGGGCGCGAGGCCCCAGGGAGTGTCGAGGTCCTCGGCGACGGTGCGGACCACCTTCACCGAGCCCTTGGCGGGGGGCGCCGCGTCGGCCGCCTGCTCGGGCGGGGGCGACTCGGAACTGCTGCTGCTCGGGGGTGAGCTGCCGGCGGCGTCCGTCTTGTCTCCCTCGTCGGAGGAGCAGCCGGTCGTCACCAGGAGCACGGCTGCGGCCAACGCGGCCTTCACCACTCGACGTTGCACCATCACGATCCCTTCGGCGTGGAGCTTCTACTTGTCTTACACCGCGAGCGCCCCACAGGTTCCACCTCGGCCCGATCAAGCAGATATTTCGCCACGACGCCTCGCGCACGACGCCTCGCGCACGACGCCTCGCGCACGACGCCTCGCGCACGACGCCTCGCGCACGACGCCTCGCGCACGACGCCTGACGCACGGCCCGGCAGTCGTCCCCTCAGTCCCAGGATCCCCGCGCGGGAGGAAGGCCCGCCACCTCGGCCAGATCCTCGGCCGTGAGGCGCAGGGCGTGGGCGGCCGCGTTCTCCGTCACCCACCGTGCCTGCTTGCTGCCCGGCACCGGGACCACGTGCGGGCCGAGGGACAGGACCCAGGCGAGAGCGACCTGGGCCGGGGTCACGGTCGCCCCGTGCCGGGCCGCGACGCGACGGAGGCCGACGACGATGGCCTGGTTGGCGGCCATCATGTCGGCGGTGAAGCGTGGGTGGCGGGCGCGGAGGTCGTCCCGCTCGAAGCCCCCGCCGGGCGTCAGGGTGCCGGTGAGGAAACCATTCCCCAGGGGCATGGCGGCGAGAAACCCGATACCGCGGGCCACGCACCAGGGGAGCAGGGAGGCCAGGGCCTCCCGGGACCAGACCGACAGCTCCGCCTGCACGGCGCTCACCGGGAAGACCTGCTGGACCCGACGGAGCTGGCGGATCGTGGTGTCGTACATGCCCGCGCCGGGCCGGCGGCCCGCCCGCGCGCCCACCGCGCACAGACCCAACGCCCTCACCTTCCCGGCCTGGACGAGTTCCGCCATCGCGCCCCATGTCTCCTCGACGGGCACCTCGGGGTCCGCCCGGTGGAGCTGGTAGAGATCGATGACGTCGGTCTGGAGCCGGCGCAGCGAGGCGTCGCATGCGCGTCTCACATAGCCGGGGCGGCCGTTGGCCACGATGTGCTGCTCACCCACCAGCAGGCCCACCTTGGTGGAGACGAACGCCTCCGCGCGGCGCTCCTTCAGTACCCGGCCCACCAGCAGCTCGTTGGTGAAGGGGCCGTACATGTCGGCCGTGTCCAGCAGCGTGCTGCCGAGGTCGAGCGCCCGGTGCACCGTCCGCATCGACTCGTCGCCCCGTTGCCGCGACCCGGTGTACGCCCAGCTCATCGGCATGCACCCGAGTCCTACGGCCCCCACGTCGAGCGTCGCCGCGCCGATCGTCCTGCGCTCCACCTGGTCGTGACCCTCCCTCTCCCGACCCCCAACCTAACCTCTGCCGTGCCGGGTACCTGACATAGCCTCCGGGCATGACTGCTGACGAGACTGCCGACCCGGCCGCGGGCGTGACCGCCGACGTGTGGCTCCCCATCCCGCCGGACGAGATCGAGGGGCTCCCGCAGGGTCCCCGCTACCTCTTCTGGGACGGTGGTGAGGACGGCACACAGCCGTATCCGGGCGACCCCGCGGACTGCGTCCTGTACGTGGTGCCCTACATGAAGCGCTGGCCGGTGAAGGTGAACCCGCTGGAGCACATGCGGAACCTGCGGGTGGTCCAGACGCTCACGGCGGGTGTCGACGACGTCCTGGCCCGGCTATCGGTGCTCGCTCCCGGGGTCCAGCTGTGCAACGCGCGGGGAGTGCACGAGGCCAGCACGGCCGAGCTCGCGCTCACTCTGACCCTCGCCTCACTGCGCGGCGTCCCGGACTTCGTACGGGCCCAGCAACAGGAGTGCTGGCAGGGCGACTTCCGTCCCGCGCTAGCCGACCGGACCGTCCTGATCGTCGGCTACGGCGCGATCGGCGCCGCCATCGAGGACCGGCTCGTGCCCTTCGAGGTGGCGCGGGTGGCGCGCGTCGCGCGCTCAGAGCGCACCACGGCGCGCGGACCGGTGCACTCGTTCACCGAACTACCCGCCCTGCTGCCGCAGGCGGATGTCGTGATCCTTTCCACTCCGCTCACGGAACAGACGAAAGGCCTGGTCAACGCCGACTTCCTGGCCCGTATGAAGGACGGGGCCCTCCTGGTCAATGTTGCCCGCGGAGGCGTCGTCGACACCAAGGCGCTGCTCGCGGAACTGGACAACGGACGCATCACCGCGGCACTCGACGTCACCGACCCGGAGCCGCTGCCGCCGGGGCACCCGCTCTGGCGCGCGCCCGGCGTGCTCATCAGCCCGCACGTCGGCGGCCCCACCTCGGCCTTCCTGCCGCGTGCCAAAAGGCTGCTGGTGGACCAGTTGGGGCGATTCGTGAACCGGGAGCCACTGCGCAACGTGGTCCTTACGACGGGCGAGACGGACGTCGTGTAATCCACTTCGGGCACCCTCCGCGTTCCTTCGGAAGCGGACCGTGCTCGTGTTGCCAGAGGTGGTCACTGAGCGTAGAGGAACTATGTCCCTGAGTGACGATACTGGTGTATCGTCCCGACAGGGGCTGCGCCGCGCATCGTTCGGCGCCGGGGACGGACTTGAGACAGCGAGGGGGGCGACGGGCGATGCACGGCCTATGGACGAACGATCCGACGCGGCGGAGCTGCCGACGGCGGCCCTGGCGAGCTGCGACGCGGAGGCACCGGCACGGGAGCCACGGCGGTCACGGCGGTCACGGTCATCACCACAGGCACAGCAACCGCAGAAGGCACACCCACCCGATGCACCGGGACCAGCGTGACACGGGAGCGGTGCTCACCAGGGAGACCCGGTGAGTCCCCGCCAGTCCTCCGCCTCCACGCTGAGCCCCACGTTCCGGGCGGCCAAGCCGCTGCCCGGTCCGATGCCGCCCGGCGGACGGTCGCCCGGCCGCGGTGGCGCGAGCCTGCGGGCCCAGCTGGTCCTCGCCCTGCTCTGCGCGGCCTACGCCGTCGGCGCCGCGCTCGGCTGGGGCAATGAGCAAGTCGCCCTTGTCATGGGTGACTTCGGGCTGAGCGCCGCCGCCGCCGCGGCCGCCGTCTCCTGTTTCCGCTACGCGCGCAGGCGCCGCAGCCGCTTTCGACCCGCCTGGCTGCTGTTCTCCCTCTCCTCCGCCATGGCGGCCCTGGGCAACGGTGTCTGGGGGTGGTACGAGGTCGTCCTGGAGCGGCCCGTGCCCGAGCCGAGCTACGCGGACCTGTTCTTCCTCTGCTTCGCGCCTCCCGCCATCGTCGGCCTGCTGGTGCTCGCCAAGCGGCCCGTGACCAAGGCCGGGTGGGTCTGTCTGGCGCTGGACTCCTGGCTCATCGGCGGCTCCCTCGTCACCATCTCCTGGAGTCTGGCGCTCGCCCAGACCGCCCAGCTCGACGGCTCCAGCACCGCGCACACCGCGCTCTCGCTGGCCTACCCGCTGCTCGACATCGCCCTGGTCAGCATGGTGCTCGCGCTGCACTTCCGCCGCTCCGCGAGGCACCGCCCCGCGGTCAACACCGCGATCGGCGCCCTCGCGCTCACCGTGATGTGCGACGCCCTGTTCACCTCACCCCTGCTGCACACCAGCTACCGCTCCGGCCAGCTCCTCGACGCCGGCTGGTTCGCGGGCTCCCTGCTCCTCGCCTACGCCCCCTGGGCCGGTCGGCGGCACGGACAGACGGACGAGCGCGGGCACGCGCGCGTGGTGCACGAACACATCCCGGGCCAGCGCCACGACGTGCAGCGGGGCCACCGCCACGAGGTCCAGCCCGGCCACCGGCACGACGGCCCGCAGGGAGGGCACGCGCACGTGCTCCTCCAGGGAGGAGTCCACGGTCGCAATCCGGCCACCCGCCCCATCGCCGGATCCCTGGCCGCACTCACTCCCTACCTCGCCGCCGCCGTCTGCACCCTGGGCATCCTCTACAACGTGCTCAACGGCCGCAGCGTCGACCGCGTGGTGCTCATCACCGCCTGCACCGTCGTGCTCGCCCTCGTCGTGCGCCAGGGCATCATGCTCCTCGACAACATCACCCTCACCCAGGAACTGGCGCAGAAGGAGAACCACTTCCGTTCCCTGGTCCAGGGCTCCAGCGACGTCATCATGATCGCCGCACCGAACGGCATCCTCCGCTATGTCAGCCCGGCCGCCGCCGGGGTGTACGGCCGCCCCGCCGAGGACCTCGTGGGCAAGGAGCTGGCCTCGATCATCCACCCCGAGGACCTCGGCTGCGTGGTCCACGAAGTGCGCCGCTTCCTCGCCGCCAGCCCGGCCGAGGAGCCCACCACCCGGATCGAGTGCCGCTTCAAGGCCGGCGATGGGGGAGGCTGGCTGAACGTGGAGTCCACGGTCAACCGCCACCACGGCGGCCTCATCTTCAACAGCCGGGACGTGACCGAGAGAGTGCGCCTGCAGGCCCAGCTGCAGCACAACGCCGAGCACGACCCGCTCACGGACCTGCCCAACCGCGCCCTGTTCACCAAGCGCGTCCAGCAGGCGCTCTCCGGCCGCCGCTCCTCCGACCGCGGTGTCGCCCTGCGCAACACGGCGGTCCTCTTCATCGACCTCGACGGCTTCAAGGCCGTCAACGACACGATCGGGCACCAGGCCGGGGACGAGCTGCTCGTCCAGGCCGCCCGCAGACTGCAGGACGCCGTCCGGCAGGGGGACACCGCCTCCCGCCTCGGCGGTGACGAGTTCGCCGCCCTCATCGTCGGGGACGGCTCCCGCGACCGCACCGCCCGGGAACAGCACATCCTGGAACTCGCCGACCGGCTGCGGGTCGCCCTCTCTCAGCCCTACACCATCGACGGCAACGATGTCCGGGTCGCCGCCTCCATCGGCGTCTCCTTCGCCGAGCCCGGCCTCGGCGCGGGCGAGCTGCTGCGCAACGCCGACCTCGCCATGTACCGGGCCAAGGCGTCCGGCAAGGGCCGTGTCGAGCTGTACAAGCCACAGATGCAGCAGGACGTCGTACGCAAGGCCGAGCTGGCCACCCGGCTGCGGGCCGCGCTGCACGACGGCGAGTTCATGCTGCTGAACCAGCCCGTGGTGGAGCTGGAGACCGGCCGGATCTCGTCGGTCGCGACCGCGGCCCGCTGGCGCTCGTCCCAGGGGGTGCTCTTCACGCCCGCCGAGTTCCTGCGGGTCTCCGAGGACAGCGAGAAGACCGCGGAGCTGGGCCGCTGGATGCTGGAGCAGGCCGTCGAGCAGGCCGCCGACCGGCTCACCAGCGGCCTGAACGTACCGGTGTCCGTGCGCATGAGCGCCCGGCGTCTGCTGGACCGCTCACTGCCCCCCGGCTCGGTGGAGACGCTCCTGACCCGCTACGGGCTGCCCTCCGGCTCCCTGGTCGTCGAGCTGTCCGACACCGACCTGAAGGGCCCGCCGGACGAGCTGGAGCGCAGGCTGAACCACCTTCGCCGTCTCGGTGTCCGGATCGCCCTGGACGGCCTCGGCAGCGGCCACGCGGCCATCACGGCACTGCGTCGGCTCCCCGTCGACGTACTGAAGCTGGACCGCGGTCTCGTCGAGGGGGTAGTGGAGTCCACGCGGCTGCAGAAGATCACTCGTGGGCTGCTGCGCATCGCCGACGACCTGGGGCTGCAGTCCGTGGCCGACGGGGTGGATCTGCCCGAGCAGGTCGTCGCCCTGCGTGCGATGGGCTGTACCCACGGCCAGGGCGCCGCCTTCTCCGGACCGCTGGACGAGTACCGCCTCCGCCGGGCCCTGTCCCTGGGGCACTTCCCGGTGCCCTCCGGACCGGCGGAACCCGCGTTCGCGGGGGGTGGGGCGGGGGTGTACACAGGTGGTGTGACCGCTGTCTACGGAGGCGGAAGTGCCCTTCGCTCACATAATGAGACTCCCGTCCCACCCACTTGACACGCGGTGCGCGCCGGGGGGAGGGTCAGTGCCATGCGCACTCGAATCCTCGTACTTGGAAAGCGCGTCGGCTGAAGCTGGGACCCACCGGACGGCGATCCGGAATCCCCAGCGACCGTACCCGACGCGCTCCCCTCGCTTGCCTCGTGGCAAGGAGGGGTTTTTTGTTGCACGGGCACCAGTCCGGCGTGAGCCACGCACCGCACAAACCTCGCAAAACACCCTCAGCATCGAGAAGAGAATGCCGATGACCGAGCAGGCCACCGGGGCCCACCATCCGCAGCCGCGGCCCCGATCCGGAGGACCGTCCACCCCCGTCGAGCACGTGACGGGTGCGCAGTCCCTCATCCGCTCGCTTGAGGAGGTCGGGGCCGACACGGTGTTCGGCATCCCCGGGGGCACCATCCTGCCGGCGTACGACCCGATGATGGACTCCAAGCGCGTGCGCCATGTGCTGGTCCGCCACGAGCAGGGCGCCGGGCACGCGGCCACCGGTTACGCGCAGGCCACCGGCAAGGTCGGGGTGTGCATGGCGACGTCCGGGCCGGGCGCCACCAACCTGGTCACCCCGATCGCGGACGCGCACATGGACTCCGTGCCGCTGGTCGCGATCACCGGGCAGGTCGTGTCCAAGGCGATCGGTACGGACGCCTTCCAGGAGGCGGACATCGTCGGCATCACGATGCCGATCACCAAGCACAGCTTCCTGGTCACCAAGGCGGAGGACATCCCCCAGGCGATCGCGCAGGCGTTCCACATCGCCTCCAGCGGCCGCCCGGGGCCGGTCCTGGTCGACATCCCCAAGGACATCCTCCAGGCGAAGACCACCTTCTCCTGGCCGCCGGCCATGGACCTGCCCGGCTACCGCCCGGTGACCAAGCCGCACGCCAAGCAGATCCGCGAGGCCGCCAAGCTGATCACCGCCGCCAAGCGGCCCGTCCTGTACGTCGGCGGCGGCGTCCTCAAGGCGCACGCGACGGCCGAGCTGAAGGTGCTGGCCGAGCTGACCGGCGCGCCCGTCACCACCACCCTGATGGCGCTCGGCGCGTTCCCCGACAGCCACCCGCAGCACCTGGGCATGCCCGGCATGCACGGCTCCGTGGCCGCCGTCACCGCGCTGCAGAAGGCCGACCTGATCATCGCCCTCGGAGCCCGCTTCGACGACCGGGTCACGGGCAAGCTGGACAGCTTCGCGCCGTTCGCCAAGATCGTCCACGCGGACATCGACCCGGCCGAGATCGGCAAGAACCGCGCCGCCGACGTGCCGATCGTCGGTGACGCCCGCGAGGTCGTGGCCGACCTGATCCAGGCCGTGCAGAAGGAGCACAGCGAGGGCGGTCAGGGCGACTACACCGCCTGGTGGAAGGACCTCAACCGCTGGCGCGAGACCTACCCGCTCGGCTACGACCAGCCGGCCGACGGCTCGCTCTCCCCGCAGCAGGTCATCGAGCGCATCGGACAGCTCGCCCCCGAGGGCACCATCTTCACGGCGGGCGTCGGCCAGCACCAGATGTGGGCCGCCCACTTCATCCAGTACGAGAAGCCCGCCACCTGGCTGAACTCCGGCGGCGCCGGAACGATGGGGTACGCGGTCCCGGCCGCCATGGGTGCCAAGGCCGGAGCCCCGGCGCAGACCGTCTGGGCGATCGACGGCGACGGCTGCTTCCAGATGACCAACCAGGAACTCACCACCTGCGCCCTGAACAACATCCCGATCAAGGTCGCCATCATCAACAACGGCGCCCTCGGGATGGTCCGCCAGTGGCAGACCCTGTTCTACAACCAGCGCTACTCCAACACCGTCCTGCACAGCGGCCCGGACGACGTCAATCCGAACGCCCGCGGCACCCGCGTCCCCGACTTCGTGAAGCTGTCCGAGGCCATGGGCTGCTACGCGATCCGCTGCGAGTCCCCGGACGACCTCGACAAGGTCATCGAGGAGGCGAACTCGATCAACGACCGTCCGGTCGTCGTCGACTTCGTCGTCCACGAGGACGCGATGGTGTGGCCGATGGTCGCCGCCGGCACCTCGAACGACACGATCATGGCCGCCCGGGACGTCCGCCCCGACTTCGGCGACAACGAAGACGACTGAGCGAGAGAGACTGAACGAGACATGTCCAAGCACACGCTCTCCGTCCTGGTGGAGAACACCCCCGGCATCCTGGCCCGGATCGCCGCCCTGTTCTCCCGTCGCGGCTTCAACATCGACTCGCTCGCGGTCGGTGTCACCGAGCACCCCGAGATCTCCCGCATCACCATCGTGGTGAACGTGATCGAGGAACTGCCGCTGGAGCAGGTGACGAAGCAGCTCAACAAGCTCGTCAACGTCCTGAAGATCGTCGAACTGGAGCCGGGCTCCGCCGTTCAGCGGGAACTCGTTCTGGTGAAGGTGCGCGCCGACAACGAGACGCGCTCCCAGATCGTCGAGATCGTCCAGCTGTTCCGTGCCAAGACGGTCGACGTCTCCCCGGAGGCCGTCACCATCGAGGCCACCGGGTCCAACGACAAGCTGACCGCCATGCTCAAGATGCTGGAGCCGTTCGGCATCAAGGAACTGGTCCAGTCCGGCACGATCGCGATCGGCCGCGGCTCGCGTTCGATCACGGACCGTTCGCTGCGCGCCCTGGACCGGTCGGCCTGACACTCGATACGGGCGGCCGGTGACGCCGGGCCGCCCGTATGCCGAGACCCGCAGACTTTCATTCCGCTCGCCGTCATACGGTGGGACGCAACACCTGCACTCAAGGAGAGAACCCAAAGTGGCCGAGCTGTTCTACGACGCCGACGCCGACCTGTCCATCATCCAGGGCCGCAAGGTCGCGGTCATCGGTTACGGCAGCCAGGGCCACGCCCACGCGCTGTCCCTGCGCGACTCGGGCGCGGACGTCCGCGTGGGTCTGCACGAGGGCTCCAAGTCCAAGGCGAAGGCCGAGGAGCAGGGCCTGCGCGTGGTGACCCCGTCGGAGGCCGCCGCCGAGGCCGACGTCATCATGATCCTCGTCCCGGACCCGATCCAGGCCCAGGTCTACGAGGACCACATCAAGGACAACCTGAACGACGGCGACGCGCTGTTCTTCGGCCACGGCCTGAACATCCGCTTCGGCTTCATCAAGCCCCCGGCCGGCGTCGACGTCTGCATGGTCGCCCCCAAGGGCCCCGGCCACCTCGTCCGCCGCCAGTACGAGGAGGGCCGCGGCGTTCCGTGTATCGCCGCCGTCGAGCAGGACGCCACGGGCAACGCGTTCGCGCTGGCGCTGTCGTACGCCAAGGGCATCGGCGGTACCCGTGCCGGCGTCATCAAGACGACCTTCACCGAGGAGACCGAGACCGACCTGTTCGGTGAGCAGGCCGTTCTCTGCGGTGGTACGGCCGCGCTGGTCAAGGCCGGTTTCGAGACGCTGACCGAGGCCGGCTACCAGCCGGAGATCGCGTACTTCGAGTGCCTGCACGAGCTGAAGCTGATCGTCGACCTCATGTACGAGGGCGGCCTGGAGAAGATGCGCTGGTCGATCTCCGAGACCGCCGAGTGGGGCGACTACGTCACCGGCCCGCGGATCATCACGGACGCCACCAAGGCCGAGATGAAGAAGATCCTCGCCGAGATCCAGGACGGCACCTTCGCCCAGGCGTGGATGGACGAGTACCACGGCGGTCTGAAGAAGTACAACGAGTACAAGACCCAGGACTCCGAGCACCTGCTGGAGACCACGGGCAAGGAGCTGCGCAAGCTCATGTCGTGGGTCAACGACGAAGAGGCGTGACCTCTTGAGGTCGGCCGTGGCGGGGATCACCCGGTGCCACGGCCGGCCTTGTTTCCCGTCCGGGTGATCCTTCCGCAGTGGCGTGAGGCGACGCCCCCGGCGCCACTACACTGCTGCACTACATACGCGTCAGGCCCACAGCGTCGTGCGTCTTCCACGCGGTCAAGCGACACCGGGGAATTCCGGGTGTCACTCCCCTCCACCGCCTGCGGCCGTCGGGACGGCCGTCCGCAGCATTGGACTTGTGAGGACTCACGTGAGCGCGAAACCAGTCGTACTGATCGCTGAAGAGCTGTCGCCCGCCACCGTCGACGCGCTGGGCCCGGACTTCGAGATCCGGAACGTCAACGGAGCGGACCGAGCCGAACTGCTCCCGGCCATCGCCGACGTCGACGCCATCCTGATCCGCTCGGCCACCAAGGTCGACGCCGAGGCGATCGCCGCCGCGAAGAAGCTGAAGGTCGTCGCGCGCGCCGGCGTCGGCCTGGACAACGTGGACGTCTCCGCCGCCACCAAGGCCGGCGTGATGGTCGTCAACGCCCCCACCTCGAACATCGTGACCGCCGCCGAGCTGGCCTGTGGTCTGCTCCTCGCCACCGCCCGCCACATCCCGCAGGCGAACACGGCGCTGAAGAACGGCGAGTGGAAGCGCAGCAAGTACACGGGCGTGGAACTGGCCGAGAAGACCCTCGGCGTCGTGGGCCTCGGCCGTATCGGTGCCCTGGTGGCCCAGCGCATGTCCGCCTTCGGCATGAAGGTCGTCGCCTACGACCCCTACGTGCAGCCCGCGCGGGCCGCGCAGATGGGCGTCAAGGTCCTGTCGCTGGACGAGCTGCTCGAGGTCTCCGACTTCATCACCGTCCACCTGCCGAAGACCCCCGAGACGGTCGGTCTGATCGGCGACGAGGCGCTGACGAAGGTCAAGCCGTCGGTGCGCATCGTCAACGCCGCGCGCGGTGGGATCGTCGACGAGGCCGCGCTGTACTCCGCGCTCAAGGAGGGCCGGGTCGCGGGCGCGGGCCTCGACGTGTACGCCAAGGAGCCGTGCACCGACTCGCCGCTGTTCGAGCTGGACGAGGTCGTCTGCACCCCGCACCTGGGTGCCTCCACCGACGAGGCCCAGGAGAAGGCGGGCATCGCGGTGGCGCGGTCCGTGCGTCTGGCCCTCGCGGGCGAGCTGGTCCCGGACGCGGTGAACGTGCAGGGCGGTGTCATCGCCGAGGACGTCAAGCCGGGCCTGCCGCTCGCCGAGAAGCTCGGCCGGATCTTCACCGCGCTGGCCGGTGAGGTCGCGGTCCGCCTCGACGTCGAGGTGTACGGCGAGATCACCCAACACGACGTGAAGGTGCTGGAGCTGTCCGCCCTCAAGGGTGTCTTCGAGGACGTCGTCGACGAGACGGTGTCGTACGTCAACGCCCCGCTGTTCGCCCAGGAGCGTGGCGTCGAGGTCCGGCTGACCACCAGCTCCGAGTCGCCCGACCACCGCAACGTCGTCACCGTGCGTGGCACGCTCGGCAGCGGCGAGGAGGTGTCGGTCTCCGGCACGCTGGCCGGGCCCAAGCACCACCAGAAGATCGTCGCGGTCGGTGACTACGACGTGGACCTCGCGCTCGCCGACCACATGGTTGTCCTGAGCTACGTCGACCGTCCCGGTGTCGTCGGTACCGTCGGCCGGGTCTTCGGTGAGGCCGGGATCAACATCGCCGGTATGCAGGTCGCCCGCTCCGCGGCGGGTGGCGAGGCGCTCGCCGTGCTGACCGTCGACGACACGGTTCCCCAGCAGGTGCTCGCGGAGGTCGCGGAGGAGATCGGCGCGACGTCTGCGCGGTCGGTCAACCTGGTCTGAGGTTTCTTTCTCTCGCGGAGGCGGGGCCTGGTCACGTGGGTGGCCCGGCCCCGCCTTTTGCGCCCCCGCCGCCCCTACCCGTCCCATCCCAGGGGCTGTGCCCCTTCGACCCCCGAGCGAGGGTCCGGTGGGGGCTGGTCGCGCAGTTCCCCGCGCCCCTGAAGGGCCGCAGGCCCTTTC
>NZ_LRTR01000141.1 GCF_001550375.1 Streptomyces europaeiscabiei | reverse complement strand
TTCAAGGGCGCGGGGAACTGCGCGAAAGGGGTCCGGGGCGGAGCCCCGAGGGACGGGACGGGCAGGGGCGGCGGGGGCGAGTAAACCCGGCGGTGCGGGGGCGGGGCCGCGTGCCAGGATGGCGGTGTGCCGCAGAACATGATCCACGCGCCGTTCGTCGGGCGGGACTCCGAGATGGCCCGCCTGAGGGACGTGCTGGACCGGGCCGGGCAGGGTGAACCCCGCGCCGTGCTCGTCGCGGGGGACGCGGGCGTGGGCAAGAGCCGCACGCTGGCGGAGGCGGCGGCGTACGCGGTGGGCAAGGGGACGGCCGTGTTCACCGGGCACTGCGTGGACCTCGGCGATGTCGGTCTGCCGTACCTGCCGTTCACCGAGATCCTCGGTGCCCTCGCCGCGGACGAGCGATTCGCCCCGCTCCTCCAGGCCCACCCGGCGACCGCACGCCTCCTCGGCGGCGGCGCGGACGGCGGTGACCGGCTGCAGCTCTTCGAGGGCATCGCCGCGCTGCTGACGGACCTCGCCGGGGCGACGCCCGTCCTGCTCGTGCTGGAGGACCTGCACTGGGCCGACCAGTCCTCGCGGGATCTGCTGCGTTTCCTGCTCAGCCGGGCCGTGCTCCAGCACCCCGCCCCCGGCGCCCCGGCCCACCGCCTCGCCGTCTTCGCCTCGTACCGCGCGGACGACCTGCACCGCCGCCACCCGCTGCGCCCCCTGCTCGCCGAGCTGGTGCGGCTGCCCGCCGTGGAGCGGCTGGAGCTGAGGCCGATGCCGGACACCGAGGTTGCGCGGCTGGTGCGTTCACTGCGCGCCGAGCCGCTGTCCGAGGCCACGGTCGGCCGGATCGTCGAGCGGGCGGAGGGCAACGCGTTCTACGCGGAGGAACTGCTGGCCGCGACGGCGGACGAGCCGGGGGCCGTGCTGCCGAGCGGGCTGGCCGACGTCCTGCTGATCCGGATCGAGCAACTGCCCCGCGCCGCCCAGCAGGTGGTGCGCACGGCGGCGGTGGCGGGCCGCAAGGTCGGGCACGACCTGCTGCGGGACGCCGTCCAACTCCCCGAGGACGAGTTGGAGTCGGCGCTGCGGGAGGCGGTCGGCCGGCAACTGCTGCTGCCGGGCGAGGGATCGACGTACCAGTTCCGGCACGCCCTCACCCGGGAGGCGGTCTACGCGGATCTGCTGCCGGGCGAACGGGTGCGGCTGCACGGGGTGTTCGCCCGGCTGCTGGCCCGCCGGGGCCGCGCCGGGGAGAGCGCCGAGCGCGCCCACCACTCGCGCGAGAGCCACGACCTCGCCGACGCGCTGACGGCGTCCGTCGAGGCTGCCGACCACGCACACGGGATCGGGGCGCCCGCCGAGGAGCTGCGGCACCTGGAGGGAGCCCTCGACCTGTGGTCGTCCGTGGGCGCAGGGGCCCGGCCCCGGGACCTCGACACGGTCACCCTCACCCTGCGCGCCTCGTCCGCCGCCGCGCGCGCCGGGGACAACCACCGGGCGGTCTCCCTCACCCGCGCGGCGCTCGCCGGAGCCGGCCCGGACGCGGACTCCGAGCTGGCCGCCCGGGTGCGCTACACCCTCGCCGGTGACCTGATGCGCGTGGACAGTCTGAAGGCCGCGTTCCGGTACAGCAGTGAGGCGCTGGAGATGATCCCCGCCGAGCCCCCGTCCCGTACGTGGGTGTGGGCGGCGGCCACGCATGTGATGGCGGCGCGGTACTTGGGGGAGAACGAGGAGGCAGGGCGGGTCGCGAGCGGTGCGCTGCGCGTCGCGGAGCGGCTCGAACTGGGCGACGCCCAGGCCGACCTGATCATCTCCGTGGTCGGTCTCGACCCCCGGAGCAACCGGCGTACGCGGGAGGGCCGGGCGCGGTTGCGTGACGCCCGCGAACTGGCCCGCCGGGCGGGCAACGTCCCCGTGGAGATGCGTGCCCTGTTCAACCTGGCCACGGGTTGCTTCGAATCCGGTGACCCGGAGGAATGTCTCACCTGGCTCTCCGAGGGGCTGGACCGCGCGGGCCGCGCCGGCCTCCTCTCCTCCCCGTACCCGGTGGAGATGCGCTACCTCCACTCCCTCTGCCTCTACACCCTGGGCCGCTGGGACGAGTGCGCGCGCTCGGCCGCCGACGCCGACCGGCTGCCCGCCGCGGCCGGCTACGCGGCCGGTCCC
>NZ_LRTR01000140.1 GCF_001550375.1 Streptomyces europaeiscabiei | reverse complement strand
GAGGGGGTGCGGGGCTGGGACGCGACGGGGGAGGAGCTGGTGGAGGCCGCGCGGGCCACCGCCGCCGTGGGGGAGGACGGCGACGAGCAGGGACCGGAGGGGCTGGCCTGGCTGGCGCGGGCCGAGGCGGAGTGGGCCCGGGTGCGTACCGGGCCCGATGTGGGGGCCTGGCGCAGGGCGGTGGACGCGTTCGCGTTCGGCGATCCGTACGAGAGGGCCCGGTGCCGGCTGCGGCTGGCGGAGGCGTTGTTGGGGGCGGGGGCCCGGGAGGAGGCGGTGGCCGAGGCTCGGGCGGTGGGGGAGACCGCCGATCGGCTGGGGGCCGTGCCGTTGCGCGCCGCCCTGGACGCGCTCGTCCGCAGGGGGCGGCTGGCGGAGGCCTCGGGGGAGAAGGACGTTCCCGCGCTCACCGCGCGGGAGAGCGATGTCCTTCGGCTGCTCGCGCTCGGGCGTACCAATCGGCAGATCGGCGACGAGCTGTTCATCACCGGGAAGACGGCGAGCGTGCATGTGTCCAACATCCTGGCCAAGTTGGGGGCGGCGAGCCGTACGGAGGCCGTGGCCATCGCGTACCGGGAGGGTCTGATCACGACTGGCTCGCCGTCCTGACGAGGCTCTTCTCCTCCTCTTGATCCCGTACCCGCACCCCGCGCAGCGCCCCGACCGCCAGCACCGCGGCCGCCAGCAGCACGACGGCCCCCGCTGTCGCCGCTCCGTGCATGCCGGTGGTGAAGGCGGCTCGGGCGGCTGCCGTCAG
>NZ_LRTR01000014.1 GCF_001550375.1 Streptomyces europaeiscabiei | reverse complement strand
CCGGCCGAGGCCGCACGCCCGCCGGCCCCGGCACGGCACAGGCGAAGACTCTCAGGCCCGGATGATCTCCACGCCCGCCGCGGCGAACGGCTCGGTCAGCTCGGGGCCGGCTGCCTTGTCGGTCACCAGCACATGGACGTCCTCGACCGGGCAGATCCGGGCGAAGGCCCGTCGGCCCAGCTTGGAGGTGTCCGCCACCACGACCACCTGTTCGGCGCGGAGGGTCAACGCCCGGTTGATGCCGGCCTCGCCCTCGTCCTGGGCCGTGGCCCCGTGCCTGACATCGATCGCGTCGACGCCGATGAAGACCTGATCGAGCGAAATCTGTGCGAGCACTTCGGTGGCCAGCGGGCCGGTGAGTTCGTACGAGGCCGGGCGGGCCACACCCCCGGTGACGACGAGCTTCACATGGCGGCGTACGACCAACTCGTTGGCGATGTTCAGCGCGTTGGTGACAACCGTCAGCGAGGGGCCGGCGCCCTCGGTGCTCAGGTCGGGCCTGATGGCCAGCGCCCGGGCGACCGCTGTGGTGGTGGTGCCGCCGTTCAGACCCACCACGGCACCCGCCTTCACCAGGCCCGCCGCCGCGTCGGCGATCCGCTCCTTCTCCGGAGCGTTGCGCGCGGCCTTGTAGCGGAGCGGCAGGTCGTACGCGATCGCGTTGATCACGGCGCCCCCATGCGTGCGGGTGACCATCTGCTGACGAGCCAGCTCGTCCAGATCACGCCGGATCGTGGCGGCGGAGACCCGCAGCTCGTCCGCGGCGGCTTCGACCTCGATCCGCCCGTCCCGCGTCAGCAGCTCCAGCAACGCGCTCCATCTGGCCTGTGGTGCCGCCATGCGTCGTCCCCTGTTCCTGGTGTGCGGGCCCATGCACATCTCAGACGGAAGCCCGGATCTGAAGTGTGATGCCTGTTTGAGCATTTTATCGCACCAAAACAAGCGAATTCGTGCACGACTGTCTCGATGTGCACGCCTTACTCAGCTGAGGAAAGGCTGTTACCACCCATGCCCCTGATCTCCACCGCCGAACTCGTCCGCTCCGCCCGCGCCGACGGCCGTGGCGTCGGCGCGTTCAATGTGATCACACTCGAGCACGCCGAGGCGATCGTCATGGGCGCCGAGGCCGCCGGAGTACCGGTCATCTGCCAGATCAGCGAGAACGCGGTCCGCTTCCACGGGGGCTCACTCGGCCCCCTCGCCTCCGCGACGGCCGCCGTGGCGGAGGGCGCCCGCGTCCCGGTCGGCCTGCATCTGGACCACGTGACCGACGAGGAACTGCTGCGCCGCGCCTCCGACTTCGGCTTCGGCTCGGCGATGTACGACGCCTCCGCGCTGCCGCATGCCGAGAATGTCGCCGCCACCCGCGCCGCGGCCGACTGGGCCCACGCCCAGGGCCTGTGGCTGGAGGCCGAACTCGGCGAGATCGGTGGCAAGGACGGCGTACACGCTCCCGGAGTCCGCACCGATCCCGAGGAGGCGCGCGCTTTCGTGGCCGCCACCGGCGTCGACGCGCTCGCCGTCGCGGTCGGCAGCTCCCACGCGATGACGACCAGAACCGCGAAACTCGACCACGAACTCATCGCCCGGCTCGCGCACGCCGTCCCGGCCCCGCTGGTCCTGCACGGTTCGACCGGCGTACCCGACGACGAACTCCGCCGAGCGGCCAAGGGAGGCATGACGAAGATCAACGTCGGTACGGCGCTGAACATCGCCTTCACCCGGGCGATTCGCGCCTTCGTCGCCGAGGACGGGCACACCGTCGACCCGCGGGCCTACCTGGCGACTGCCCGCACCCGCATGGCCGAGGCGGTGGAACACCTGCTGCGGGTCCTCGCCTGAGGTTGGCCCACCGACAGCGGTGACCGGCGGAATCTCGAAGGAGCCCGTTTCGGAGAAGTGCCCAGCCAGGGCGATCCTCGTCCACCGCGAGGCGCGTCGGGTCTCAGCCCTGTGCTGCGACGAGTGCCTTGTCAGGGGCGGCGGCCCGCCAGCCCGTTGGGGCTTGATCGCCATGGCCCTCGGCCGACGCGCTCTCGCCCACCCCCGACGCGTGGAGCGGACCGCTGACCGCTTCGACCACGAGCCGACGGTGCGGAGGTGCAGGAGTTCGGTCGGGGCCGATGTGGCTCCGCCGAGCGGCGGCGACCGGCCTCCGCCCTGTGTGCACCGGACCGACCGGCAGGCACAGTCGCCGGCGCCCGCCCCTCGATCCCGGCGAGAACGCCCCCTGACCGCACCGCCTCGCCGCGCTCACGGGCCGGTGGGTCGTCACCCGCCGCCCGGGTGGCCTCGGACGATCCGGCCGACGACGGCCGCTGCCTCTTCCGGGTGCGTCTCCAGCCATGTGCCGAGGTGTTCGCCGACCGCCTTCGCGACACAGGCGCGCACGGCCGCCCCGCCGAGCAGGCTCCGCGTGGCGCCCGTGAACTCGGGATGATCCAGCTTCACCGACACGATGGCCGTCAGGCCCTCGCCGATCCGCTCGGTGCCGAGATCGGGGTCCGCCGCCGTGAGCAGCCGCCGCCGGCGCGCGTACGCGTTGACCGCGGCGGCCACGCCGTCCCAGAAACCCGCCACGTGCGTGCCGCCTTCGTGGGTGGGCCGGCTGTTGGCGAAGCTCCGGATCTGTTCCTCGCGTCCACCGCACCATCGCATGGCCACCTCCACGGTCCCCGCCATCCGCGGGTCCTCCCGCTCCAAGCCGATGACGTCCTGGTGGACGGGCGGCTCCGATCGCGTGTCGAGGAAGGTGACGAAGTCGCGTGTCCCGTCCGGGAATCGGAACCGTTCCGACGGGGACTCACGCGGGGAGCGTTCGTCGGTCAGTGAGATGTCGAGACGCCGGTGCAGGAAGGCCAGCTCCCTGAAGCGCTCCGCCAGCACGGCGAACGAGCACCGCACCGTCTGGAAGACGTCGGCGTCGGGCCAGAAGGTGATGGTGGTCCCACTCCCGGTCGCCGGACCCGCGGCAGTGGGGACGGTGACCGCGACGCCGCGGGCGTACTCCTGGACCCAGCGCACCCCCTCGCGCCGCACGTCGGCCGTCAGGCGGCTGGAAAGGGCGTTGGTGACGCAGGGTCCGACGCCGGCCAGCCCCAGGTGCACGACGTGGCGGCCGTCTGTCTCCGTCCGTGCGGCCGTACCGGTCAGCAGGGCTTCGAGAGCGGGACCGCCGGTGTGACCTGCGGCCTCGACGGGGACCCCCGGGCCGTCGTCGGCGATCCGCACTCCTCCGTCCGGCGTGAGGGCGATGTGGACGGAACAGGCGCGGCCGGCCACGACCTCGTTCACCGCCCGGCCGGCGACCTCGAACACCATTTGGTGCAAGCCGCGTTCGCCGGTCGAGCCGACGTACATACCGGGCCGCTTCCGTATGGCTTCCCGCCCCTCCAACACTTCGATGCTGGCGGCGTCGTACCCGATGGCTCTCTCGCCCACGGAGTCCCCCTTCGATGGCGTCCGACGTAGGCCGTCAGCCTAGGCGAGTTCTTGGAAAACACCAGGTCATAGCCTGTTTGTCGCGCGCGTAGGCGGGCGGGTGAGCGCCTGCGGGGAGGCTGTCGCCCCATGGCTCACGGACCACGGTCACATCGCGGCCGGAGGCCCGTCGGGGCCGCGTACGCCCTCGTTCCCGGCGGACCGGAGGTCCCCGATTCGGCGTGTCGGGCGCGCGAGAACTCCCGATCGCCGTGCGTCACGGCATCCACGAAGCGACTTCTCTTTCAGAGATGAGAAAAGCGTGATCCAAGATCATTTCTGCTGGCGCCCAGAGCGGAGGTGGCGCGTGCAGCAGAAGCCGAGCCAGGAAGAGTTGTTCGCGGCGGTCGACGAACTGCAGCCGGGCGAGTCCGAGTTGCCGTCCCCGACGGATCGGGCGCGGTTGCGTGACGCGGCTGGCGTGAGCCAGGCCCGTCTGGCTCGCGCTGCGCGAGCGCCATGAAGCAGACCGTGAAGAACTGGGAGAGCGGCGATCCCCGCGCTCTCCCCAACGTCAGGCGTATCAGCGGCTGTTGGAGTTGACGCCGCCGTACGCAGCCGCTGCTGCCAGACGTCGGCAGCGCAGGCCGCCACGACGAGTGGGATCACCATGGAAACGCGCGCCCGGTTCGGCTGCACCGAGCCGATCGGCACGACCGACGACGCCCGGTTCCGGTTTCTGACGGTCCATCTCCTGCCGGAGTACGCGCGCCGCCTGTTAGGCGCCCAGGCCCGGGGCGTCGGCGACCGGCAGGAGCGCGACATCGTGGCGGAGGGACTGCGGGAGGTGTACTTCGAGGACGGCGGGCGCCGCGCGGCCGACCTCGACGTCGCACTCCAGGACATCGACCACTTCGACGTGTCCTTCTGGCCGACGTGCCCTCGCGATGTCGCCGGTGCTGGTGCCGGTGGCTACTTGTCAGGGCTATCGACTTTCGATAGATTTCTATCGCTGGTCGGGTGGAGGGGGGTGTTATGGGGAAGCTGGCGATGCTTGCGTTGCGTGCCGTGATCGTGGGGTTGTTCGCCGGTTCGGTGTTCGTACAGGCGGTCATGGTGCCGTTGCTGGCAACGGATCTGGAAGGTCTCGACGCGGATGTGGCACAGGTGCGGACTCCGACGCTCGTGATCGTGGTCTTGGGGGTCGTGACCGTTCAGATCGTCCTGGTCTGTGTGTGGCGGCTGGTGACGATGGTCCGGCGCGACACGGTCTTCTCCCACGCCGCCTTCCGCTACGTGCACGGGGTGATCGGCGCGATGGTGGCGGCCTCGGCCCTGGTGTTCGCGCTCGGTGTGGTCCTGGCGCCGGGCGAGGCCGTGCCCCCGGGGATCGTGCTCCTGCTGGGCGGTGTCGCCCTGGCGGTCCTGGGGATGGCGCTCATCGTCCTCGTCCTGCGGATGCTGTTCGCCCAGGCCGTCACGCGCGACATCGAGGCGACGCGGATGCGGGCCGAACTGGCCGAGGTGATCTGATGCCGATCGCCGTCGACGTCGACGTGATGCTGGCCAAGAGAAAGATGTCCGTGGGGGAACTCGCGGAGCGCGTCGGGATCACCCCCGCCAACCTGGCGGTGCTCAAGAACGGTCGGGCCAAGGCGGTCCGCTTCACGACCCTCGCCGCGCTCTGCGAGGTGCTCGAATGCCAGCCGGGGGACCTGCTGCGCTGGGAAAGCGGCGACACCGCGGACAGCGGCCGATCATGACCGATCGCGCGGGGCGCCCGCTGCTCTTCCTGGACATTGACGGAACGCTCCTGCCCTACGGCGGAGCACGGCTCCCGTCAGCCGCCGGGGAGTGGGACGACTGGCAGCACACGTCCAATCCCCAACTGGCGAAGATCGACCTCACCCACGGGCCGCGCCTGCTGGCTCTGCCCTGCGTTCTGATGTGGGCCACCGCATGGATGGACGACGCCAACGAAGTGATCGCCCCGCTGCTCGGGCTGCCGGAGCTTCCGGTCGTGGACCTGCCGGAGGCGCCCGACGCGTACGGCGCGGACCTGCTCCAATGGAAGACCCGCGCCCTCGTCCGAGCGGCGGCCGGACGCCCGTTCATCTGGGCCGACGACGAGATCACCGACCTGGATCGCGCCTGGGTGTCACGGCACCACCGAGGGCGTGCCCTACTCCACCGCGTCGAACCCGAAGTGGGCCTGACCACCACGGATTTCCTCGTGTTCCAGAGGTGGTTGGGCGGCCTGTGAGGAGAGCCGAACCGGCTCTCCTCACACGACCTGGGCCTTGCTACCGGACCAGTTTCCAGTCCTGGGAGCCGTCCGTAGTGGCGTTCTGCAGGGTGAGGGGTGCGTCGGCGGACGCGCCGGTCAGGTAGAGGTCCTTGTTCTTGACCGACTGCAGCTTGACGTGACCGTTCGCGGACCGGACGACGGTCCATGTACCCGTGGTGCTGTCGTCGACCCACTGGCCGATCCGCTGGCCGGCCGTCGCGTTGCCCGTCCAGATCGCCGCCGCCCGGCCGCCCGACTTGTTGAGCAGTGTCACTCCGCCGCCCGACTTGGTCACGACATGCCAGTACTGGGTGTCCGGGTCCGCCGCCGCTCCGGCGTCTTCGAGGGCGACGTCGGGGGTGTCCCCGTTGCCGATGTTCGCGTCGGTGCTGTTGTTCCCGGTGCCGATCACCTGGCCCGTCTTCCGGTTCACCAACTGCTGGTAGGCGCCGGCGGAGTCGCCGAGATCGACCTCGGCGTGCGCGATGGTCGAGGTGCCCTGGTTGTTGAGGATCACGATGCGGCCGGTGCCCTCCACGTACTGCAGGTTCCTGCTGTAACCGGCCCGCGAAGTCGTCTGGTACTCCTTCCACACACCGTCGGTACGTCCGCTGTCGTTGACCCAGACGTTGCCGCTGCCGGCGGCGTTGTACACCAGGCGTCCGTCGGGGAGCCGGACGAGGACCGGACTGCCGCCCGCCGCGAGGGGACGGGAGCCGGCGACGACCGGCAGCGCGTCGACACCCATGCCGGTGGGGGAACCGCGGAAGAACTTCAGCGGGTCGTCCGAGATCCGGTACCGGGTGTTGGCCCCGCCGGCCCAGTACTCGTAGGTGAGCAGCCACTTGTCGTCCGCCGTCGGGACGATCGTCGTCATACCGGGCCGGCCGCCGCCGATCTCCGTCTTGCCGCCGCCCATGTCCTCCGTCAGCCCGGCGATGTCGACGACGGGCTCGCTCCACTTCTTGCTCTTGCCGTTCCAGGTCTTGTGGACCAGGATCTGGCCGTGCGAGTCCTTGGCGGTGTCGTTCGCCGGGTCGAGTCTCGGGACGCCGGTGGCCGGATCGAAGCCGATGTAGTCGTTCTCGTCGGAGTAGTAGCAGACGAGCTTGCCTCTGTGGACCATCAGGTACGGCTCCCAGAGGGGATCCACCTGCTTGTACTTGTTCGCGCTCGCGATGTTCTGGCCGACCGCGCCCGCGCTGCCGCCCTGCCAGCCGCCGGTCGCGACGACGTTGACCACCTGCCACGTCACGCCGTCGTCGGTGCTGGAGTACAGGGCGATCGCCATGTCGCCGCGGTCCCCGTCGTTGGACGGCGTCCAGTTCGGGTCGGCCGCCTTGTGCTCCTTGTAGTACTGGTCGTCGCCCGACACGACACTCGCCAGGAGCAGCGTGCCCGCCTTCAGATCGCCGACGCGCTCCGGCAGCACGTACAGGAACGGGTTCGTCCAGTTGCTCGTGTACTTCGCGTAGCGGGGATCCGTCGACAGGTACGCCGGGGCCTTGACCTCGGACAGCGGCTGCCAGGTCGTTCCGTCGTCGTCGCTCTTGTGGATCGGGAGGGTCTGCCGGTCGGCGCTTCCCGTCGCCGTCACGACGGTGGACTTCTCGAACGACGCGACCAGGCGCCCGCTCGGCAGCTGCGCCGACTTGGGGTAGACCGCGCAGTTGAACCGCCCCTTGAGGCACGGTTCGCTGCCGAGCTGGTACACGGTGCCGCCCGTCGGGTTGTACGCCTGGGCGGCGGTCATCGGTATCGCGAGCATCGCCGATGCTCCGACGAAGCCGCCCAGCGCTCTGCCGAGTCTTCTTCTGTGCACAGCCACTCCTTCGGGGATGGAACAGGGACGGTCGTTGGTCTCGGGCCTCAGGCCTCGGGGTCGGTGGTGACGAGCACGCGCACGTCCCACGGCCCGAGTTCCAGCGACGCTCCAGCCGGGACCGAGGTGCCGGTCAGCGCGTCGGACAGGGACACCGGGGCGGGAACGCTCGCGGGCTCCCAGGCCCAGTTGTGGACGATGTGGACGCGGCGGCCGTCGGGTGAGGTGCCGGTCGTCGCGGTCACGGACGCCGGGAGGTCGTGCCAGGCGTGGCGGGCGGACGGTGTCAGCCACTCGGCCAGCGCCCGGCCGAGATCGCGCCCGGGGACGGTGCCGACGGTGGTGACTCGCCCCGCGCCGTGGCGGCGGGTGGTGACGGCGGGCCAGCGGCCGAAGTGCGGGTGGTCGTAGGTGACCAGCACCTCGGCGTCGGTGGTGGTCAGGCCGTCCGCCCAGCGGGTCGCCGTCGCGCCCTCGGGGAGGTGGAGCGGTCCGCCGGGCGCCGGTCGCACCGGCACCTCCCGCGCGAGGTTGCTGAACTCGTCGTAGCCGACGCCCGCGGCCTCGGTGAGGCGGCCGGGGGCCCGTTCGGCGCGTGCGCGGGCCTCGTGGTCGGCGTAGCCGGTGCGCGGGCCGAGGACGAGGTGGCCTCCCGCGTGGGCGTAGGCGGCGAGCCAGTCGAGGGTCGGGTCGGCGGCGATGTACAGCGCCGGGACGACGAGGACCGGGTGGCGGCGGACGGCCTCCTCGGGCGACAGGCCCTCCCGGTCACCGCTCGGGTCGTGCAGCTGACGGGCGTGCACGATACGGACCTGGCGGCCCGCGTCGAAGGCTCCCCGGTAGAAGGGGTCGAAGATGCGGTGGTAGGCGGTGGGGTCGGGCTCGCCGTCCGGCTTGGCGAGCGGCGGGTACTTCTGCATGAGCCACTTGCTCGGCGTCGAGTACACCATCGTGATGTCGGCGTCCGGTTCGAGTCCGGCGACGAGGGAGCCAGCCGTCTCGAACTCCGCGCCGAGGCGGGCGAGTTCGGCGTACGTGCGGCCGGGCTGCCCGGTGTGGGGGAGGATGCCGCCCCAGTAGGTCTCGGCGCCGAAGTGCAGGGTGTGCCAGTGCCAGTACTCGATCATCCGGGCGCCGCGCGAGACGAGCGCCCAGGCGGCCTGCCGCCACTGGCCGTCGTAGCCGGGGCGGTTGTCCCAGGCCATGCCGATCGAGCCGGCGTTGGTCTCGGTGACGAGGAACGGCTCCTGGCGGGAGGAGAACATCCAGTCGGCGGTCTGGTACAGCGACCACACGCCGGTGGTCTTCCACTTCTGCTCGTGGCCGTCGGGGGTGGGGTCAGGGAGGAGCAGGCCGTCCTGCATGTCGTAGTACGGGTTGCCGGAGGCGACGTCGAGGCGGTCGGTCAGCTCGTCGTCCTCGACGCCCTGGCGGGTGTAGGAGATGCAGGTGGTGACGAACTGCTCGGGCGCGGCGTACTCGCGGACGAGGTCGGCCTGCCAGCCGATGAACTCGGTGACCTGGCGGGCCTGGAACTCCCGCCAGGCGACGTCGTACTGGGGCTGTTCGTTGCCGTCCGGCGTCCACAGGTCGGCCCAGGTGGACAGCCGGTGGGACCAGTAAACCAGGCCCCATTCACGGTTGAGGGTCTCCACGTCGCCGTACTTCTCGCGCAGGTGGTCCACGAAGCGCTGGAAGACACCGTGGTTGTGGAAGAGGTGTAGACCGGGCTCGTTGTCGACCTGGAAGCCGATGATGGCGGGGTGGTCGGCGTACCGGCCGACGACCTTGCGGATGACCCGCTCGGCGTGGAAGCGGAACGCCGGGTGGGTGAAGTCGATCTCCTGGCGGGCGCCCCAGCCGATGCGCTCGCCGGTGCGCCGCTCACCGGTGATCTCCGGGTACTGGCGGGCCAGCCACGGCGGCGCGGCGTACGTCGGGGTGCCGAGCACGACGGAGATGCCACGCTCATGGGCACCGTCCAGGACGGGCTGCAGCCAGTCGAGGTCGAACGTCCCGTTCTCCGGCTCCCAGGTCGACCACACCGACTCACCGACCCGGATGACGGAGACATGCGCGTCGGCCATCAGGTCCAGGTCGGTCTTGAGGCGTTCGGCGGGCCGCTCGCAGGGCTGGTATTCGTGGTAGTACGCGGCGCCGAACAGGACGCGGTCAGGCAGAGCCGCCATGAAGAAGAACCTCCGAGAGAAAGAGTGGGGGGAGTGGTACGAGGGCTGTGTGCCCTACTGCTTGACGCCGCCGGTGGCCAGACCGCTCTGCCAGTACCGCTGGAGCATGAGGAAGGCCACGACGAGCGGGACGATCGAGATCAGGGAGCCGGTCACGACCAGCGCGAGCATGTCGCTGCTGGCGCCGGCCCCGCCGTTCTGCGCCTGTGCGGCCCAGGAGGCCAGGCCCACGGTGATCGGGTACAGGTCGGGGTCGTTGAGCATGATCAGCGGCAGGAAGTAGTTGTTCCAGGTCGCCACCAGGGTGAACAGCAGGACCGTCACCACGCCGGGCCCCATCAGCCGCAGCGCGATCCGGAAGAAGATCCGTGCCTCGCCGGCGCCGTCGATACGGGCGGCCTCCAGGATGCTGTCCGGGACGGCGTCCTCGGCGTAGACGCGCATCAGGTACAGGCCGAACGGGTTGACGAGCGAGGGCAGGATGATCGCCCAGGGTGTGTTGGCCAGGCCCGCCTGCGCGAACAGCAGATAGGTGGGGATGGCCAGCGCGGTGGTCGGCACCATGACCGCGCCGAGGACCAGGTTGAAGGCGGCCCGGTCCCCGCGGAAGCGGTACTTGGCGAAGCCGTACCCCGCGGCGGCCGCGAGCAGCGCGGCCCCGACCGCGCTGACTCCGGCGTACATGACCGTGTTGAGCAGCCAGTGCACGAAGACGCCGTTGTCCTGGGTGAAGGTCTCCTTGATGTTCGTCAGCAGCTGCGGGGCGTCGGAGAACCACAGGCCGAAGGTGTTGAACAGGTCCTGGGTGCTCTTGGTCGAGGCGATCAGCAGCCAGAACAGGGGGAGGAGGAAGTAGGCCAGGGCGGCCAGCATGGCGATCGTCAGCGGGGTGCTGCGGCGGGCCTGGCGTCCCTTCCGGTGCGCGACGCGCACCGGCTTCCTCGCCGTCGCGGCGACCGTGGGCGCCGGGGTTGTCGTCGTCACGGGGTCCTCCTGCGGTTCGCGGTGAGCAGGACGCCGTAGGAGGCGATCACGATGACCAGTCCGAGGAGGAAGGACACCGTGGCCGCGTAGTTGACCTGCTGGCCGGTGAAGGCGAGGGAGTAGGCATAGAGGTTGGCGGTGTAGGAGCTGGTGATGACGTCCGGGGCGATCTTCATCAGCAGGTTCGGCTCGTTGAACAACTGGAAGCTGCCGATCACGGAGAACAGCAGGGTGAGCAGCAGCGCCGGGCGGAGCGCGGGGAGCTTGATCGACCGGGCGATGCGCCAGGCCCCGGCGCCGTCCATCGCGGCGGCCTCGTACAGCTCCTCCGGGATGGTGCGCAGGGCGGCGTACAGGATGATCATGTTGTAGCCGACGAACTCCCAGGTCACGATGTTCGCCAGGCTGCCGAGCATCCAGCCCTCGCTGAGGAAGCTCGGGGCCGGCAGCTCCAGGTTCCGGCTCAGCTGGGCGAACGGGCCGAAGTCCGGCCCGTACAGATAGCCCCACATGAGTGCGGCGACCACGCTGGGCACGGCGTACGGGACGAAGATGCCCAGCCGGATCACGCGCGACAGCCGCAGCAGGCCGCTGTCGAGCGCGAGGGCGAACACCAGGGCCAGCAGCAGCATGACGGGGACCTGGACCACGAAGAACAGCGCCACGCGGCCGACTCCGTGCAGGAACTGGGAGTCGCCGAAGGCCTGGACGTAGTTGTCGAGGCCGACGAAGGTCGTCCCGCCGATCAGACGTGTCCGGAAGAGGCTGAGATAGGCGGCGTAGCCGAGCGGGGCGAGGAAGAGCAGCAGGAACAGCACCAGGAACGGTGCGACGAAGAGCGGTCCCGCCGAGCGGGTCCGGCGCGTGGCGGCCATCTCAGCTTTCCTTGACGGTGAAGCCCTGGTTCTTGGCGTACGTGGTGAGCCGCGACTGCCAGGAGCCGAGGGCGGCGACCGTGTCTCCCTTGTCGGCCAGGGACTTGCCGACGGTCTCGGTCCAGTCGGTCGCCGCCTGGTCGAGGAACGGCGGCCACTGGAAGGAGGGGTCCACGGTGGCGCTGATGTCGGCGAAGACCTGGTTGACCTTCTGGCCGCCGTAGAAGGACGGCGCGTCCGAGACGAACTCCGTGTCCGTGAGCAGGGCCTTGGTCGCCGGGAAGAAGAACTGCTCGGTGGCGAACATCTTGGCGCTGGCGGGGTCGGTGTTGAGGAACTGCGCGAACAGGGCCGCCGCTATGGGGTTCTTGGTGGAGCGGATGACCGAGGTGGTCGAGCCGCCCCAGTTGCCCGCGCTGGGCTTGGCCGCGTCCCACTGGGGGAGCGGGGCCGCGCGCCACTTGCCGGCGGTGGCCTTGGCCGAGCCGGAGAGGAAGGCCGGGCCCCAGGCGGCGGTGATCCACGTGGCGTACTTGCCCTTGTTGAGCCCGGCGTACCAGCCGTCGGTGAAGTCCGGCTCGACGCTGATCACCCCTTCCTTCGCCAGTCCGCCCCAGTAGGCGCCGAGCTTCTTGGAGACGGCGTCGTCGACGCCGATGGTGATGTCGCTCTTGCCGGAGGTGGCGTACGGCTTGGCGCCGGCCTGCCACAGCAGTCCGTGCCAGGCGGCGGGCTGGTTGGCCGCGAGGTTGGTGAGGTAGACGTCGGGGTCGGCCTTGTGGAGCTTGCGCGCGGCCTCGGCGAACTCGTCCCAGGTGCCCGGCACGTCGATGCCGTGCTTGTCGAAGATGTCCTTGCGGTACAGCAGGCCCATCGGGCCGGTGTCCTGCGGGATCGCCCACACCTCACCGTCGGCGCCGCTGACCTGACTCCACGTCCAGTCGACGAACCTGTCCTTCAACTTGGCGGCGCCGTACGGCCGCAGGTCCAGGAGACTGTCGGTGATGGTGAACGTCGGGATCGCCTGGTACTCGATCTGCACCATGTCCGGGGCGCCGCTGCCCGCCTTCAGCGCCGTACGCAGCTTGGTGTACTGCGGGGTGCCCTGGCCGGCGTTGACGACCTTGATCTTGATGGCCGGGTACTTCTTCTCGAAGAGCGCGATCTCCTTGGCGATGTTCGGGACCCAGGTCCAGAACGTCAGTTCGGTCGGCGTCTTCATCGCCTTGTCGATGTCGGCCTGGCCGACCGGCTCCGCGGAGCCGGAGGAGCCGCCTGAGTCACCGCCGCCGCAGGCGGTGAGGGCCGCCCCGAGCGACAGGGCACCCGTCGTGGTGAGGAACAGTCGACGGCTCATGGCGGACGACGCGAACGTGGACGTGTTTCTGGGCATGGTGAACTCCCGCCGATGGCGAAGGTGGCGGCACGCCTGAGGAGGGCGTGCGCAGGTGTGTGGGTGGCGAAGGGGTGGACGCGAGGACCGGGTTCGAAGGCCTGCGTGGTCGGGATCGCGTCGTGTGGACGCGGCCGACCGCGTACCGGGTGCTGCCGGTACGGCGTCGGATCGCGGCCGGAAGGAACAGGGCGAGGTGTCCGGGCAGGTGCGGAGAGGCGACTCGGGCACGCTGCTGGATTCAGGGGGCGGCCCTACGTCGACCGCGTGAGGGGCGCGCCGCAGTGGCGGGGGCGTGACGGGTGCAGCGGCTCGATCCAGGGGTCACGCGCCGGCCGTACATGGTGCTGTCCGGGCGGGCAGGGAGGTGGTCAGTGCTGTGGCGCTGAGCCTCCTTTCGCGTGGGAAGAGGCGGGCTTGTCCACTCGGGCGCGGGAGACGGCGCGCCGCCCGCGAGCCGGGGTCGTCCGGCTCGGCGGTGGCGCGGTCGAGGCGCGGACGACGAGGTCGACCGGTGGGTCGCTCGGCGGCAGGGGGTCCGCGTCGGGGTTCTCGATGGCGTGCACGAGACGCTTGAGCCCCTCCTGTGCCACGGCGTCGAACAGTTGTCGCACCGTGGTCAGGGGAGGAGTCACGTAGGCGGCGACCGGGATGTCGTCGAAGCCGACGACGCTGACGTCCTCCGGCACCCGGCGCCCGGCCTCCGCCAGCGCGCGGATCAGACCGATCGCCATGTCGTCGTTGGCGGCGAAGACCGCGGTGACGTCACGGTTCTCGGCCAGTTCCCGTCCGGCCGCGTATCCCGACGCGGCCGACCAGTCGCCCCGGACCGCCTCGGGCAGGTCCCTGCCCTGTGCCGTCAGCGTCGACCGCCATCCCTCCAGGCGGTCCCGGGCGGCGTACCAGCGCTGCGGGCCCGCCAGGTGATGGACCGTCGTGTGGCCCAGCCCCAGCAGGTGTTTGGTGGCGGTACGCGCCATCAGTTCGGCACCGTCACCCACGTTCAGCACCGCGGGCGCGGTGACGAACGGCGGCGCGCCGATGACCAGCACCGGCACGGCGGCACGCGGAGCCATGCCGCCGTTCTCCCCCGCCTCGTCTATCGGCTCGGAGATGACGATGCCGTCCACACCCTGGTCGAGAAGCGAGTCCACGGCCCCCGCGATACCCGCCGGATCGCCCTCCACGGTGTTGACCACGCGGAGCGCGTAGCCGGTGTCCCGGACGACCCGCTCGACGCCCATGAGCAGCGAGGCGGGACCGTACAGAGCCGTCCCCAGCGTCACCACCCCGATGGAGCGGGTCCGCCCCGAGGCCAGTGCCCGGGCGGCGTTGTTACGCCGGTAACCGAGCTGCTCGGCGGCCTCCGTGACCCGTCTGCGCACGTCCGCGGAGACGTACGGTTCGTCGTTGAAGACCCTCGACACGGTCTTCTGCGACACTCCGGCCAGCCGCGCCACATCGGTACTGCTCGGCGCCGCGTGAGGGCCTGCGCCCCGCCCCGTACCTCGCGTCATGATGCCTCCCGGTGACCGTCACGAACAGCCCAATGATGTCAGACATCACCTCTCTGACTGCGCTGCCATGTCTGCGTAGTCATGTCTACGCAGTCACACGATGGTCGTCAAGAGTCCGGTGCGCATCCGTTCCGCGGGTTTCAGGCGTCGGCGCAGCCGTGCCCCACGCGTCGACGGTGGCGGGCCCGCGGCGTCGGGGGCGCGGTCCTTGCGCGTCGGGAGCCGCGTGGACGCGTGCCCCCTCCACGAAGGTCTGCAGGACCCGGGTGGCGGCAATGTCCGCGGGAGGGCCCGTGAACGGGTCGCGGTCGAGAACGACCAGGTCGGCCCTTACAGCACCGGAGTGAGGCGGTGGGGCATCGGACCGTCCAGGCCGGACCGGAGGTTCCTGGGCGTGAGGAACCCCGCCCCCGCCTCCCCGGACCACGGACACGATCCGTCGGCGCCGGCCGCGAAGCGAACGCGGGCAACCAGAACGCCCAACACCGTCCGGGGCGTTCGGCCGAGCACGAGACCTGGCAACAGGACTCACTCCCGCTCAGTCTCCAGGAACGGTTGAACCAGGAGAAGGACTGATCGCCGGTGACGAGAGCCCAGCCGCAGAACCCGGTCGGCACGGCGTACTCGAGGACCAGCAGCGCGAACTGGAAGCGGGTCGTGGCGCGCGTGCCGGTGACGGCGAGCGCGGTGAGGCCGAGCAGGAGCATCAGCCCGACGGCCGTACTGACGCCGGTGTACGTCGGATCGAGGGTGATGCCCGCCAGGGTGTCGAGACCGGCCTTGTTGGCGAGGACCAGGACGACCGAGCCCATGACGGCGCTGGTGTAGGCGCAGAAGATGACCGAGCCGACGATGGTGAGCCAGCCGGTCGGGAAGCCGGGCCAGGGGCCGAGGGTCTTGCCGACCCAGGTGTAGCCGTTGCCGCAGTTGGGCTCCGAGCGGTTGAGCCAGCCGTAGGCGGTGGCGATGCCGAGCACGGGCAGGAAGGCGAGGAGCAAGAGCGCTGGGCCCTGCAGACCCACGATGGGCGCGATCGTGCTGGTGCTGGTGCTGGTGCTGGTGCTGGTGCCGGTGCCGGTGCCGGTGATGGCGGCCGTGCTGGAGGCGGCGATGGCGACGCCGTCGACCACGCCGAGGGAGCGGCGCAGTGGGGTGGGTGACATGGAAGGCTCCTCGTGGAGGCCCTCCCGCGCGGGCAGCGCGAGGCCGACGACCAGGCGTGGCAGGACGTCTATCAGGGGCTGGACCCCGCGTCGTACCCCGCCCTGAGCGCGGTGTCCCAGGACCTGCGCACCGCGGGGAAGCGCTCCTTCGAGGAGGCGGTCGACCTGCTGCTCGAAGCGCTGGCCGCCCGCGCGCCGACGAGACGGCCCGAGGGCCCTGCCTCCCGTCCCTCCGGTCCGGCCCGCACGCGAGGAGGCCGCCCTGCCGCGGCCGGATGAATCCGCTGTCCCGACTCGCGTTACGGAATGTCGGCGCCGCCCTCTACGGTGGTGATCGGGATGCCGACCAGGCGGTGGGGGAGGGCGACGGGCGTGCGTAGGGTTCCACCCGAGATGTTCCGGTTCACGACGGTGGAGCGGTCCGACCTGTACGGGGCGGTGCTGGACGCCTTCGGCGCGGCCGGCGAGCACCTGGAGACGGCGCTCGGGCTCGACGCGGTCCGTGAGTGGCTGCGCGGGGCGGGCTGGGCGGCCGCGGTCGAGGACGAGGAACTGCATGAGGCACTGCGCAGACTCGTGCAGTGGGAGCTGCTGGACGTGGTGCACAACCACGCGGAGAACTACCGCACGGCCGAGGACTACGAGCGCCGCAACCTGCAGTACTCGCTGACCCGCCGGGGCGAGGCCGCCCTAGCCGGGGTGCGGCACGCGCTGGAGGTCCTCGCCTCCACGGGGGCGCTGCAGACAGCCGTGCTGGAGGCGATCGCCGACCGGCTGGACGAACTGTGCCTGCTGTCCGCCGAACCCGCCTCGGCCGATCGCCGGATCTTCAGCACCCTGCGGGAGCTGGAGGGGCATCTGGACGCCCTGGTGGAGAACACCAAGGCGTTCAACGGCGAACTGCAGCGGCTGCTGCGCGCCGAGAGCGCTGATCCGGAGGTGTTCCGCGAGGTCAAGGCCGCCACGGTCGCGTATCTGCAGGAGTTCCTGGTCAACCTGGACCGGCGTGGGCAGACGGTCGCCGCCGCCGTGGCCCGGGTGGAGGAGTGCGGCGTCGCCGTGCTGCGCGAGCGGGCGCTGGGCGGGGCCGAGTTACCGCCGGTGGCCGGGGAGGATCCGGCGGCCGGCTGGCTGGAGAGCCGACGGGCACGCTGGGCGGGCCTGCGGGCGTGGTTCCTGCCCGACGACGGGGCGCGCCCCCGGATCGAGCAGCTGCACGACATCGCCCGGCGGGCCATCGTCTCGCTCCTGCAGGTCCTGGAGCGGATCAACGAGTCACGACGCCGTTCCTCCAGCGCCGTGCAGGACTTCCGGGAGCTGGCGCGCTGGTTCGCCGCCGCCCCGGCGGAGGACGACCTGCACCGGCTGTGGTCGGCGGCCTTCGGACTCGGCCCGGCGCGCCACGCCCACCTCGCCCACCCCGACCCGGAGTTGATCCCGTCGTCCCGGTCCTGGGCCCGGACCCCGCCCGTGGAGGTGTCGGCGCTCCTGCGGACCAGCGGACGCACGGAGCGCTTCACCCGCACGGCCAGGGTGCGGGACGTCGCGGCGGTCAGGGCGGAGCGCGCCGAGCGGGCCCGCGCCGAGCGAGCGGAACTCGCACGGGCCCGGCGGGCGTTGGAGACGGACGGACCCGTGCGGCTGTCCTCCTTCGGAGAGCTGGATCCCGCTGCCTTCGACCGGCTTCTGGACCTGCTGGGCCGCGCCCTGTCCGCCCGGCCGGACGCGGGCGGACTGCGGCGCGCCACCACGGGGGACGGCCGGGTGGAGATCGCGCTGGCTCCGCATCCCGACGGCCGGACCGCCCTGCTGCGCACGGCGACGGGTTCGCTCGCCGGACCGGACTACCTCGTCCACATCACGGAAGCGGGAGGGTCCACCGCGTTCCCGGCCCTCCGCGCCGCACGGCAGGAGGCGGTGGGATGAGCACCCTCGCCAACCAACTGGCCGCCGCGGAACGAGAGGAGGTCGCCCGCGCCGTCCGCCTCCTGCTGGCCCGCCCCCTGCTCACCGAGGCCTCGGACCCGGCCGGCTTCGAGCTGGTACGACGCCGTCGCGAACCGCTGGCCCAGTGGTTCGACTACACCTGCGGCTGGACCCTGACGGTGGAGCCCCGCCGCGGCTACGCCCGCCTCGCCAAGGTCCGCGCGGACCCGGACGGCTCCCGCCCGGCCCGCAGGGCGCGTTCGGGCCGGGCCCCGTTCGACCGCCGACGCTACGTGCTGCTGTGCGTGACCGCGGCCGAGCTGCTGTCGATGCCGATGACGACCATCGGCATGCTCGCCGACCGGGTCGTCCGGGCCACCGCCGCCGACCGGGCGCTGCCCGCGTTCGACCCGGTCCACCGCGCGGAGCGGATGGCGTTCGTCGACGTCCTGCGACTGCTGGAGGCGTACGACGTACTGCGTGCGGTGGACGGGGCGACCGAGACGTACGTCGCGTCCCCGGAGGCGAAGGTCCTCTACCGCGTGGACACCACGCTGCTGATGCGGCTGCCCGCGGCACCCGTCGGCGCCTCCCGCCTCGCCGTACCCCCGGACGAGGTGCCCGCGCGGTTCGAGGACCTCCTCACGGGCCTGGTGCGCGAGCGGCGCTACGGCGGCACGGTCGCGGGCGACGGGACGACCGACGACGAACACGGTGAGAGGGCCGCCACGGACGCCCAGCGCAATCTGAGGCTGCGTCACTCGGTGCTGCGCCGCCTCTTCGACGACCCCGTCCTGTACCGGGCGGACCTCGCCGACGACGAGCTGGCGTACGCCACCTCCCTGACCGGACGCCAGATCCTGCGCCGCTCGGTCGAACAGGCCGGCTTCCTCCTGGAGGAACGCGCCGAGGGCTTCCTGCTCGTCGACCCGGACGGGATCGCCACCGACGCCCGTTTCCCCGACGACACCTCGACCGCCCGCGTCGCCGCACTGCTCCTCCTGGAACCACTGTGCGCCGCGCCCGCCGGGCTGCTCCCCGAACAGCTCGCCGAGGCCGGCAAGGACCTGCTGCGCCGCTTCCCGCGCTGGGCCAAGGCCTATCAGTCTCAGGACGGCGCGGCCCGGCTGACCGACGACGCCGTACGCGTACTGCGTGATGTCGGACTGGCCCACCGGACCGGGGGCCGGGTCGTCGCGCGCCCGGCCGCACACCGCTACCGCCTTAACGAGACGACGAGTTCGGTCCCGGAAGCAGAGGGAGACAAGCAGTGAGTGTGACGGAGCCTCCGTTCCCGCGGCGGCCGGAGTCCTCCCTCCCCCGGCGGCCGGAATCCACCGAGCCGGCCGGGACACCGGCGGGGGCGGCGGACGCACCCGGCAGCCGCTGGCAGCCGCACCGTGCGGGCATCCTCAACGTCTGGCGCTACTACGACGAGACCTTCACCTTCCACCAGGGCCGTCTGCTGCTGCGCGGCCAGAACGGCTCGGGCAAGTCCAAGGCCCTGGAACTGCTGCTGCCCTTCCTCTTCGACGCCAGCCTCCGCCCCAACCGCCTTTCCACGTTCGGCGGTTCGGAGCGCACCATGCACTGGAACCTCCTGGGCGAAGGGGCTTCCGGCAAGACCCGCGTCGGGTACGTGTGGATGGAGTTCCGCCGCCTCGCCGACGACGGCACCGAGCGCTGGTTCGGCTGCGGGGCGCGTCTGCAGGCGAGCGTCCACACCACAGGGGTGCACGCCGACTACTTCACCACCGGCGCCAGGATCGCCCACCCCGGCGGTGTGCTCCTGGTCAACGAGGCGGGACAGCCCCTGACCCGGGCCGCCCTCGCCGAAGCCCTGCACGACCGCGGCGACGTGCACGCCTCGGCCACCGACCACCGCACGGCCGTACGACGTGAACTCTTCGCAGGCATGGGAGAGCAGCGATACGAGTCGCTGCTGTCCGCGCTGCTCCAGCTGCGCCAGCCCAAACTGTCCGAACGGCTCGACCCGTCCCTGCTCTCCACCCTCCTGTCCCGCGCCCTTCCGCCCCTGGGCGAGAGCGAGATCGCCGAACTCGCCGAGGGTTTCGAACGGCTGGACCGCCAGCGGGAACACCTCAGACGGCTCGACGACGAGGTGGCGGCGGCCGACACGGTCGCCTCCCGGCAGCGCGCCTACGCGCGACGGGTCCTGCGCGCCGGTTCGGCCGCGCTGATCTCGGCCACCACCGAGATGGACGGCCTCACCCGCGCCGCCCGGCAGAGCGCCGAGGAGCTCGAACAGGCCCTGACACAACGCGAGTCGGCCCGGACCCTGCGCGAGGACCAGGAGCTGCGCGCACACGCCCTGGAGGAGACCGTCGAGGGCCTGCGGGAGAGCGACGCCTACCAGCAGGGTGAGGAACTGGACCGCCTCCGCCGCCGCACCCGAGAAGGGGCGGACGCCGCCGGACGGCTGCGCACCACCGCCCAGGCCGCTCGGGCCACGGCGGAGGAGGACCTCAGGCGCGCCGA
>NZ_LRTR01000139.1 GCF_001550375.1 Streptomyces europaeiscabiei | reverse complement strand
AGGCCCTGGCCCGCCGCGCCCCACGGCACCGTGCACAGCGCGGTCGCGCCCGGCACCGTACGGAAGGACGGGGCGTCGTCCGGGTCGGCGGACGGCCAGGGGGCCACACAGACCAGGGTGTGGACGCCGTCGCCGCGCGGGCCGAGGGCCGCGCGCAGCTCCGCCACCGCCATGTCGCGCTCCCAGTCGCGCTCGGCGGTCAGGACCGCGCGCAACTCCCGGGTGAGGTCGGCGCCGGCCTGGGCCTCGTCCGCGAGGAGGGCGCCGATGCGCGAGGCCACCGCCATGGCCGCGGACAGCTGGGCGTCGGTCGGGCCCGGTTCGCCGTCCAGCAGCCAGACGTACCCGAGGGCGACACCCCGATGGCGTACGGGGAGACAGACGCGGCCCCGGAGCACCCCGGCCGCCGGAGTCGGGGGGATGCGGACCGGAGCCGTCGCCCGGGTGATGCCGAAGCCCTCGAACCACTCCCGTACCACCGCCGTCGAGCGGCGGGTCAGGATCGAGCGGGTGCGGACCGGGTCCAGGTCCGACGGATCGAGGTCGCCCTCGCTGTCGTACGCGCCGAAGGCGATCAGTTCGAAGTCGCGGTTCTCCAGCGTCGCCGGGGCGCCGAGTAGCTCGGAGATCTCGTCGACGAGCTCCTGGTAGTCACCCACGTGGTGGAACGATGCGGTTTCCGGTGTCACCCGGGCATTCTCCCGCATGTCCCGAAGGCCTTCATACATCTGTCTGAGATCTGCGGCACGGATGCGTGACAGCTGTCGATGGTCGGCGATCGGGCGGATCCTTAGGTTTCACGGTGGTTCTGTCTGCTGGTCTGTGGAGGTGCCCCGTGCTGGGTCCCGTGATTCTCGCCGCGTCGCGCAGCGACCGGATACGACGCCTGATCTCGGCGGCGCCCGTGACCAAGCAGGTCGTCGACCGCTTCATCCCCGGTGAACGGGTCGACGACATCGTCCCGGTCGTCCGGGACCTCACCGGCAAGGGCCTCGAAGTGACGATGGACGTCGTCGGCGAGGACATCACCCGCCCCGAGCAGGCCGCCGCCGCCCGCGACGCCTACCTGGAGCTGATCGACCGACTGAGGGCACTGGACCTCGGCGAACGCGTCGAGATGTCGGTCAAGCTCTCCCTCTTCGGCCAGACCCTCCCCGGCGGCCACGAGCTGGCCCTCGCGGGCGTCCGCCCGGTCGTCGAGGCCGCCGCCGCGATCGGGACGACGGTCACGCTCGACGCGGAGGACCACACCACCCTCGACTCGATGTTCGCCATCCACGACGAGCTGCGGCGGGACTTCCCCCAAACCGGCTGTGTGATCCAGGCCTACCTCTTCCGCACCGAGACCGACGCCCGCCGCCTCGCCGCGAACGGCAGCCGGGTGCGGCTGGTGAAGGGCGCGTACAAGGAGCCCGCGGAGGTCGCCTTCCAGCACAAGGCGGAGATCGACAAGGCGTACGTACGGATCCTGAAGATCCTCATGGAGGGGGCGGGGTACCCGATGATCGGGTCCCACGACCCGCGCCTGATCTCCATCACCCAGGAACTCGCCCACCGGGCCGGGCGCAAGCTCGACGAGTACGAGTTCCAGATGCTGTATGGCATCCGCGGCGACGAGCACCTGCGGCTCGCCGCCGAGGGACACCGCATGCGCGTGTATACCGCGTACGGCACCGACTGGTACGGCTACTTCATGCGCCGCCTCGCGGAGAAGCCGGCGAACCTGCGCTTCTTCGTCCGCTCGATGGTCAGCAAGGGCTGAGCCCGAAACCGCCCGTTCACGACACCGCTCACGACACCGCTCACGACACCGCTCACGACACCGCTCACGACACCGCTCACGACACCGCTCACGTCAAGGAGACACGGAACCCATGGACGCTGTGACCCAGGTCCCCACCCCCGTCAACGAGCCGGTGCACGGCTATGCCCCCGGCTCGCCCGAGCGTGCTCGGCTGGAGGTCAAGCTGAAGGAGCTGGCCGAGAACCCGGTCGACCTGCCGATGACCATCGGCGGCGAGAGGCGGATGGGCGGCGGCGACCGCTTCGACGTCGTGCAGCCGCACCACCACAAGTCCCGCCTCGGCACCTACGGCAACGCCACCGCCCAGGACGCCCAGGACGCCATCGACGCGGCCCTCGCCGCCGCGCCCGCCTGGCGTGCGATGTCCTTCGACGACCGCGCCGCGATCATCCTGCGCGCCGCCGAACTGCTCGCCGGTCCCTGGCGCGAGACGCTGGCCGCCTCCACGATGCTCGGTCAGTCGAAGACCGCTCAGCAGGCCGAGATCGACTGTCCCTGCGAGCTGGTCGACTTCTGGCGCTTCAACGTCAAGTACGCCCGTGACCTGCTCGCCGAGCAGCCCCCGGCCAACTCCCCGGGCGTCTGGAACCGCCTCGACCACCGCCCGCTCGAAGGCTTCGTCTACGCGATCACGCCCTTCAACTTCACCGCGATCGCGGGCAACCTGCCGACCGCCCCGGCCCTCATGGGCAATGTGGTCGTCTGGAAGCCGTCGCCGACCCAGACCCATGCCGCCGTCCTGCTGATGCGGCTGCTGGAGGAGGCGGGGCTCCCCAAGGGCGTCATCAACCTCGTCACCGGCGACGGCATCGAGGTGTCGAAGGTCGCGCTGGACCACCGCGACCTGGCCGGCATCCACTTCACCGGCTCGACGAAGACCTTCCAGTACCTGTGGAAGACGGTCGGCGCGAACATCGAGAAGTACCGCTCGTACCCGCGGCTGGTCGGCGAGACCGGCGGCAAGGACTTCGTGGTCGCCCACCCGACCGCCGACCGCGCGATCCTCAAGACCGCCCTCACCCGGGGTGCCTTCGAGTACCAGGGCCAGAAGTGCAGCGCGACCTCCCGGGCCTACATCCCGGCGTCCATCTGGAACTCCGGCTTCAAGGAGGAGTTCGCCGCCGAGGTCGAGTACCTGACCATGGGTGACGTCACCGACCTGTCCAACTTCGTCGGCGCCGTGATCGACGAACGTTCCTTCGCCAAGAACAAGGCCGCCATCGACCGCGCCAAGTCCGACCCGACCTGCACGATCGTCGCGGGCGGCTCCTACGACGACTCGGTGGGCTGGTTCGTCCGCCCGACCGTCGTCGAGTGCACCGACCCGGCGAACGAGGTCTTCACCACCGAGTACTTCGGCCCGTTCCTCGCCGTGCACGTCTACGAGGACGACCGGTACGAGGAGATGCTGACCCAGATGGAGTCGGTGTCCGCCTACGCCCTGACGGGCTCCGTCATCTCGGGCGACCGCGCGGCGGCGGCGTACACGATGGACAAGCTCCGCTACGCGGCCGGCAACTTCTACATCAACGACAAGTCCACCGGCGCCGTCGTCGGCCAGCAGCCCTTCGGCGGCGGCCGCGCGTCGGGTACGAACGACAAGGCCGGGGCCCCGCAGAACCTGATGCGCTGGACCCTGACCCGCGCCATCAAGGAGACCCTGGTCGCGCCGACCGACTACACGTACCCGCACATGGGCTGACCTCCGACGCCCGGCCCGGCCCTCGTCCTCGTCCTCGTCCTCGCCCCCGCTCCCGCGACCCGGGAGTGGGGGCGTCGCCGTGTGACAGATGAGGGCGTCGCCGTGTGACAGAAGTGAAAAGGCCAGGTCAACGGCGTGTGACTCAAGCCACCGTCTCAGATAGTAGGAAGTCCGATTAATTGTAGAGACAGATGCGCCGACCTCACTTAGCTTTGTAGGAGCCGAACGTCTCGCTCGATCCAGCGAATGGCGGTCGTGAGCCGGAGCCCGAGGCAGGCAACCCCTGCGGCCCCGCTCCCCGCCCCTTCCGGCGTCTCGTACACCGCCCGTTTCCGTACTCCGGATTGCCTCGAAGGAGTCGATTCCCCATGGCCGAGACGACCGTCCGCCGCCGAGTCCGTCACGTTTCCCGGACCACCGAGTCCGACCGCAAGAACGCCGCCGCCGCCCTCCAGCGCGCCCTCGACCGCAGGGACAACGGCGGTTCGACCGGGCACTGAGCAGCCCGCACGATCAGGTGCCGGACGGCTCGCGCTCGCGGGCGCCCGGCACCCCGTCAGCCGCACCCGTCCGAGGTGCGGCGCGGCCGTGGGTGG
Organism: Streptomyces europaeiscabiei; assembly: GCF_001550375.1. GTDB lineage: Bacteria > Actinomycetota > Actinomycetes > Streptomycetales > Streptomycetaceae > Streptomyces > Streptomyces europaeiscabiei. The sequence continues at coordinate 4,238 of NZ_LRTR01000139.1, read as the reverse complement.
ACGTCCTACGCGCCGCGCCGCACCTCGAAGTGGTCGATGCGCTCGCCGTCCTGCGCCAGCGCCGACACCTTCAGGGCCGGTCGCGCACCGCTCTCCACCTCCACCGAGAGCAGGGAGAAGCCGCGGTAGCGCACCCGTGACCACTCCACCGTCTCCGCCCTGGACCTCCGCGACCTGGTCCACTCGAAGGTCTCGACGGCGTCGTGCCGGGTGACGTGTCCCTCGTAGCTCTCCTTCACGCCGGACGGGAAGCCGTACAGGTCCCGTCCGCCGCCGCCCGCCGTGACGTACACGATCCCGTCCCGTGTCGGGTCGGTCGACGCGCCGATGGGTACCGCTCTGCCGACCTCCCCGTCCCTGACGGCATCGGTCCGCTCGTAGACGTGGTTGTGGCCGTTGATCACCAGGTCCACCTGATGTTTCGCGAACAGCGGCAGCCAGGTGTCCCGGATGCCGCCGTCGGAGGCGTGCGAGGACGTCGAGTAGGCGCAGTGGTGGAAGAAGACGACGACGAAGTCGACGTCCTTCGCCGCCCGCAGCTCACCCAGCTTCGCGTCCAGCCACTTGGTCTGCCGGCCGTCCGTGTAGCCGAAGTTGGCGGGGATCTCGTACGACACGTCGTTTGCGTCCAGCGCCACGAAGCCGACGTTGCCGTAGGTGAACGCGTACACCCCCGGTGCCGAACGCGGGTCGAAGCCGCTGTCCGGGAGGGACCAGCGGGCGAGCTGGCCGCCGTAGCCGTCCGGTGAGTACCAGGCCTCCATGTCGTGGTTGCCGGTCGTCACCATCCAGGGCACGGACCTGGCCACCGACTCGTTCTGCTTGAGGAACAGGTCCCAGAACGCGGGGTCGTAGCCGTCCGACTCCACACCCTTGCCGTTCCCGTTCGCGTAGCAGATGTCGCCGGCGTGGAGGTGGAAGGCGGGCTTCCGGCGCACGATCAGGTTGTCGTTGGCGGCAGCGGCCTTGCCGACGCCCTGGTCGCCGAACGCGGTGAACACGAACCTCTCCGGGGCGGCGGGCGCCGTACGGAAGGTGCCGATCGTCGAGCGGTGGGCCGGGGAGGCCGGGTCGAAGCCCTCGTGGCCGACGCCGTAGTAGTACGTCGTGCCGGGGCGCAGGCCGTCCAGGGCCGCGTGCAGGTAGTACTGCTCCAGCTCCAGGCGCACGCCCTCGACCCCCGGCGTGTGCAGGTCACGGACCTCCGCCTCGATCTTCCGGCTCAGCTCCTCGGGCTTGGGGCCCACCCGCACGTACGGCTTCCTCACCGCGACCGGCACCTGCCAGGAGATCCGCATCTGCGTCTTCGGGTCGCCGCCGAAGGCCAGATGGCGGCCGAAGGGAGTGACGGCTGAGCCGGGCAGCTTCGAGGTGGCGGGCGACGGTGCCGAGGTCGTCGAGCGCGGCGAGGCAGGCGATCCGGAGCCGCCGCAGCCGGTCAGCAGCCCGCCCGCCGCCAGCGAGCCCGCCGTCACCAGGGTGCGGCGCCGCGTCAGCTTCGTACGCAGGTACTCGTGCTGCTCGGCCATGCTCATCCGGCGCGCGAGCTGCGGCGGGATGCCGAAGTCGGGTATATCCATGGTGTTGAAGTTCCCAGCGAATCCCAATGCCCGCCACACATACGGGTGAACGCATGGCGACGTGTGGGTGCCGTCACCCGTGGGTCCCCTGCCGGGACCACCTCCCCGCGCGTCCGTATCGCGGACACTCCATGTCATCCCGTGGGACAAGGAGTACGGTGCCGTCATGTCTCGCAGCCTCAATCTCGCAGTGATCCCCGGTGACGGCATCGGTCAGGAAGTCGTGGCCCAGGGGCTCAAGGTCCTCTCCGCCGTCCTTCCGCAGGATGTGAAGCTGGAGACCAAGGAGTACGACTTCGGCGCCCAGCGCTACCACGCCACCGGTGAGACCCTCACCGACGCCGACCTCGACGCGCTGAAGCAGCACGACGCGATCCTGCTGGGCGCGATCGGCGACCCGAGCGTCCCCTCCGGGGTCCTGGAGCGCGGCTTCCTGCTGAAGCTCCGCTTCGCCTTCGACCACCACGTGAACCTGCGTCCGTCGAAGCTGCTCCCGGGTGTCGCCACCCCGCTCGCCGGCCAGCCCGAGATCGACTTCGTCGTGGTCCGCGAGGGCACCGAGGGCCCGTACACGGGCAACGGCGGGACGATCCGCAAGGGCACCGAGCACGAGGTCGCCACCGAGGTCTCCGTGAACACGGCCTTCGGTGTCGAGCGCGTGGTCCGTGACGCGTTCGCCCGCGCTCAGGCCCGCCCGCGCAAGAAGCTCACCCTCGTCCACAAGAACAACGTGCTGACCTTCGCCGGTCACCTGTGGACGAACATCTTCAACAAGGTGGCCGAGGAGTTCCCCGAGGTCACCACGGACTACATCCACGTCGACGCGGCCACCATCTACCTGGTCACCGACCCGGCCCGCTTCGGCGTGATCGTCACCGACAACCTCTTCGGCGACATCATCACCGACCTCGCCGCGGCCGTCTCCGGCGGCATCGGCGTCGCGGCCTCCGGCAACATCAACCCGTCCGGAGAGTTCCCGTCCATGTTCGAGCCCGTGCACGGCTCGGCCCCGGACATCGCCGGCCAGGCCAAGGCCGACCCCTCCGCCACGGTCCTGTCCGTCGCCCTGCTCCTGCGCCACCTCGGTTACGAGGCCGAGGCCGCAGCGATCGAGGAGGCCGTCTCCGCCGACCTCGCGGAGCGCGTCGGCAAGCCCGCCCGCTCGACGGACGAGATCGGCGACGCCCTCGCCGTACGAGTAGCCGGCTGACCCGCCGCGTCACTCGAAGTCTTTCGAAGCCGCCGGGTCGCACCAGCACCCGGCGGCTTCCGCATGTTCCCGCCGGGTGTCACCATCATCCCTGGGTCGCATTCACGCCGTTTTCTTCCGCCGACTCCGCTTGCGATAATCGAACGCGGAGCCGCCGAATGAGGCAATGCTCGGACGTCCTAACACTCGCCACCGGCAGTGCGGATGTGAGCGCGGCCCGTCACACACAACCGGTGAAGGACAACCACTCATGACGCCCACGATCGAGCTCAAGCCCTCCGCCAGTCCGCTCTCCGACGCCGAGCGCGACGCGATCCTGGCCAACCCCGGCTTCGGCCGCCACTTCACCGACCACATGGTCGTCATCAAGTGGACCGAGGGCCGGGGCTGGCACGACGGCCAGCTCGTTCCCTACGCGCCGCTCTCCCTCGACCCGGCCACCATGGTCCTGCACTACGCGCAGGAGATCTTCGAGGGCCTGAAGGCCTACCGGCAGCCGGACGGGTCCGTCGCCACCTTCCGGCCGGAGAAGAACGCCCAGCGCTTCCAGTCCTCCGCCCGTCGGCTCGGCATGCCGGAACTGCCGGTCGAGACGTTCATCGAGGCCTGTGACGTGCTGACGCGGCAGGACCAGGCCTGGGTCCCGGCCCACGGCGGCGAGGAGTCCCTCTACCTGCGCCCCTTCATGATCGCCACCGAGGTCGGCCTGGGCGTCAAGCCGGCAGGCGAGTACCTCTTCCTGGTCATCGCCTCCCCGGCCGGTGCCTACTTCCCCGGCGGCGTGAAGCCCGTCTCCATCTGGGTCTCCGAGGACCACGTCCGCGCCGTCCCCGGCGGCATGGGCGACGCGAAGACCGGCGGCAACTACGCGGCCTCCCTGCTCGCCCAGGCCGAGGCGGCGGCCGAGGGCTGCGCCCAGGTCTGCTACCTCGACGCGGTCGAGCGCAAGTGGGTCGAGGAACTGGGCGGCATGAACCTGTACTTCGTGTACGGCGACCGCATCGTCACCCCCTCCCTCACCGGTTCGATCCTGGAGGGCGTCACCCGCGACTCCCTGCTGACGGTCGCCGCCGACCTCGGCTACGGCGCGGAGGAGGGCCGTATCTCCATCGACCAGTGGCAGGCCGACTCCGAGAGCGGCGCCCTCACCGAGGTCTTCGCCTGCGGTACGGCCGCCGTCATCACCCCCGTCGGCACGGTCAAGCGCACCGGTGCCGCCTGGCAGCAGGCCGCCGGTGAGCCCGGCCCCGTCACGCTCAAGCTCCGCGAGGCCCTGCTGAACATCCAGCGCGGCACGGTGGAGGACAAGCACGGCTGGATGCACGAGCTGGGCTGAGCACAACGGGCCGAGCGGGCCGGGCCCCTGCCCGGCCGTCGGCCCGGCGCCCGCATTCCTGTGGCCCGCAACGAGACCGAGCACGACGAGGCGTCCCTCGACCTGGATCTGG
>NZ_LRTR01000138.1 GCF_001550375.1 Streptomyces europaeiscabiei | reverse complement strand
GGCTCGCGACGGGTGCCCCGGAAGTCGGCATCGGCCCCGCCGGCACCGGCAAGGAGCTACCCGCGCCCGCCGTACGACGCGCCGCACGACCCTCCACGGCGGTCAGCGGTGCGGCTCTCAGGCCGGCTCCGCACGCACGCGGTCCACCAGCCCCAGGGTCAGCTCCTGCGCCACGTCCTCCAGGTTCCACTCGCCGTCCCGGCACGCCTGGTTGCTGATCCAGAAGACCAGGACACCGTCGCTCAGGGAGCGGCCGAGGAGGCCCAGGGACCAGTCGTTGCCGCCGTCGTGCCAGGCGAAAGGGCCGTCCGGGGTGTCCCGCACGCTCCAGCCGTAACCGTACGAACTCGTCGAACCGGGCTCCCGGACACGCGGCTCGAACAGCTTGTCCCTGGCCCGCGCCGGCAGGATCTCCTCGCCCAGCAGCGCGCGGTGCCAGCGGAACACGTCCTCGGCGGTCGAGAGCATCCCGCCGTTGCCGCGCAGGTTCCAGTAGGGCCCGTCGGCGGCCCAGGGATGGTCGAAGGGCCTGCCCATGCTCCGCCCCCGGTCGTCGTACTCCACCGCGACGAGCCGACGTGGCCACCGGGGCAGCACGTATCCGGTCCGCTTCATCCCGGCCGGCGCGAACACGTGCCGGGCCAGGAACTCCTCGTACCCCTCTCCCGACGCCTTCTCCACGATCGCCGCGAGCAGGCTGTAGCCGGTGTTGGAGTAGTGGAACCTCGTACCCGGCGCGGAGCGGAGCTTCGACGCCAGCGCCCCGCGCACCAACTCCTCGCGCGACACGGGGTCGTAGTCGTCGCCGAGCCCCTCGACGAGGCCGGACGTGTGGGTGAGCAGGTGCTCGACCGTGATACCGCGCTTGTCCTCCGGCACCGGTCCCAGGTGACGGTCGATGCGGTCGGTCACCCGGAGCCGGCCCCGCACTTCCAGCTTCAGGATCGCGGCGGCCGTGAACTGCTTGGTCATCGACATGACGTCGTACACCGTGCGGCAGCTCGCCGCGATCCCGGCCTCGCGGTCGGCCGTGCCGAAGCCCGCGCAGTACGCGAGTTCGTCGCCGCGCGCCGCGACGACGGTGCCGCCTCCGCCCTGCGGCAGGGTGCGGTGGACGAAGTCGGCGATCGAGGTGCCGGCGCGGGGCGGCGTGGCATCGGCCGCCGGTCCGTTGCCGGGCAGAGGAGCGAGCGCGCCGAGTACCAGTGCCGTCGCGAGCAGCGCGGCGCTCCTGACCCTCGTACGGGGCTGAGTCGAACGGCGGGGCGGACCCATGTGACCTCCCAGTGGTCTGTGCGCAGGGCGATGCGCACCGAGGTTGACCGCCGCTCTCCCGCCTCCTCAAGCTGTGGGGGTGTTCGAGCTTGTACGAGTCCGTGTATGTCCAGCTCAGCTAGGGGGATCCCGATGACCACCGCACCTCCCACACCGCCCGACACCGACCCCGCCGCCTTCGTCGCGGCCCTCCGGCGCCTCAAGGCATGGTCCGGTCTGAGCTACCGCCGACTGGAGCGCCGCGCGACCGAAGCGGGGCACGTCCTGCCGCACTCCACGGCGGCGACCATGCTCGGCCGTGAACGCCTGCCCCGCGAGGAACCGGTCGCCGCGTTCGTCGCGGCCTGTGGGCTGCGCGGGGCCGAGGCCGAGGCGTGGACGGACGAGCGGCGCCGTATCGCGTGCGGCCCGGAGGAGGTCCCGGCCGTCTGCGCCGTACGACCC
>NZ_LRTR01000137.1 GCF_001550375.1 Streptomyces europaeiscabiei | reverse complement strand
GGCCCCGGCGCCGGGCCGCCCTCGCCATGGCGGCGCTGTCGCTCACCGCGCTCCTGGGCGGGGCCCTGACCTCGGGCGCGCTCACCGAGGACGAGGAGGTGCGGGAGACGCGGACCGTGTACGACGCTTCCCGCGACCATTAGAACGTCACTCGAATCGCCGCCCCTGGTGTTGTCTGCCGTGGGCCCGAAGCTGTCCACCTGGAGTCTCATCCTCCGGCCGCATCTTCCGCTTTCTTGCGAACCACGTTTAGAGTGACGCTCTAAGTCTTGGATCGCAAGGAGGTGTCGTGGCATGCGACTGACCCCCACCGAGCGCGACCGTCTGCTCCTCTTCGGCGCCGCCGAGCTGGCCCGGGCGCGTCGTGCGCGCGGCCTGCGGCTGAACGTGCCCGAGGCGACCGCGCTCGTCGCGGACGCCGTGTGCGAGGCGGCGCGGGACGGGCTGCGGCTCGCCGAGGCCATCGACCGGGCACGGAGCCTGCTCGGCCCCGGCGACGTGCTGCCGGGCGTCGCGGACGTCGTCAGGGAGGTACATGTCGAGGCGGTGTTCGAGGACGGGTCACGGCTGGCCGTCGTCTCCGACCCGATCGGCGGTGCACCAGGGGATCCCGCCCCTGGTGCGCTCCTGCCGGGCCCGGCGCACCGCGACCCGGAGGCCGTCGTGCGGCTGACGGTCACCAACACCGCCGCTGTGCCCGTCTCCGTCACCTCCCACTTCCACTTCTTCGAGGCCAACCCGCGGCTCGACTTCGCGCGGGGCACGGCGTACGGGATGCGGCTCGCGGTCCCCGCCGGGTCGTCGGTGCGGTTCGGGCCGGGGGAGCGCGTCGAGGTCGGGCTCGTGCCGATCGGTGGCGAGCGGATCGCGATCGGGTTCGCCGGTCTCGTCGACGGGGAGCTGGACGCGCCGGGCGCCAAGGAGGAGGCTCTGCACCGGGCCGCCGCCTGCGGATACCTGGGGGCGGACCGATGAACCTCGACCCCCACGCGTACGCCGCCACCCACGGCCCCCGCGCGGGCGACCGGATCCGGCTCGGCGACTCGGGGCTCGTGATCCGGGTCGAGTCGGACTCCCAGCGGTACGGCGACGAGTTCCTGGCCGGCTTCGGGAAGACCGCGCGGGACGGGCTGCACCTCAAGGCGGCCGCCGTCCGGGAGACCTGTGACGTCGTGATCAGCAACGTCGTGGTGATCGACGCGGTGCAGGGCGTCCGGAAGGTGTCGATCGGCATCCGGGAGGGACGGATCAGCGCGATCGGGCGGGCCGGGAACCCCGACACCCTCGACGGGGTCGAGGTGCTCGTCGGCACGGGCACGTCCATCGTCTCCGGCGAGGGGCTGATCGCCACCGCCGGAGCCGTCGACACCCATGTCCATCTGCTGTCCCCCCGGATCATGGAGGCCTCGCTCGCCTCCGGGGTGACGACGATCATCGGGCAGGAGTTCGGGCCGGTGTGGGGCGTCGGGGTCAACTCGCCCTGGGCGCTGCGGCACGCGTTCAACGCGTTCGACGCCTGGCCGGTCAACATCGGCTTCCTCGGCCGGGGTTCCTCGTCCGGCGACGCCCCGCTGGTGGAGGCGCTCGCCGAGGGCGGGGCCTGCGGTTTCAAGGTGCACGAGGACATGGGCGCCCACACCCGCGCGCTGGACACGGCGTTGCGCGTCGCCGAGGAGCACGACGTCCAGGTCGCCCTGCACAGCGACGGACTGAACGAGTGCCTGTCGGTCGAGGACACCCTGCGCGTCCTGGAGGGCCGTACGGTCCACGCCTTCCACATCGAGGGCTGTGGCGGCGGGCATGTGCCGAACGTCCTGAAGATGGCCGGGGTCCCGAACGTCATCGGCTCCTCCACCAACCCCACCCTCCCCTTCGGCCGGGACGCCGTCGCCGAGCACTACGGGATGATCGTCGCCGCCCACGGCCTCAAGACCGACCTGCCCGGCGACGCAGCCCTGGCCCGGGACCGCATCCGCGCCGGGACGATGGGCGCCGAGGACGTCCTGCACGACCTGGGGGCGATCGGTATCACCTCGTCGGACGCGCAGGGGATGGGCCGTGCGGGGGAGACCGTCCGCCGGACCTTCGCGATGGCCGGGAAGATGAAGGCCGAGCTGGGCGCCCCGGACGACGGCCACGACAACGAGCGTGTGCTGCGCTACATCGCCAAGCTGACCGTCAACCCCGCCATCGCCCACGGCCTCGCGCACGAGATCGGCTCGATCGAGGTCGGCAAGCTGGCCGACCTCGTGCTGTGGCGGCCGGAGTACTTCGGGGCCAAGCCCCAGCTCGTGCTCAAGTCCGGCTTCCCCGCCTACGGCGTCGTCGGCGACCCGAACGCGGCCACCGACACCTGCGAACCCCTCGTGATGGGGCCCCAGTTCGGGGCGTACGGCGCCACCCCCGCCGACCTCTCCGTCGCCTTCGTCGCGCGGGCCGCCCTCGACCAGGGCGGCGACTCGATGCCGACCCGGCGTCGCAGGGTCGCCGTGCACGGCACGCGCGGGATAGGCCCGGCCGACCTGCGCCTCAACTCCCGTACCGGATCCGTCGACGTGGACCAGCGCACCGGCCTGGTCACCCTCGACGGCGAACCGCTGCGCTCCGAGCCCGCCGAGTCGGTCTCCCTCAACCGCCTGTACTTCCTCTGAGGAGCCGTCCCCATGACCACACCCGCCGCCGACGGCTTCCGGATGCCGCCCGAGTGGGCTCCCCACGAGCGCACCTGGATGGCATGGCCGGGACCGAACCCGACCTTCGAGGACCCGGCGGACCTCGCGGAATCCCGCCTGGCCTGGGCGTCGGTCGCCCGTGCCGTCCGCCGCTTCGAACCCGTGACCGTGGTGTGCGGGCCGGGGCAGTCTCCGCAGGCGCGCGCCCTGCTCGGCGAGGGTGTCGACACGGTCGAACGGGCGCTGGACGACGCCTGGATGCGGGACATCGGGCCGACCTTCCTCACGGACGGGCGTGCACTCGCCGCCGTCGACTGGACGTTCAACGGCTGGGGTGCCCAGCCCTGGGCCCGCTGGGGGCACGACGCCCGGATCGCCGGGCAGGTGGCGGACCTCGCGGGAGCGCGGAGTTACGCCTCGAAGCTCGTCAACGAGGGCGGGGCGATCCACGTCGACGGCGAGGGCACCGTCCTGCTGACGGAGACCGTGCAGCTCGGCCCGGAGCGCAACCCCGGCTGGACCCGCGAGGAGGTCGAGGCGGAGATCCACGCCCACCTCGGCACCCGCAGGGCGATCTGGCTGCCGCGCGGCCTCACCGGCGACTATCCCCCGTACGGCTTCGGCACGCTCGGCCATGTCGACATCGTGGCGGCCTTCGCCCGCCCCGGCGTGGTCGTGGCCCACTCCCAGCCGGACCCCGCCCACCCCGACCACGAGATCACCCGGGAGATCATCGGCCTGCTCCGGGCCGGGACCGACGCGCGCGGGCGGCGCCTGGAGGTCGTCGAGGTCCCCGCCCCGACCGTGCTGGAGGCGGACGGCCGCTGGGCCGACTACTCCTACATCAACCACTACCTCTGCAACGGCGGCGTCGTCCTCTGCGGCTTCGACGACCCACGCGACGAGATCGCCGCCGGGATCTTCCGCCGGCTGTTCCCGCGGCGGACGGTCACGCTCGTCGACGCCCGCACGATCTTCGCGGGCGGCGGAGGCATCCACTGCATCACCCAGCAGCAGCCCAGGACGACGTACCACCCGGCAGCGGCGCAGGAGGCGCGTCAGGTAGAAACGTACGGATGACCACGCCACCGCCGCCACCGCCCCCACCGTCCCCGGCCGCGCACGGCCGCCCGGGCACCGCCCGTCGCCGCAACAGCGCCCCGCCGCGCGAGGACGTGCTCGGCGCCGCCATGGGCATGATCGCCGAGCGGGGCCTGGAGAAGCTCACCATGGCGGCGCTCGGCCGGGAGGTCGGCATGAGCAGCGGCCATCTCCTCTACTACTTCCACTCCAAGGACGAGCTGCTGCTGCGGACCCTGGAGTGGAGCGAGGGCCGGCTCGGCGCGGAGCGCGCCCGGCTGCTCACCCGCACGGGCACCGCCCGCGAGCGGCTGGCGGCCTACGTCGACCTGTATGTGCCCGACGGTCACCGCGACCCGCACTGGACACTCTGGCTGGAGGTCTGGAACCGCTCGCAGAACGCCGACGACGACGCCCGCGACCGCCAGGCCGCCATCGAGGGCGCCTGGCACCGCGACCTGGTGGCCCTGCTCGCGGAGGGCGTGTCGAAGGGGGAGTTCCGCGCGGTCGACCCGGACCGCTTCGCCGCCCGGCTGCGGGCCCTGCTCGACGGCTTCTCGATCCATGTGGCCATCGGGCTGCGCGGGACGGACCGCGCCCAGATCCTGGCCCACGTGCGGGAGTTCCTCGACGAGTCACTGGGCTGAGCCGTGGCCGGGTCCTGCCTGGCCAGGACGACAGCGCACCGCCCCCGCGCACCGGTCCGTGACTACGACCGTTACGACCACGACCGTTACCGCGCTCCCGGGTGCCCCCGCCCGTCACGGCTGCGAGTCCCCGAAGCTGTCGGTCACGGCGACGGACGGACGGTCGTCTTCGAGTCCCCGGACACCCGTCCGATCCCTGACGGCAGGAACGACCGGAACGACCGGGACGGTAGGAACGACAGGGACGGTAGGAACGACAGGGACGGTAGGAACGACAGGGACGGTAGGGACCGCAGGTGTTCGCGCACACCAGGCCCCACCGGCTGGAACCGGCGACTGCACGCCGCCCACGGCCCGGGCGGCCGGTACGCCTCGGATTACCCGGTGTGTCTGCGGGACCCGACGAGGGCACCACCGTCCTGCTCACCCCGGACACCACCGGTGGCACGGCCACGGCGTACGTCGAGCCGGGCAGGATCGCGAACGGTGGCGGTCCGGTCGCCTCCGAGTCCCGGGACCCGGCACTGATCCCGGCGGGCGACACCCGCGACGCCCGGGAGGTCTAAGTACGCCGCACGCGGTGACCGCACGGTGATCAGCGCGCTGTTCGCATCCTGAGACGGACGGTGAGCACGGGACCGGTCTGTGCCAGACTTCCCCCGTGCTCTCGTTCGCCACGATTATTGGCAGCAGGCGCGCCGGTCCGCAGTGACCGCCACGTACGACCAGGTACAGGCGGCCACCGTTGTTCTCGACCCGCGCGCAGACCTCTCGCACCCGCGAGGGGTTTTTCGCTTTTCTGGCCCACCTTCAGCCGGGAGCGCAGCGCGAGGGATCATTGGAGGACGGTGGAGCCGGTCATTCCGGTACGACCGAGATCCAACACAGGAGCCTTGAGACCATGACGGAAACCAGCGAGCTGGACGACTCGTTCCACGTCTTCGACACCACCCTGCGCGACGGCGCCCAGCGCGAGGGCATCAACCTCACGGTCGCGGACAAGCTGGCCATCGCACGGCACCTGGACGACTTCGGCGTCGGCTTCATCGAGGGCGGCTGGCCGGGCGCGAACCCACGCGACACCGAGTTCTTCGCCCGCGCGCAGAAGGAGATCGACTTCAAGCACGCCCAGCTGGTCGCCTTCGGCGCGACCCGCCGCGCGGGTGGCAAGGCGAGCGAGGACCCGCAGGTCAAGGCCCTCCTGGACTCCGGTGCCCCGGTCATCACCCTCGTCGCCAAGTCCCACGACCGGCATGTCGAGCTGGCGCTGCGCACCACCCTCGACGAGAACCTGGAGATGGTCCGCGACACCGTCGCCCACCTCCATGAGCAGGGCCGCCGGGTCTTCCTCGACTGCGAGCACTTCTTCGACGGCTACCGCGCCAACCCCGAGTACGCCAAGGCCGTCGTCCGCACCGCCGCCGAGGCCGGCGCCGACGTGGTGATCCTCTGCGACACCAACGGAGGCATGCTCCCCGCCCAGGTCCAGGCCGTCGTGGCGACCGTCCTCGCCGACACCGGCGCCCGCCTCGGCATCCACGCCCAGGACGACACCGGCTGCGCGGTCGCCAACACCCTGGCCGCCGTCGACGCCGGCGCGACCCACGTCCAGTGCACCGCCAACGGCTACGGCGAACGCGTCGGCAACTCCAACCTCTTCCCGGTCGTCGCCGCCCTGGAGCTGAAGTACGGCAAGAAGGTCCTCCCCGAGGGCGCCCTGCGGGAGATGACGCGGATCTCGCACGCGATCGCCGAGGTCGTCAACCTCACCCCCTCCACCCATCAGCCCTACGTGGGTGTCTCCGCCTTCGCGCACAAGGCCGGCCTGCACGCCTCCGCGATCAAGGTCGACCCGGACCTGTACCAGCACATCGACCCCGAGCAGGTCGGCAACACCATGCGGATGCTGGTCTCCGACATGGCGGGCCGCGCCTCCATCGAGCTCAAGGGCAAGGAGCTGGGCGTCGACCTCGGCGGCGACCGCGAGCTGGTCGGCCGGGTCGTCGAGCGGGTCAAGGAACGCGAGCTGCGCGGCTACACGTACGAGGCGGCCGACGCGAGCTTCGAGATCCTGCTGCGCGACGAGGTCGCGGGCAAGCCGCAACGGTACTTCCGCACCGAGTCCTGGCGGGCCATCGTCGAGGACCGCCCCGACGGCAGCCACGCCAACGAGGCCACCGTCAAGCTGTGGTCCAAGAGCGAGCGCATCGTCGCCACGGCCGAGGGCAACGGCCCCGTCAACGCCCTCGACCGCGCCCTGCGTGTGGCCCTGGAGAAGATCTACCCCCAGCTCGCCAAGCTGGAGCTGGTCGACTACAAGGTCCGCATCCTGGAGGGCAAGCACGGCAGCAACTCAACGACCCGCGTCCTGATCTCCACGACGGACGGCACGGGCGAGTGGTCCACGGTGGGCGTCGCCGACAACGTGATCGCCGCGTCGTGGCAGGCGCTGGAGGACGCGTACACGTACGGGCTGCTGCGGGCGGGTGTGGAGCCGGCGGAGTAGCGCGCCGAGAGTTCGGCGCGCAGGGGGGTGTGCGGTCGGGTGCGGGTGGGTGAGGGCTGGTCGCGTGCTTCCCCGCACCCGACCACGCACCCCTTCGGCGAAGCCGTCAACACGACTTCTCGGCGAGTTCCTCGAACTCCTCAAGGCTCATCGCCCGGTCATCGGCCCACACCTGCCCCGGCTTCAGCCGTCGGAGATCGGCCGTGGTGAACATGACCGTGCCGTTGGCGTCGTCGTCGGTCTGGCCGTAGAAGACGAACCTGTAGGTGTGGCCCGACCGGGGCCGCCGCTCGTCCCCGGCCTCGACCCCCCACGAGGCCGGCGGCGAGAAGAGCGGGAACTCCTCGGCCCCCGACCACTCGCCGGCCGCCTCCCAGACGGTGGTGTCCGCCTCGTCCTCGCTCGGCTCGTCCTCGTGGGCACCGGCCCAGCCCGAGAGCGTCGGGTCCTCGTAGGGGTCGTCATCACAGGGCCGGATCAGCACCAGAGGCACCCCGTCCGCGTCCGCCGTCACGGCTGCGAGCGGTAGTTCGAGCGCCACACAACCGCTCAACAGCACCGCCCCGGCCGCCGCGCCCGTCACCGCGAGAACTCTCTTCAGCATCGCGCTCGCCCCCGTCTCTCTGTCGCCCAACGTCATCAGTCCCCCTCTCGAACGGTTGTACAGGCGTTTTGGCGGCCGCCCAAGTCGACGGTCGGCTCCCATCAAGTCACAAATGGAACAAGGGAGTTGAGTGTGGCCACCGGACCCGGCCGAGCGGGGGAGGGAAGTCGACGCGGAACCGAGGTGCGTCGTCGCCCCGCTCGGTCGCCCCGCTGTCCGGTCCGCTCCCGCCGCCGTTCGCTCCCACGGCCACGGCGGCCGCACCGGCGCGGGTGACCACCGACGCCACCACCTGGGCCCACCTCCGGGTCACGTCACCGGCACGGTCGGCGGACCCGTCACCGCGGCGTACCGGACGACGACCGACGCCGACCTCCGACGCCGACCTCCGACGCCGACCTCCGACACCGACCACCGACGCCGCCCACACCCCGGCCGCCCCGATCGTCCGTTTTCACGCCGATCGAGGTAGCTTCGAAGGTATGAAAGGCGCACCGGTCCGACGTCTGTTCCGCCTCCTCATGATGCCGTTCGCGGCGATGGCGCTCGCGGCCCTGGCGGTGCTGTCCGTCGGCGCGCCGGGCGCGTACGCGGCCACCGACCTCACGACGGTGGCCGAGGCCCTGCGCGAGAGCCCCGTCTACGTCGACCCGGCCGCCTCCGACCTGCTCTCCTCGGCGGACGCCGAGGCTCTCGCCGACAAGATCGAGGACGCCGACGAGCCGGTCTTCGTGGCGGTCCTCCCGGCCGGATACCCGACCCAGGACCTCTTCCGGAACCTCCGCACCGAGACCGGCGTGAGCGGCCTCTACGCCGTCCGCCTCGGTGACCGCTTCGACGCCCGCGCCGACAGCGATGTGCTGAGCCGGCAGGCCGTGGCGAACCTGGTCTCGGCGGTGCAGGGCACCGGTGACCCGAAGGCCCAGCTCAACGACTTCGTGGACGACGCCCTGCGCAGCAACCCCGGCGGCACGGCCCCGGCCGGCTGGAGCGACGAAGGTGACGGGGGCGTGGACGCCGGTGCCCTGGCGGCGGCGGGCGCGGTCGTGGTGGCGGGCGGCGTGGGCGCGTACGCGCTGGTGCGCCGGAGCCGCCGGAAGAAGGAGGAGGAACGCCGCGAGGCGCTGGCCAGGCTCGCCGTCGTGGTGGACGAGGACATCACGGCCTTCGGCGAGGAACTGGACCACCTGGACTTCCACCCCGCCGAGGCGGGCGCGGACGACACGATGCGCGCCGACTACGAACGGGCCCTGGACGCGTACGAGAAGGCCAAGTCGCTCATGGCGGCGGCCACCCGCCCCGAGGAGGTCCGCGCGGTCACGCAGACCCTGGAGGACGGCCGCTTCTCCCTCGCCCAGCTCGCCGCCCGCAGGGAGGGCCGCCCCCTCCCCGAACGCCGGGCCCCCTGCTTCTTCGACCCCCGCCACGGCCCCTCGGTCGCGGACGTCCTGTGGACCCCGGGCGTCGGCACCGAACGCGAGGTCCCGGTCTGCGCCGCCGACCGGGCACGCCTCGCCGACGGTCAGGACCCCATGATCCGCGAGGTGGAGACGGCGTCCGGCGGGCGTCGCCCCTACTGGGACGCCGGCCCGGCCTACGGCCCCTGGGCGGGCGGCTACTACGGCGGCGGCCTCCTCCCGGGCCTCCTCGTCGGCACGATGCTCGGCAGCATGATGGCCACCCCGTCCTACGCGGCCATGTACGGCTCCGGTTACGGCGACTTCGGTGCGGCCGCCGGCTACGGGGGCGGCGACGTCTCGGGCGCCGACTTCGACAGTGACGACTTCTCCGGCGGCTTCGGTGGCGGCGACTTCGGGGGCGGCGGGGACTTCAGCGGAGGCTTCTGAGCACGCGGCCCGCCGCGGGCACGGGCACGGGCCCGGCGCGAGAGAACGCCGGGCCCGTGCCGTCGTACGAGGTGGTGCCGGTTCGGTCAGAGAGTGGCCGCGGCCGAGGCGATCTGGGACGCGAAGGTGGAGACCTCGCTGTAGACGCCGGGGGCGTCGGGGCGGGCACAGCCGTCGCCCCAGCTGACTATGCCGACCTGGATCCAGGCATTGGCGTTGTCCCGGCGGAACATCGGGCCGCCGGAGTCGCCCTGGCAGGTGTCGACGCCGCCCGCGTCGTAACCGGCGCAGATCTCCTCGCCGGCGACCAGGCCGCTGTAGATGCCGCCGTAGGCACGGCAGGTCGAGTCATTGATGAACGGCACGGTGGCCTTGAGGAGGTAGCGGGACCCGGCACTGCCCTCCCGGGTGGCGCCCCAGCCGGCGACGGTGAAGTTGCCGGTGTTGTACTGCGTGGTGGTGGCGATCTTCAGGGTCGGAAGGTTGATCGGCTGGGCGAGCTTGATGAGCGCCCAGTCCTTGCCGGTGCCGTTGTAGCCGGGGGCCTGGAGCACCTTGGTGGAGCGGACCTGGATCCGGCCGCTGGTGTTCTGGAGGTCCACGACGCCGGCGGTCGCCGTGATGCCGGTGTTGTTGCCGGAGCCGCTCACGCAGTGCGCGGCGGTGAGCACGATCTGCTGGGTGTACAGCGATCCGCCACAGCCCATCGACAACCGGACCATGAACGGGAACTCGCCCTGTGCGGCGCGCGTTCCGCCGACCACCGGCGCAGGCGCGGCCTCGGCCGCCGACACGGGCTGCAGACTGGCGATCGCGAGCGCGGCGGCACCGACAGCCGCACATCTCTTCAGAGCGGTGATGAGTCGCTTCAACGTGATGCCTTCCGTGGGGGGTTGACATGCGATGGCTCGTGCAACCGAAACGCAGACATGACATAGGCATGCCAACACGACGGCAAGAAATCAGCCTTGATGGCATGCCCAGGTCAATTTCTGTTGCAGGATTATGAGAACGCCGAAAGCCCCCACACAAGAGGCGTGAATCAGCCAGCTTCACTTCCGGCCCACGCACCACTCCCGCGAAAAGGCCGTGCGGCGGCGTCGAGGGAGCGCGCACACTGACCCGGTGATCGACATCACCCCGGACCTCGTACGCGCCCTGATCTCGGCCCAGTTCCCCGATTGGAGCGAGCTGCCCGTCCGGCCCGTCGACCGGCAGGGCTGGGACAACCGCACTTTCAGACTCGGCGACGAGCTGACGGTCCGGCTGCCGAGCGCCGAGGGCTATGCGGCCGCGGTGGCGAAGGAGGACCGCTGTCTGCCCGCGCTGGCCCGGCACCTGCCGGTGCCCGTGCCGGAGCCGGTCGCCGCCGGGAGGCCGGGGGAGGGCTACCCGTTCTCGTGGTCGGTGCGGCGGTGGCTCCCCGGGGACACGGTCGAGGTCGCGGCGGGCGTCGACCGCACGCGACTGGCCCGCGATCTCGGCGCCTTCCTGGGCGAACTGCGCAGGGCCCCGCTCGGCCGGGGTCCGGCGGCCGGGCGGCACTCGTACTTCCGCGGCTGCCATCCCAGCGTGTACGGCGACGAGGTCGAAGCGGCCCTGGAGCGGCTGGCGGGCCTGGACGACGTCGCCGCCTGCCGTGCCGTCTGGGCGGACGCGCTGACGTCGGCCTGGCCGTCGCCGCCGACGTGGTTCCACGGTGATGTCGCCGTCGGGAACCTCCTCGCCACGGACGGCACCCTCTGCGCCGTCATCGACTTCGGCTCCTCCGGCGTCGGCGACCCCGCCTGTGACCTCGTCATCGCCTGGAACCACTTCACCGGCGAGGAACGGAAGGCCTTCCGCGAGGCCGTCGGCCTGCCCGACGACGCATGGCGCCGGGCACGCGGCTGGGCGCTGTGGAAGGCGCTGGTGAGCACGGCGGGGCTGTCCAGCCCCGACCCGGAGGGGCGGCAGCGCCGGGTGCTCGATCAGGTGCTGGACGACGCGGTCGTCGTATAGGACAAGAACCGACCTACATCGGGTCTACCGTGCGGAGCATGACCACTCCCGAGGGCCCGACTTCCGAAGGCACCACCCCCGAGGTCACGACTCCCGAGGTCACGACTCCCGAGGTCACGACTTCCGAAGGCGCGGAGGCCCACGCGTTCCCCGACGCCGGCCGCCTCGATGCCTGGCTGACCGCCCACCCCGCCCCGAGCAGCGGCGGTCTGTGGGTCAAGGTCGCCAAGAAGGGGTCGGGGATTCGTTCGGTCAGCGCCGGTGACGTCAATGACGTGGCCCTCTGCCACGGCTGGATCACGGGCCACCGGCGGCGCCTCGACGAGGCGTACTTCCTGCAGCGGATCACCCCGCGCAGGCCGGGCGGCGACTGGTCGATGGTGAATGTGCGGCGGGTGGGGGAGCTGACCGCCGCCGGCCGGATGCGGGCCGGTGGCCTCGCGGAGGTGGCCGCGGCGCGGGCGGACGGCCGATGGGAGGCGGCGTACGAGTCGCAGAAGAACGCCGTGGTCCCGGAGGATCTCGCGGCCGCGCTGGAGCGCAACCCCCGCGCGAAGGCCGCCTTCGACGGGCTCGGCAGGACGGACCAGTACCTCGCCATGCTCGGGGTGCTGCGGGCCCGTACTCCGCAGAGCCTGGCGGCTCAGGTGGCGGCGGCGGTCGCGAGGCTGGAGGAGGGACGGGTGGCCCGGTGAGGGAGGCGGACGCCCGATGCGCCCGCTCGGTCCCGCGCACGCCTGACGGGCCTCACGGGGTGCCGCGCCTTCGCGCCGAAGCCGAGCAGCATGCCGGCCCCGATGGGCCCCGGGTCCGAGACGACGGCCGAGGGCCGAGGGCCGAGAGGCGCCACGAACCGCTCGATGTGTCCGGACATGCCGAGCACCCGCCCTCCTGATACGGGGAGTCGGAGGGCGGGTGTGCTCAACGGGTGTCGGAACAGCTAGGCGTCGCCGCCGAGGGCTCACGCGTTCCGGATCGCCGAGATGTCGAAGCTCAGCTTGATCTTGTCCGACACCAGGACGCCGCCCGTCTCCAGCGCCGCGTTCCACGTGAGGCCCCACTCGGAGCGCAGGATCTCCGCCTTGCCCTCGAAGCCGACGCGCTCGTTGCCGAAGGGGTCCTTGGCCGCGCCGTTGAACTCCAGGTCGATGGTGAGCGGCCTGGTCGTGCCGAGGATGGAGAGGTCGCCGGTGATGCGGTAGTCGTCGCCGCCGAGGGCCACCGCCTCGGTGGAGCGGAAGGTCATCGTGGGGAACTCCTCCGTCTTGAAGAAGTCCGCGCTCTTCAGGTGACCGTCACGGTCGGCGTTGCCGGTGTCGATGCTCTCCATCTTGACGTCGAGGGAGGCGGTGGACCGGGACGGGTCCGAGCCGTCCAGGTGCAGGCTGCCGGAGAAGTCGAGGAAGCCGCCCTTGACGTTGGTGACCATGGCGTGGCGGGCCGTGAAGCCGATCGTGGTGTGGGACGCGTCGATCGTGTAGTCGCCGGTCAGCGCCGCCAGCTCGGGGTTCACCGCGGAGACGGTGGCGGTGGCGGTCTCGGTGGTCGTGCTGCGGCCGAAGATGCCCATGACGTACTCCTTGAGTGGTGTTGTTCAATGTTCAACGAATCGAACACGGCCCACCGTAGACCTATTCCGTTCAAGTTTCAACCTTATCGATTCGGTGACCGGAGCGTCACGTACTGTTGATCCCGTGGCGGTGAGGTGATAGACGGCATGGGCATGGCCCCCACCCGCCGTACCGTCCTGCTCCTCGCCGCGACCCTGGCGGCGACGACCGCTCCCGCCCCCACCGCGTACGCCGCCGACGCGTACGACACCCTCCGCCGCCGCTGGCTGACCATCGCGCTCGGCGCCGGATACGACCCCGCCGTCGAGCCCTACGCCACCCGCCTGCGCGAGACCGGAGACCTCGCCCACGCCTTCCGCGCGGCCATGGCACCCACCACCGGCTCCCTCTGGCCGGGCCACCCCTTCGACCCGCCCGCCAGGATCACCCAGAGCTACAGCCGCCTGTGGACGATGGCCCAGGCGTACGCGCAGCCGGGCACCGGCTCGACCGGCGACGCCGCCCTCCTCGCGGACGTCCTGCGCGGCCTCGACCACCTCGCCGCGTCGGTCTACAACCCCTCCACCACCCGCTACGGCAACTGGTGGGAGTGGCAGATCGGCAGCCCCCGCCTCCTGCTGGACATCGTCGCCGCCCTGTACGACGAGCTGACGCCGACCCGCAGGGCCGACGCCTGCGCGGCGATCGACCACTTCGTCCCCGACGCGATGCTCCACGAGTACACCGGCACCTCCACGGGCGCCAACCGCGTCGACCTGTGCCGCTCCGTGGCCCTGCGCGGCATCCTCGGCCGTGCCCCCGAGAAGATCGCCCTGGCCCGGGACGCCCTCTCGCCCGTCTTCCCGTATGTCACCCGGGGGGACGGGCCGTACGCCGACGGCTCGTTCGTGCAGCACACCTGGGTGGCCTACTCGGGGACGTACGGACAGGTCCTGCTCGACGGCCTGGGGCGGCTCTTCGCGCTGCTGGCCGGATCCTCCTGGGAGGTGACCGACCCGAACCGGCAGATCGTCCTCGACAGCGTGGAACGGGCGTACGCGCCCCTCATCCATGACGGGCTGGTGATGGACAGCGTCAACGGCCGTGCCATCAGCCGGGGTCACCTGAAGGGCGACGACCGGCACATCATGCGGAGCGACCACTTCCATGGGCAGGGGCTCATCGCCGCGATCGCGCTGCTCGCGCTCGGCGCCACCGCCGGCGAGCGCGAGCGCTGGCACGGGCGGATCAAGGGATGGATCGAACGCGACACGGTCACGCCGATCCTCACGGCTAGGCAGTTCGGCGTCGCGGACCTGGCCCGGCTGCACGCCGTCGCCGCCTCCCCGGTCGCCGCCGCGCCCGAACCCGTCGGCCACCGTCTCTTCGCCGCCATGGACAGAGCCGTCCACCGCCGCCCCGGCTTCACGGTGAACATCGCCATGGCCTCCGACCGCATCGCGCACTACGAGTGCGGCAACGGCGAGAACCCGCGCGGCTGGCACACCGGCGCGGGGCTGACCCTCTGGTGGGCCGCGGACCACGGCGACCAGTACACGGACTGGTTCTGGCCCACCGTCGACTGGTACCGCCTCCCCGGCACGACCGTCTCCACCAAGCGGCTCGCCGACAAGGAGGGCGGCGAATGGGGCGTGCCGAAGCCCGCCGCCCGATGGGTCGGCGGCACCACGGACGGCGAGTACGCGGCGATCGGCCAGCACCTCGAAGGTCTCGGCTCCACCCTCCGGGCCCGCAAGTCCTGGTTCTGCGTCGCCGACGCCGTCGTCTGTCTGGGGTCGGGGATCAGCTGCACCGACGGGGTGCCGGTGGAGACGGTGGTCGACAACCGGAACCTCGGGGAGGCCGACGGCGGCGCCCCCGGGGAGGGCGGAGGCGGAGTCTCCCAGGCTCTCGTACGAGGCCGACGCTGGGCGCACCTGGAAGGCCACGGGGGCTGGATCTTCCCGGACCCCGCGGGCAGCGCCCTGCGCACCCTGCGCGAGGACCGCGCCGGTGCCTGGTCCGACATCAACCTCACCAGCACGGCCGAACGCCGCACCCGGCGCTGGCAGACCGTCTGGCTGGACCACGGCACCGATCCGGTGGACGCCGTCTACGTCTACCTCCTGATGCCCGGAGCGTCCCGCGACGCCGTGGCGGCTCGTGCCGCCGACCGGCACTGGTTGTCGATCCTCGCCAACGACACCACGTGCCAGGCCGTCCACGTCCCCTCGCTCGGTCTGACGGCCGCCAACTTCTGGCAGTCCGCCACGGCGGGCCCGCTGACCGCCTCCGCCGGGGCGAGCGTGCTGCTACGCCGCCGGGGGAGGACCGCTACCCTCTGCGTGAGCGAACCGCCGCGCTCGGGCGAGCCGGTGGAGATCACCTGGCGCGGACCGGTCCGCGAGGTCGTCCGGGCGGACGAAGCGGTCGAGGTGCTGGAGGCGACACGGGGCCGGCTACGGCTCCGGGTCACCCCCGGCAAGGCCTGCGCCACGCACGTCTGTGACCTGACTCTCGTCTGAGCGGCCTGACCGCCTTTGTGTGACTCCTACAAGCTCCACACCCTCTGAGCAGTCGGTTCGCCTGCATGCCGACGAGGTTCTGTTCAGGGGTACCAGGAAAACACGCCGGAGACTGTACGGAGTCGACGGACCGCTTTCCTTGCTCGGCTTCGTAAGGTCGCTACATGACCGTTTTGGATGAGGCACCGGGTGAGCCGACGGACGCACGAGGGCGAGTGGCCGAGCTGCACGAGATCCGTGCCCAGGCGTTGGCCGGCCCCAGCGAGAAGGCGACCGAGGCGCAGCATGCCAAGGGCAAGCTGACCTCCCGGGAGCGCATCGAGCTGCTGCTGGACCCGGGCTCCTTCAACGAGGTCGAGCAGTTGCGGCGGCACCGTGCCACCGGATTCGGTCTGGAGTCCAAGAAGCCGTACACCGACGGTGTCGTCACCGGCTGGGGCACGGTGGAGGGCCGTACGGTCTTCGTCTACGCCCATGATTTCCGCATCTTCGGCGGCGCGCTGGGCGAGGCCCACGCCACGAAGATCCACAAGATCATGGACATGGCCATCGCGGCCGGGGCTCCGCTGGTCTCGCTCAACGACGGCGCGGGCGCCCGTATCCAGGAGGGCGTCTCCGCCCTCGCCGGGTACGGCGGCATCTTCCAGCGCAACACCAGGGCGTCCGGTGTCATCCCGCAGATCAGCGTGATGCTCGGCCCCTGCGCGGGCGGCGCGGCGTACAGCCCCGCCCTCACCGACTTCGTGTTCATGGTCCGCGAGACGTCCCAGATGTTCATCACGGGCCCGGACGTCGTCAAGGCGGTCACCGGCGAGGAGATCACGCAGAACGGCCTCGGCGGCGCGGACGTGCACGCCGAGACCAGCGGCGTGGCCCACTTCGCGTACGACGACGAGGAGACCTGCATCGCCGAGGTGCGCTACCTCCTGTCGATGCTCCCGCAGAACAACCGCGAGAACCCGCCGCGCGTGGAGCCCTCCGACGCGGCGGACCGCCGCGGCGACGTCCTCCTCGACCTGGTCCCGGCCGACGGCAACCGGCCGTACGACATGACCAAGGTCATCGAGGAGCTCGTCGACGACGGCGACTACCTGGAGGTCCACGAGCGCTGGGCCCGCAACATCATCTGCGCGCTGGGCCGTCTCGACGGCCAGGTCGTCGGCATCGTGGCCAACCAGCCGCAGAGCCTCGCGGGCGTCCTGGACATCGAGGCCTCGGAAAAAGCTGCACGTTTTGTCCAGATGTGCGACGCTTTTAACATCCCGATCATCACGCTGCTGGATGTCCCCGGGTTCCTCCCGGGTGTCGACCAGGAGCACGGCGGAATCATCCGCCACGGCGCGAAGCTGTTGTACGCGTACTGCAACGCGACCGTGCCCCGGATCTCCCTCATCCTGCGCAAGGCGTACGGAGGGGCCTACATCGTCATGGACAGCCAGTCCATCGGTGCCGACCTCACGTACGCGTGGCCGACCAACGAGATCGCCGTCATGGGCGCCGAAGGTGCCGCCAACGTCATCTTCCGGCGGCAGATCGCCGAGGCCGAGGACCCCGAGGCGATGCGGGTCCGGATGGTCAAGGAGTACAAGGCCGAACTGATGCACCCGTACTACGCGGCCGAGCGCGGCCTCGTGGACGACGTGATCGACCCCGCCGACACCCGCGCGGTCCTCATCCGCTCCCTCGCGATGCTCCACACCAAGCACGCGGACCTGCCGTCCCGCAAGCACGGCAACCCGCCGCAGTAACCCGCCGGTTCCCTCGCGGTACCCCTGCGGAAACCTCTTCCACGGAGACTGACACCCATGAAGCTGCCTGATATTCGCGTCGAGAAGGGCCACGCCGAGCCCGAGGAAGTGGCCGCGATCACCGCGCTGCTCCTGGCCCGCGCCGCCGCCCAGCCCGTCGAGGCCCCGGCCCACCGAGGCCGCCC
>NZ_LRTR01000136.1 GCF_001550375.1 Streptomyces europaeiscabiei | reverse complement strand
CGCGCCGGCGGGCGCCGCCTGGAGCGCGAGCCGGGTTTCCGGGCACCGCACAGCTGGCGGTAAGCCTGCGGCGCTGAGCCGCATCCAAGGGGTCCCTCTGTGGCAGAGGGGCCCCTTGGCCGTGCCCGGCCCCGGTTCAGCGCCGCTGTCCTGCGGATCGGGGTCGGCTGCGGGTCGTGTGTGGTTGCTCGCGCAGTTCCCGGCGCCCCTTGAGGGCATGGGGCGCGCACGGAGTCTTTCAGGGGCGCGGGGAACTGCGCAGCCACGACGGACCGGCAGTCGTACCCACACGCTCACCCCGACGGCGGTGAACGGGAGCCGAGCACAACGAAGGGGCCCCTCTGTAGCAGGGGGCCCCTTCGTACAGGCTGAGCGCCGCGGGCCTACCGCAGGCGGGCCATGAGCGCGTGCTCGACGAGGGTGATCAGCGCCGACTTCGCGTCCGACCGATGACGCGCGTCCGTCGTGATGATCGGGGTGTCGGGTCCGATCTGCAGGGCCTCGCGCACCTCGTCGGGCGTGTACGGCTGGTGCCCCTCGAAGCCGTTGAGGGCGATGACGAAGGGGAGGCCGCTGTTCTCGAAGTAGTCGACGGCGGGGAAGCAGTCGGCGAGGCGGCGGGTGTCGACGAGGACGATGGCGCCGATGGCGCCGCGGACCAGGTCGTCCCACATGAACCAGAAGCGGTCCTGGCCGGGGGTGCCGAAGAGGTACAGGATCAGGTCCTGGTCCAGGGTGATGCGGCCGAAGTCCATGGCGACCGTGGTGGTCGTCTTGTCGCCGGTGTGGGTGAGGTCGTCGATGCCCGCGGACGCGGACGTCATGACGGCCTCGGTACGCAGCGGGTTGATCTCCGAGACGGCCCCGACGAACGTGGTCTTGCCCACGCCGAAGCCGCCCGCCACCACGATCTTCGCGGACGTGGTGGAGCGGGAAGGCCCTCCGCTAGAGCTTGCGAAGTCCACTGAGCACCCTTTCGAGCAAAGTCACAGCTGGCTGGCCGCCGGCGCTCTCGTCGCCGCCGGGCTGATGAATGGCGACCAGGCCCGCCTCTGCCAAGTCGGCGACGAGGATCCTGGCCACGCCGAGAGGAATCGTCAGGAGGGCCGAGATCTCGGCCACCGACTTGATCTCCCGGCAGAGGTTGCAGATCCGCTGATGCTCGGGCAACTGGCCCTGCATCTGATGCGGCTGCGCGGTGGTGTGCACCAGTGCCTCGATGGCGAGCTGGTAGCGAGGCCTGGTGCGGCCGCCCGTCATGGCGTACGGGCGCACCAGGGGGTTGTGCGCCGCCCCTGCGGGCGACGGCTCGGGGGTGCGGCGCTGCGGCTGCACGGGCTGGATGCGAGGCGCCGACGGCTGGTCGTACGGCGAAGGACCGGGGCCCTGAGGTGCGTACGGCTGCTGACGGCTCGGTGCGGAGGGGAAGTTGTACCGGTTCTGGTCACCCTGGCCCGGCCCCTGGCCAGGGTAGGACCAGTTGCCCGACGATGAACCGCCTGGGGGTGTTGCCACGTTCTCTCCTCCTCCGACTGTGCTGGCATCCATGGCTCATTGGAAGCCGCGTCCCGAAACCTTACGGCCCCGGGACGCCAAAACGCACCGTCTGACTGTTAGTTGAGCAGGCTGCCCTGGAGCTCCGCACGAAGATCGGGCGTCAGGACCGTACCGGCACGGTCCACCAGAAGTGCCATCTCGTACCCGATGAGACCGATGTCGGCCTCGGGATGTGCGAGAACGGCGAGCGAGGAACCATCGGAAACGGACATGATGAAGAGGAATCCCCGCTCCATCTCCACAACCGTCTGATTGACGCTGCCACCTTCGAAAATGCGGGAGGCGCCCGCGGTCAGAGAGGTCAGACCCGACGCGACGGCCGCCAGCTGGTCGGCACGGTCACGGGGAAACCCTTCGGACATCGCCAGAAGGAGTCCGTCGGCGGAGACCACCACCGTGTGCGACACCCCGGGGGTGTTGTCCACGAAATTGGTGATCAACCAGTTCAGGTTCTGCGCCGCCTGGCTCATCGGGCTCACACTAACGCTCCTGGTTGTAGGTGCTGTCAGGACCACTGTGGTGATTCCTCGTGGCCTGGCCGTTCGTTTCACTGCTTGCGTCGCGCCCCCGCTGGACCCCGCGGCGCAGGTTGCTCAGCCTGCCCCGGACGTCCTCGGGAGCGCGGGAGATCTGTGGACCTCCCTGCGGGGTCGTCTGGGCGGCGCCCTCGACCAGGTTGGCCTTGGGCACCCGCCGCGGCAGGCCGGAAGAGGTGACCCCGCCCGCCTTGGGCTTCTTCAGCTGGGAGGCCTGCTGCCAGCGCGCGTCGTTGTCCGAGCGCCAGTCGCCGTTCGGTCCCCCGGCCGTCGGCTGGTCCTGGGCCACTTCCTGCCGTCCGTTCACGGCGCCCGCGCTCGTGCCGCCCGCGCTCGCGGTGGATCCGCGGCGGGGCAGGCCGGCGTCGGTCAGCGCGTGGCCGGCGGAGGGGGTGGGTCCCGGACGGTCGAAGCCTACGCGGTCCGGCTCCTTCACGTCAGCGGCCTGCGTAGATTCCGGTTCCGGAGCGTACTCGGAGCGGTACGAGTTCTGGTAGTTCTGCTGCTGCGGCCAGTCGTCCTGATAGGACGGCTCTTCGAAGCCCGAGTACGTCTCCGGGGCGCTCGTGGCGGCCGTCGCGTGCTCGTCCTGGACGGGCTCCGTATAGGCGGGCTCAGGGTAACCGCCGGTAGTGGTGAACGCGTCGTTCCCGCCCGGCAGATGCCCGTTGCCGTTCACCGCACCGTTGCCGTTCGGACCGAAGTACGCCTCGTCGTACGACGGCTGCTGCGGCTCCTCGTACGCCGTCTGCTGGTCGTACGACCGCTGCGGGTCCGCGTACGCCGTCGCGCCGTTGTCGTAGGACTGCTCGGGCGACTGGAAGTCGTCGCCGTAGCGCGGCGTCTGGCCCGGGGGCAGCTGCGGGTGCGCCTGTGCCTCCAGGGCCGCGCGGCGCTCGTCGCGCATCAGCGAACGGCCCACGGGGTCCAGGTCGCGGATGTCGTCCGGCACCTCGTAGCGGCTGTCGTCGAAGCCCAGCTCGGCGGCGGTCCGCATCGGGGTCATGGCCGGCTGCTGGAATGCGTGCTGCTGTTCCGGGATGATCTGCGAGACCGTGAACTGGTCGGCCGCCGGCTGCTGCTGCTCGCCACCGCCACCGTGGGTGATGACGTCGGGGAGCATGACCAGCGAGGTCGTACCGGCCTGCTCGCCCGAGGGACGGAGCTGGACGCGGATGCCGTGCCGGTCGGACAGCCGGCCGACCACGAAGAGACCCATGCGCTGCGAGATCGCGGCATCCACGGTCGGCGGGTTGGCCAGCTTGTGGTTGATGTCCGCGAAGTCCTCGGCGGTGAGGCCGATGCCCTTGTCGTGGATCTCGATCATCACGCGGCCGTCGGGGAGACGGGTCGCGGTGACACGGACCTTGGTCTGCGGGGAGGAGAACGTGGTGGCGTTCTCCAGGAGCTCGGCGAGCAGGTGCACGAGGTCGGTCACGGCGCGGCCGTGGATCTCGGCCTCCGGCACGCCGGAGAGCTCGATGCGCTCGTACTGTTCCACCTCGGAGGAGGCGGCGCGCAGCACGTCGACCAGCGGGACCGGCTGGTCCCAGCGGCGGCCGGGCTCCTCGCCGGCGAGGACCAGGAGGTTCTCGCCGTTGCGGCGCATACGGGTCGCCAGGTGGTCCAGCTTGAAGAGGTTCTCCAGCTGGTCCGGGTCGGCCTCGTTGTTCTCCAGGTCGGTGATCAGGGTCAGCTGGCCCTCGATCAGCGACTGGTTGCGGCGCGAGAGGTTGGTGAAGATCGCGTTGATGTTGCCCCGCAGGAGGGCCTGCTCGGCGGCGAGCCGGACGGCCTCGCGGTGGACCTGGTCGAAGGCGCGGGCGACTTCGCCGATCTCGTCCGTGGTGTTGATGGGGATCGGCGCGACCCGGGTGTCGACCCGGCCGGGGTCGGTGCGCGAGAGCTGGTCGACCAGCATCGGAAGACGCTGCTCGGCGATGCCGAAGGCGGCGTTGCGCAGCTGGCGCATCGCGCGGCTCATCTGGCGGGCCATGATCCCGGCGATGATGAACGCGGCGAGCAGGGCGACGATGACGATGGCGCCGTTGATGTAGGCGTCACGCTGGGCGTCGGAGGCGATCTGGCCGGCCTCGGACACGGCGCGGTTGATCAGGTCGGTCTCGACCTCGCTGTAGCCCTCGAACTTCAGCGTGGAGGCCGCCATCCAGTTCTGGTAGGTGACGCCCTGCTTCGCGAGATCCTCGGGCGGGGCGCCGCTGCCGATCGCCTGGATCATCTTCAGCATGGTGTCCGGCGGCGGGACGTAGTCGGCGTTCTTGGCCGCGGCTTCGGCGGCCTGCTTCTTGCCCTCTTCGGTCTTCTGCTCCATGACCGCCTGGAGGCGCGCGGCGTCGGCCTCGGTGCCGCCGGAGACGTACTCCTGTACGGCGATGTTCTCCAGGTAGGCGTACGAGGTGAACGCGGTGACCTGTTGGCGGAAGACCTTCTGGTCCTCGCTGGGCCGGACCAGCAGGTGGGTGCCGATCGCGCGCTGCAGCGAGGCGGCGCCCTTGGCGAGCGTGACCGCGTAGACCGTACGGCCGTACGCGGTGATGTTGCCGGTACCGAGGCCGAGCTCGTTGGAGAACTCCGCCAGGAGGTGCTCGACGGTGACGTAGCCCTCTTCGGTCTGTACCGGGTCGGCGGCCCGGGTGAAGGCGGCCTGCCGGAGCTTCGCCAGCTGTGGTTCGGCCTCCTCGACCAGACGGAGTCGGCGCTCCAGGCCCTGACCGGCCGGCATTCCGACGACCTCCGCGTGGAAGGCGTCGGCCTTCTCGTCGGTGAAGGCGCGGGCGTCCTTGACGACCTCGCTGTCCCGGTCGCCGTCCAGCAGCGGCTGGGCGGAGATGTCCCGCTCGTTGAGCAGCGCTTCGGCGTAGGCACCGGCGGCGGCCACGATCTTGGCCACCTTCTCGGCGTCCTTCGCCTCCTGCCAGGTGTCGATCGAGTTCTTCACCTGGAAGCCGCCCATGATCAGGCCGACCAGCACGGGTATGAGGAGGATCGCGTTCAGGCGCGTGGGGACCCGCCAGTTGCGCGGGGAGAGACGACTGCCGCTGGGCGCGGGAGCTGCCGTCGGCTCCGGTCGGGTCACTTGTGCGGGTGCCGCTCCGCGCGACGGCGGGGTGAAATTGCCCCGCGCCGACGGCTCGGGACCTTTCTTGCTTCGCCTCACTCGACCAACAACCTCTCGGCGCCGGCACCTACGTCGTGCCGCGGGTGACTCCACGCCCTAGTACGTCTTTGACTAATGGGCAGTTCAGGCATTCCAGCACGTCACGCTGAGGACTTCCAAACACCGGGAGGCAACGATTCCGCGTGATGTAAGTCCCAGATAAATCGGTCATAAAGAGCGAGCCCCAGCAAAAAGCGGGGGCATTGTGAGCGCAGCGGTACCGATCGACCGCGACGCGTGGTCGTACCACCCTATTTCTCTGTCGAAACGTTATGAACACCGAGGCCGACCGTGTCTAAGGACACAGCCGGCTTCGGTGTAACTACGACAAGCGTCGTAGGGCGTTGTGGACTTGGGTCCTGTTCTGGGCCCAGCCGTGGTACTTCGGCCCCTCTGCCCTACCGCAGGCGGGCCATGAGCGCGTGCTCGACGAGGGTGATCAGCGCCGACTTCGCGTCCGACCGATGACGCGCGTCCGTCGTGATGATCGGGGTGTCGGGTCCGATCTGCAGGGCCTCGCGCACCTCGTCGGGCGTGTACGGCTGGTGCCCCTCGAAGCCGTTGAGGGCGATGACGAAGGGGAGGCCGCTGTTCTCGAAGTAGTCGACGGCGGGGAAGCAGTCGGCGAGGCGGCGGGTGTCGACGAGGACGATGGCGCCGATGGCGCCGCGGACCAGGTCGTCCCACATGAACCAGAAGCGGTCCTGGCCGGGGGTGCCGAAGAGGTACAGGATCAGGTCCTGGTCCAGGGTGATGCGGCCGAAGTCCATGGCGACCGTGGTGGTCGTCTTGTCGCCGGTGTGGGTGAGGTCGTCGATGCCCGCGGACGCGGACGTCATGACGGCCTCGGTACGCAGCGGGTTGATCTCCGAGACGGCCCCGACGAACGTGGTCTTGCCCACGCCGAAGCCGCCCGCCACCACGATCTTCGCCGAGGTGGTGGCCCGCCCCGATTCAGAGCTTCCGAAGTCCACTGAGAACCCTTTCCAGCAGAGTCACGTCCGGGGCGCCACCGGCGTTCTCGTCGCCACCGGGCTGGTGGATCGCGACGAGTCCGGCCTCGGCGAGGTCCGCCACAAGGATCCGTGCCACACCGAGAGGCATGGACAGCAGGGCCGACACCTCGGCCACCGACTTCACCTCGCGGCACAGGTGGCAGATCCGCTGGTGCTCGGGGAGCAGCCCCGTCAGGTGCGCGGGGTCTGCCGTCGTGCTGATCAGCGCCTCGAGGGCGAGCTGGTATCGCGGCCGCGTCCGACCACCGGTCATGGCGTACGGCCGAACCAGAGGCTGGTCGCCCTCGTCTCCGTACGGCTCTGCGTACGGATCGTGAGGAGCGGTGGGCGGGGTCATTGATCCTCCGAGCGGGACAGCAAGTCGGTCAGTCGTGCCGTCTGACGGGGGCCGGTGGGGGCTTTGGCGGCCGGACGGTGATTTGTGAGTTGTGTGGATCCGCAGGCGTCAGTGGAGCAGACTGCCTTGGAGTTCGGCGCGCAGGTCGGGCGTGAGCACGGCGCCCGCGCGGTCGACGAGCAACGCCATCTCGTAACCGACCAGGCCGATGTCGCACTCGGGATGGGCGAGGACGGCCAGGGACGATCCGTCGGAGACGGACATCAGGAAGAGGAAGCCGCGCTCCATCTCGACCACCGTCTGGGCCACGTCCCCACCCTCGAAGATCCGGGAGGCCCCGGCCGTGAGCGAGGTGAGTCCGGAGGCGACGGCCGCGAGCTGATCAGCACGGTCGCGCGGAAAGCCTTCCGACATCGCCAGAAGAAGACCGTCGGCGGATACGACGACGGTGTGGGACACCCCGGGGGTGTTGTCCACAAAGTTGGTGATCAACCAGTTGAGGTTCTGTGCCGCCTGGCTCATCTGGCTCAACTAACGCTCCTGCTGGTGAGTGGGGCTCGGGAAGCTGCCGGTCTGGCCGTTGCCGGCCTGTCGACCCTGCGCGATGCCCCGACGGAGATTGGTCAGTCGGCCGCGTACGTCGTCAGGCGAACGCGAGACCTGCGGACCGGTTTGGTGCTGTTGCTGCTGAGCCGTGCCCGGCACGAGGTTCGCGCGCGGGACCCGGCGCGGCAGGCCGGAGGTGGTGACCCCGCCCGCCGAAGGCTGTCGGGCACGTTCGGCCTGGCGGACCAGGTCGTCGTTGGGTGTGCTGCGCCAGTTGGGGGAAGCAGGCGCGGCGGGGGTCGCCGGACGCTGAGGAGCGACCGGAGTCTGAGGAGCGACCGGAGCCTGGGGAGCGACCGGAGCCTGGGGAGCGGGGGCGGTCTGCTGCTGCGGCGCCGAACCGTTGCCCTGCTGGTGGCCCGGCTGCTGACCGTTCTGCCCGCCCTGACCGTGGAACCAGTTGGTCTCCAGCGTGTCGTACAGCGGCGTACGGCCGTCCATCGGACCCGTCGCCGGGGGCAGTGCCTCCGGCTCCTGCGGGCGCGCGGGGCGCTGCGGGGGCATCGGGGGACGCTGCGGCGGCACCGG
>NZ_LRTR01000135.1 GCF_001550375.1 Streptomyces europaeiscabiei | reverse complement strand
GCGGGCGGGGCGCGCCGAAGCTCTCCCCGTTGACCTGAGGCCGCTCGAACTGGCCGGTGTCCTGGCCGTTCTGCCGACCCGGAGCGTTGTACTGCCCGGAGCCCTGGCCGTTCTGCCGGCCGGGCGCCCCGTACTGTCCCGGGTCCTGCGGGTTGGGCCGGCCCGGAGCCGGGAACTGGCCCGTGCCGGCGGCGTCGTAGCCCGGCATGGCGAACTGGCCGGTGGACGACGGGTCCTGCGAGGCGCCCCGGGACGGACCGGTGGGCGCCGGCGGAGCACCGGCCCCGCCGAACACGTCGGAGCGGACATAGGACCCGGTGCCGTCCTGCGGCGCGCCCGCGCCGGGGCGCTGGCTGTCGAAGTCGGCCCGCGGGGAACGCGGGAGGTCCGTGGGCGAGCCCGGAACCTGGCCGGGGTTCACGCGCGGCATCGGCGCGGTGACGTCCGGCTGCTCCTCGTGGCCGCGCGGGGCGTCCAGCGAGGCGCGCGGCACGGACGGCTGCGCGTTGTCGTCGCTCCAGCTCGGCGTCCGCGACGGGGAATTGCCACCGGGCAGCTCGGCCCGCGGGCCACCACGGCCGGGCAGCTGCGGACGGCGCCTGCCGGAACGTTCCTTGCCCTGCTTGGGCGGGACCGCACCCGGGCCGCCGTCGGT
>NZ_LRTR01000134.1 GCF_001550375.1 Streptomyces europaeiscabiei | reverse complement strand
GGCCGCGGCCTGCGCGGCGGCCGGACCGCCGGTGGACGGAGCGCCCTGGCCGGGCTTGTTCGGCATGGGCTTCTTGTTGCCCTGTGCCACGTCGACCGGAAGCATGACGAGCGCGGTCGTACCGCCCGAGTCGGACGGGCGCAGCTGGATACGGATGCCGTGGCGCTGGGACAGCCGGCCGACCACGAACAGACCCATGCGGCGGGAGACCGACACGTCCACGGTGGGCGGCGAGGCGAGCCGCTCGTTGATCGCCGCGAGGTCCTCGGGGGAGAGGCCGATACCCGTGTCGTGGATCTCGATCAGCACCCGGCCGTCGGGCAGGGCGTGACCGGTGACCTTGACCTTGGTCTGCGGCGAGGAGAAGGAGGTGGCGTTCTCCAGCAGCTCGGCGAGGAGGTGCACGAGGTCGTTGACCACGCGGCCGGCGACCTCGGTCGTCGGCACGGAGGACAGTTCGATGCGCTCGTACTGCTCCACCTCGGAGGCTGCGGCGCGGAGCACGTCGACCAGCGGGACCGGGCGGGTCCAGCGGCGGCCGGGCTCTTCACCGGCGAGAACGAGGAGGTTCTCACCGTTACGGCGCATGCGGGTCGCGAGGTGGTCGAGCTTGAACAGGGAGGACAGCTGGTCCGGGTCGGCCTCGCGCGACTCCAGTTCGGAGATGAGCGAGAGCTGACGCTGGATGAGGCCCTGGGAGCGGCGCGAGAGGTTGGTGAACATCGCGTTGACGTTGCCCCGCAGGAGGGCCTGCTCGGCGGCGAGGCGGACGGCCTCGCGGTGCACGTCGTCGAAGGCCGCGGCCACCTGGCCGATCTCGTCCCGGGAGTGCACACCGACCGACTCGACGGAGGTGTCGACGTCCTGCGGGTCCGACTCCGACAGCTGCTTGACCAGCTCGGGCAGCCGGTCCTGGGCGACCTTGGTCGCGGTGTCCTGCAGTCGGCGCAGCGAGCGGATCATCGACCGGGCCACGACGAACGCGCCGACCAGGGAGACACCGAGGACGAGCAGGATCAGCGCACCGGAGATGATCGCCTCTTGCTCCGCGTCGGCGCGGAGGTTACGGGCGGTCTGTTCCATCTCCTCGAGGAGCGAGCCCTCGATCTTCTTCATCTGCTCGATCTTGGCCGCGGAGTCGTCGGTCCAGTCCTTGTACGAGCGCTTGTCCTGCCCGCCCAGCCCACCCGCGCTGGCGAGGACCCGGTCCGCGTAGACGTCGGAGGCCTCGATGGTGGGGCTCGCGTCGTCGATCGGCCTGGTCTTGACCTCGGCACCGGAGCCGTAGATGTCGCGGAAGGTGCTGCGGTCGGACTCCTCGTTGCCCAGCGCCGCGAACGCGTACAGCCGGTCGTTCTCGGAGAGCTGGCCGGCCTTGTTGTCGGTCTCGGGCAGGGCCGCCGCGATGACCGCGCGCTGCACGGAGGCGTACTCCTTGGCGGAGGAGAAGGCCGCCAGGGCACGGGTCCGCTTGATCATGTCCGGGTTGCTGGTGGCCTCGGCCATGTCCGTGGACAGCTCCAGCAGCTGGTCGACCAGGCGGTGGTAGGCCTCGACCGTCTGCGTGGAGTTCTTGGGGTCCACGTAGGCGTTCTTGCGGATGGTGCTGAGGTTGTAGAGCTCGCGCACGACCCGGACGAGGCTGTCGCGGACACCGGGCAACTTCGTGGTGGTGTTCGCGGTCTCGGCGGCCTGGGTCGCGTCCGTGAACTGGATGCGGGCCTGGTCGGTCTTCTCGCGGGCGCCCTTGACCGTGTAGTCGTTGGCGTTCAGACCGTGCGACAGGGGACCGGCCGACTGGTCACGCTCCTGCTGGAGCGCGGTGGCGAGCTCGGTCGCCTGCTTGGTCATGTCGGTGAGCAGCCGCATGTTGTCGAGCTGCTGGATGTCGTCCACGTTGTCGCCGATGCGCAGGGCACCGAGCGAGGTCGCCGCCACCACGGGGAGCGCGAGCAGCGAGACGAGACGGGTCGAGATGCGCCAGTTGCGCAGGGCTATTCGGGAGCCGTGGCCGACTCCGCCGTTGGTACCGCCCTTGGATTTCCCGGACGGCACGGGAGCAACTGACGCGCCGGGGCGCCCGGAGCGCTCCCCGCCGTCGCCGATCTCCGCCGGACCCGGGTTCTGGGCGTGCTGGGGGGAGGAACCGTTACCGGCTCCGTTGTGTGGCTCCGGCTCCGCCGAAGCGCTGCCATCCCTCTTGAAACGTCCCTGCACTAGCGTCGCAACCTCTGGACCAGGCGCCCCACCGCGTGAACGGCGGGACGGTGTCGGCGTCTTCGGGGGCGCCCTGAATACGTCCCCAATTGGGTGGTCGTGAGTGACCGGCGCTGGCTCCCCCTCCCACCGCCGCCAGGCGCTGTTGATCTGCGCCTCTGCGCGCCGGCACGATCCTGCGGCGGTCCGTGGAATTCCAGCACAGTGCCGGATCTGCAACAAGGCCAATGGGTAACGGTCTGTTCACTGTGACAGCATGTGAGGACTGTGTCACCGGGCGTGGAAGGTGTTTCCGCTTATTACGGACATAACCGTGCGACTTCATGGCGTGAGCTGGGTGTCCCAGTCGCCATGATCAGGAGCGGAATGAGCGCTTCAGGTAACAGATGTCCGTTTCGTGGGGGCGAATTGATGGCCGGGATTGCCCGTTTTACCCACGACTGAGTGAGGAAACTCACACGCCGATCATGCCTTCTTCACGACTTGACCCGGGAATCGCATGTTTAGCCTGACGCTTTACAGGGATGGCGAATCCGACAACCCGCGCTTGTGGGACGGCCCTTGCGGTCCGCCCGGCGCCCGTACATGACGAGGTCCAGGACACCAGTGAAGACGACGACGATGTTCCGCAACATAGCCAACCCCCGGCGTACGACGCTGGCCCACCTCGCCGACGCCGAGGACCTGCGCACGCCGGAGCAGGAGCACTCCGTCGACCTCCCCTCCCAGACCGCCAACCCCCGGCGGACGATCCTGATGACGGTCCCGGTCCAGGCGGCGGAGTAGTTGCACGCTCAAGTACGCGCGGGATCCGTCAACCGCTCAACCCGGTTTCTGTGAAGATTCGGCGGATTCCCGTGCGTGCGAAGCCGAAGGGCGCCCGGCACGTGCCGGGCGCCCTTCGGCGTGCGTGCGTCACCAATAATGCGCGAGGCGGGCACCCCGCCCCGCGTTAGCCTGGACCGTCAGACTCCAGCCAGCTCAGTTAAGGGGCGCAAGCATCCCGTGCGCATCGCCAGGTTCTCCATCGACGGGAACGTAGCCTTCGGCGCGGTCGAGGGCGACAAGCCGGACGAGCTCGTCCTCGACATCATCAAGGGCATTCCGTTCGCGGACTTCGAGCTCTCCGGTACGAAGGTCCCGCTCAGCAAGGTCAGGCTGCTGCCGCCGGTGCTCCCCAACAAGATCGTGGCCTTCGGCCGCAACTACGCCGAACACGCGCGCGAGCTGGGCAACGAGGTACCCGACGCCCCGTTCGCCTTCTTCAAGCCGGCCACCTCGGTGATCGGCTCCGGCGACGAGATCCAGTACCCCTCGTTCTCGCAGGAACTGCACCACGAGGCAGAGCTGGCCGTCGTCATCGGCCGCCTGTGCCGCGAGGTCCCGCGCGAACGCGTCAAGGACGTGGTCTTCGGCTATACCTGCGCCAACGACGTCACCGCCCGTGACGTCCAGAAGCGCGAGAAGCAGTGGGCCAGGGCCAAGGGCTTCGACACCTCCTGCCCGCTGGGCCCCTGGGTGGAGACCGACCTCGACCCGAGCGACCTGACCATCCAGCTCACGGTCAACGGCGGGCAGCGCCAGCTGGGCCGGACG
This sequence comes from Streptomyces europaeiscabiei, assembly GCF_001550375.1. GTDB lineage: Bacteria > Actinomycetota > Actinomycetes > Streptomycetales > Streptomycetaceae > Streptomyces > Streptomyces europaeiscabiei. The sequence continues at coordinate 17,100 of NZ_LRTR01000134.1, read as the reverse complement.
AGCGAGATGATCAACTCCATCGAGGACCTGATCGTCAACATCACCGAGGCCATGACGCTGCTCCCCGGCGACGTGATCCTCACGGGCACCCCGGCAGGGGTCGGCCCCCTCAACGTCGGCGACGAGGTCGCCGTCACCATCGAAGGCATCGGCACTCTCACCAACAAGGTGATCAAGCGTGGCTAACGGCTCCGTCCGCGTACGTTTCTGTCCGTCCCCGACCGGCAACCCCCATGTGGGCCTGGTCCGTACGGCCCTGTTCAACTGGGCGTTCGCCCGCCACACCGGCGGCACGTTCGTCTTCCGCATCGAGGACACCGACGCGGCCCGCGACTCCGAGGAGTCCTACGGGCAGCTCCTGGACTCCCTGCGCTGGCTGGGCTTCACCTGGGACGAGGGCCCCGAGGTGGGCGGCCCGCACGCGCCGTACCGCCAGTCGCAGCGCATGGAGACGTACCAGGAGGTGGCCGAGAAGCTCAAGGACGCCGGGCACGCCTACCACTGCTACTGCACCGCCTCCGAACTGGAGGAGCGCCGTGACGCCGCCCGCGCCGCCGGAAAGCCCTCCGGCTACGACGGCAAGTGCCGCGAGGTCACCCCGGAGCAGAAGGCCCGGTACGAGGCCGAGGGCCGTGAGCCGATCGTCCGCTTCCGGATGCCCGACGAGACGATCACCTTCACGGACCTGGTTCGCGGAGAGCTGACCTTTACCCCGGAGAACGTGCCGGACTACGGCATCGTCCGCGCGAACGGCGCCCCGCTCTACACGCTCGTCAACCCCGTCGACGACGCGCTGATGGAGATCACCCACGTCCTGCGCGGCGAGGACCTGCTCTCCTCCACGCCCCGACAGATCGCCCTCTACAAGGCACTGACCGAGCTGGGCATCGCCAAGGAGATCCCGTCCTTCGGCCACCTGCCGTACGTGATGGGCGAGGGCAACAAGAAGCTCTCCAAGCGCGACCCGGAGTCGAGCCTGAACCTCTACCGGGAGCGCGGTTTCCTCCCCGAGGGCCTGCTCAACTACCTCTCCCTGCTCGGCTGGTCGCTCTCCGCCGACAAGGACATCTTCACGATCGAGGAGATGGTCGCCGCCTTCGACGTCGCGGACGTGAACCCCAACCCGGCCCGCTTCGACCTGAAGAAGGCCGAGGCGATCAACGCCGACCACATCCGCCTGCTGGATGTGAAGGACTTCACCGAGCGCTGCGCCCCGTGGCTGAAGGCCCCGTTCGCCCCCTGGGCGCCGGAGGACTTCGACGAGGCCAAGTGGGAGGCCATCGCCCCCCACGCGCAGACCCGCCTCAAGGTCCTCTCGGAGATCACGGAGAACGTCGACTTCCTGTTCCTGCCGGAGCCGGCGGAGGACGAGGCGAGCTGGGCGAAGGCCATGAAGGAGGGCTCCGACGCGCTGCTCCGTACGGCGAAGGAGAAGCTGGAGGCGGCCGACTGGACCTCGGCCGAGTCCCTGAAGGAGGCCGTCCTGGCCGCCGGCGAGGCCCACGGCCTCAAGCTCGGCAAGGCCCAGGCCCCGGTTCGCGTCGCCGTCACCGGCCGCACAATCGGCCTCCCCCTCTTCGAGTCCCTGGAGATCCTGGGCCGGGAGAAGACCATGGCGAGGATCGACGCGGCCCTGGCCAGGCTGGTCGCGTAACTCTCGTACGGCAGGGGCGGTATCCGGCAGTCCGGGTGCCGCCCCTTCGTCATCCCCCATCCTCCGGACAGGACGGCAGGCCTCGGGCTACCGTCGGATCATGGACATCAAGGCCGTGCTCTGGGACGTCGACGACACCCTTTTCGACTACACCGCGGCCGACCGGGCCGGTATGCGGGACCATCTCGCCGCCGAGGGCCTGCTGCTCGGGTACGACTCCGTCGAAGAGGCTCTGACGCGCTGGCGCGAACTGACGAGCCTGCACTGGAGGCGGTACGCGGCGGGCGAGGGCGACTGGGAGGCCACCCGCCGCGACCGCGTACGGGACTTCCACGGCCGACCCCTCAGCGACACGGAGGCCGACGCCTGGTTCGAGCGCTACATCGCGCACTACGAGCGGGCCTGGTCGCTCTTCCCCGACGTCGTGCCCGTCCTGGACGCGCTCGCCGCCAGCCACCGGCACGCGGTGCTGTCCAACTCCAGCCTCCCCGTCCAGGAACGCAAGCTGCGCGCCCTCGGCGTGTGGGACCGCTTCGAGACGGTGTTGTGCGCCGAGCAGCTGGGCGTCCACAAGCCGGCCGCCGAGGCGTTCCATGTGGCCTGCGAGGCACTGGAGCTGGCGCCGCACGAGGTCGTGTACGTCGGCGACCATCCGGAGATCGACGGCCGGGGCGCCGCCGACGCAGGTCTGCTGTCGGTCTGGATCGACCGAGGCGGTCTCCACGCGATCGTCGACCCGCCCGTCGGGCCGCACCGGATCGCCACCCTCGCCGAACTCCCCGCGATCCTCGGCTCGGATACCCGTTTTGGAGCGCCGTCCACCTTCGGGTAATGTTCTTCCTGCGCCGCCGGAGCGGGCCGAAAGGCCGGGGACCGGAGGTGCACACTAGAACAAGATCCCTTCAGGGGCTTGAGTTCCAGTGGCCTATGGTGTAATTGGCAGCACGACGGTTTCTGGTTCCGTTAGTCTTGGTTCGAGTCCAGGTAGGCCAGCTCGCAGAGCTCATCTGCACAAGCGGAGATCATCTCCGCGAAGCCCCCGTTGTGTAGCGGCCTAGCACGCTGCCCTCTCACGGCAGTAGCGCCGGTTCGAATCCGGTCGGGGGTACTGATCCTTCCCGCGAAGGTGGCCAGGGTAGCTCCCACCACCATCGATGCAGGATCGCTAGGGCCCCCGTTGTGTAGCGGCCTAGCACGCCGCCCTCTCAAGGCGGTAGCGCCGGTTCGAATCCGGTCGGGGGTACGCAAAGGTCTAAACCATATTGGTCTATGGTGTAATTGGCAACACTACGGTTTCTGGTACCGTCATTCTTGGTTCGAGTCCAGGTAGACCAGCTCGGACCTGCGGAAACGCAGGATCGCTAGGGCCCCCGTTGTGTAGCGGCCTAGCACGCCGCCCTCTCAAGGCGGTAGCGCCGGTTCGAATCCGGTCGGGGGTACGTCGAGTGAAGGCCCTCCACTTCGGTGGGGGGCCTTCGTCGTGTGCTCCGGCGCTACTCGATGCCGTACCGCCGCGCCGACTCCTCCTCCTGAGCCAGTCGGTGCAGCGAGCGGAGCACCGGCTCGAACAGCACCGCCGCCGAGACGGCCACCTCCACCTTCTCCGTGTCGGACGCGTAGGTCTCCATGTGGTCCAGGTCCCGGGCGGCCGCCTGATGCATCAACTCGGCGTACGGGGCCATGAGTTCGGCGCCGCACGGATAGCCGAGCCGCAGCAGCGTCGCCACCAGTGCCACCAGGGAACGGTGCGTGGGGGAGAGAGGGCCGATCTCCCTCGCCGAATCCCAGCCCAGTGTCCGCAGCAGGCGGTCCACCTCGGCCGTCGCGGCGACCGTGACCGGGTCGTCCTCGGTCGCGCCGGGGGTCTGCGGCAATGCCCACAGGGCCGCCCCGAGCCGGATCGTACGGCCCAGCGACTCGTCGTCCACGTGCTTCAGCACCTCCCGGGCGTTCGCCACCGGCACCTTGCCCACCTGGATCAACGCCCGCACGAGCCGCAGTCGGCGCAGATGATCCTCGTCGTACTCCGCCGTCGTCGCGTTGATCTGGCGGCCCGGCGCCAACAGCCCTTCGCGCAGGTAGTACTTGATCGTCGCCGTGGACACCCCGCTGCGCTCGCTCAGCTCCGCCAGCCGCATATCTCTTGCGCCTCTCCTTGGGAAGTGTCACTATCCAAGCATGGTTGATCGGATAGTGCCGCTCACCAACAAGGGGGAGTCATGTTCGGAAAGCGGGTTGTCGCCGGTCGCACCACCGCGAGTGCCGAGGGCGACGTGGTGGTCCTGTTGATCGGCATGAGGATCAATCACTTCTGGGCCGTGCATCACTGGGGGCCCGTGCTCGCGGCGATGCCACGGATGCTTCGGGAGCTGCGGAAGGACCCGGACCGGGGGCTGCTGAACGCCGTGCTGCTCACGGCCTCGCCGCGGACGTACTACGTCGTCCAGTACTGGGAGTCCAAGGAGAAGCTGTACGGGTACGCGCACGCGCCCGACGCGTTCCACCGCGTGGCGTGGGCCGCGATGAACCGCAAGGAGCGCAAGGGGAAGTCGCGTCAGCATGTGGGGCTCTGGCACGAGACGTACGTGGTGCCGGAGGGGTCGTACGAGTCGATCTACGCCGACATGCCCGCGTTCGGCCTCGCGGCGGCCACGGGGGTGCTGCCGATCGAGGGACGGGGGAAGTCGGCGAAGGAGCGGTTCGCCCATCGGTCGGGGAAAGGGGTGAGTGCGTGAGCGCCTGGTCGCCGTGAGGGAGCGTGCTCCGGCGGCCGCGGGGCTGATGTCGCCCCACGAGAAAAGGCCTGCCGCGGCGTTGAGGCAGGCCTTCTTCGTGGTCGGACGGGTTTTCCGGGGGTCAGCCCGTGCGGCGCAGGGCCTCCGAGAGGCGGCCCGCGGCGTCGATGACCGCCTGGGCGTGCATGCGGCCGGGGTGGCGGGTGAGGCGCTCGATGGGGCCGGAGACCGAGACGGCGGCCACCACGCGGTTCGACGGGCCGCGCACGGGGGCGGAGACCGAGGCGACGCCCGGCTCGCGCTCACCGATGGACTGGGCCCAGCCCCGGCGCCGTACGCCCGAGAGGGCGGTGGCCGTGAAGCGGGCGCCCTGGAGGCCGCGGTGCAGGCGCTCGGGCTCCTCCCAGGCCATGAGGATCTGGGCCGAGGAACCGGCTTTCATCGTGAGGGTCGAGCCGACCGGGACCGTGTCCCGCAGACCTGAGAGCCGTTCCGCGGCGGCGACACAGATGCGCATGTCGCCCTGCCGGCGATAGAGCTGCGCGCTCTCGCCCGTGATGTCACGGAGATGCGTGAGCACCGGGCCCGCCGTCGCGAGGAGGCGGTCCTCGCCGGCGGCCGCGGCCAGCTCGGCCAGCCGGGGGCCGAGGATGAAACGGCCCTGCATGTCGCGTGCCACCATGCGGTGGTGTTCCAGAGCCACGGCCAGGCGGTGGGCCGTGGGTCGTGCGAGTCCGGTGGCGCCGACCAGACCCGCGAGGGTGGCCGGACCGGACTCCAGAGCGCTCAGGACCAGGGCCGCCTTGTCCAGAACGCCGACGCCGCTACTGTTGTCCATGCAACGATACTCGCGTCTCACTCTGTGAAACGCAAGTTCAATTTCGCGTGGACCTTGCCACTCTGGAAGCAGAACAACGGCTCGCGGACCAACGAGCCCGGCGGCCGGCGCCCATGCGGGGGGTATGTGCGCTCGCCACCTCCGATATCTCTAGTTGGGCCGGCGCTCGGACAAGCCGGCCGGAGGGAAAGCGATGGGTAGGACACTCGCGGAGAAGGTCTGGGACGACCATGTCGTCCGGCGCGCCGAGGGCGAGCCCGACCTCCTCTTCATCGATCTGCACCTGCTGCACGAGGTGACCAGCCCCCAGGCCTTCGACGGTCTCCGCAAGAGCGGGCGGAAGGTTCGCCGGCTCGACCTGACCATCGCGACCGAGGACCACAACACCCCCACCCTCGACATCGACAAGCCCATCGCGGACCCGGTCTCCCGGGTACAGCTGGAGACGCTGCGCGCGAACGCCGCCGAGTTCGGTGTGCGTCTGCACCCGCTGGGCGACGTCGAGCAGGGTGTCGTGCACGTCGTGGGCCCGCAGCTGGGTCTGACCCAGCCCGGTATGACGGTCGTCTGTGGTGACTCCCACACCTCCACGCACGGCGCCTTCGGCGGTCTGGCGTTCGGTATCGGCACCTCCCAGGTGGAGCACGTGCTGGCCACGCAGACGCTGCCGCTGGTCCGTCCCAGGACCATGGCCATCACGGTCGAGGGCGATCTGGCCGACGGCGTCACCGCCAAGGACCTGATCCTGGCGATCATCGCCAGGATCGGCACCGGCGGCGGCCAGGGCTATGTCCTGGAGTACCGGGGCCCGGCCATCGAGAAACTCTCGATGGAAGCCCGCATGACCATCTGCAACATGTCGATCGAGGCCGGCGCCCGCGCGGGCATGATCGCCCCCGACGAGACCACCTTCGAGTACCTCAAGGGTCGTCCGCACGCCCCCGAGGGCGAGGACTGGGACGCGGCCGTCGCGTACTGGAAGACGCTGAGGACGGACGAGGACGCCGAGTTCGACGCCGAGGTGGTCATCGACGGCACCGCCCTGTCGCCCTTCGTCACCTGGGGCACCAACCCCGGCCAGGGCGCGCCGCTTTCGGCGTCGGTCCCCGACCCGGCTTCGTACGAGGACGCTTCGGAGCGCTTCGCCGCCGAAAAGGCCCTGGAGTACATGGGGTTGGAGGCCGGTCAGCCGCTGAAGTCCATCAATGTGGACACCGTCTTCGTAGGTTCGTGCACCAACGGCCGCATCGAGGACCTGCGCGCCGCCGCCGAGCTGATCAAGGGCCGCAAAGTCGCCGACGGCGTACGGATGCTGGTCGTCCCGGGCTCCGCGCGGGTCGGTCTGCAGGCCGTCTCCGAGGGCCTGGACGTCGTCTTCAAGGAGGCCGGCGCCGAGTGGCGGCACGCGGGCTGCTCGATGTGCCTGGGCATGAACCCCGACCAGCTGGCCCCCGGTGAGCGTTCCGCGTCCACCTCCAACCGCAACTTCGAGGGCCGACAGGGCAAGGGCGGACGTACGCACCTGGTCTCGCCGCAGGTCGCCGCCGCGACGGCCGTCCTGGGCCATCTGGCGTCCCCCGCCGACCTGACCGACGCCACCGCCCCCGCGCCCGCTGGAGTCTGAACAGCCATGGAAGCATTCACCACACACACCGGCCGGGCCGTCCCGCTGCGCCGCAGCAACGTCGACACCGACCAGATCATCCCCGCCCACTGGCTCAAGAAGGTGACCAGGGACGGCTTCGAGGACGGACTGTTCGAGGCCTGGCGCAAGGACCCGTCCTTCATCCTCAACCAGCCCGAGCGCAAGGGCGCCACCGTCCTGGTCGCCGGCCCCGACTTCGGCACCGGCTCCTCCCGCGAGCATGCCGTCTGGGCGCTGCAGAACTACGGCTTCAAGGCCGTCATCTCCTCCCGCTTCGCCGACATCTTCCGCGGCAACTCGCTCAAGAACGGCCTGCTCACGGTCGTTCTGGACCAGAAGATCGTGGACGCGCTGCAGGACCTCACCGACAAGGACCCCGAGGCCGAGATCACGGTCGACCTCCAGGCCCGCGAGGTGCGTGCCGAGGGCATCACCGCCTCCTTCGAGCTGGACGAGAACTCCCGCTGGCGGCTGCTGAACGGGCTGGACGACATCTCCATCACCCTCCAGAACGAGGCCGACATCTCCGCCTACGAGGCCAAGCGGCCCTCGCACAAGCCGAGGACGCTGAAGGTCTGATCCAGCGGCGCGAGCGACCCGTCGGGCGGCCCGCGCAAGGCGGATTCCAGCCACCGCGACACCCCCAGGTACCCCCAATCGTGCACGGTTGGGGGTACCTGCATGTCCGGGTCCGGAGACCTTCGAAGTCATGTGCAGAAAGGTTTCAACTCCCCTAGTTACAAAGGTGATTGCTGGGGTACGCGCATCATGGTGTGGCATCGACCGGGGGTGCTCCCAAGGCCTCCGGGAGACGGCAGTTGCCCCCTGCGCAGGCGACAACTCGCCCCAGATGGCACAATCTGTGCATGGAACACGACGGCCAACTCGAGCTCTATACGGCGGTCGCGGGCCAACTCAAGGAAGCGCACTCAAGGGTGCGCGCACTGCAAGTCCCGGAGGGCGTACGCATGGCGCTGACCCGGAAGCTGCTGGTCATTACGGCCGTGGCCAAGCACGATCTCGCCGACGCGGCAAGGCGTCTGGAGGGCTTCACGACGGACCTCGACGAGGGGCGAATGCCCACAGGGGAACGCTGAGAGAACTCCATGGCTGCCGAGTTCGTTGCGGCACAAGGGTGATAAGCCCGTTTCGTGTTTGATTTGCGGTATATATCTGCCTAACGTGCGAAAAAGCTTGAACACTTTCGTTCTGGCGATGTCTCCGAAGGGGAAGACGTGAACAAGGCGCAGCTCGTAGAAGCGATTGCGGACAAGGTCGGCGGGCGTCAGCAGGCCGCCGACGCGGTCGACGCCGTTCTGGACGCCATCGTCCGCGCGGTCGTCGCCGGGGACCGGGTGTCGGTCACCGGCTTCGGTTCCTTCGAGAAGGTCGACCGGCCGGCCCGTTACGCCCGCAACCCGCAGACGGGTGAGCGGGTTCGGGTCAAGAAGACCTCCGTGCCGCGTTTCCGCGCGGGCCAGGGCTTCAAGGACCTGGTGAGCGGCTCGAAGAAGCTTCCCCGTGGTGGCGAGGTCGCGGTCAAGAAGGCGCCCAAGGGCAGCCTGAGCGGTGGGGCTTCGGCGACGGTCAAGAAGGCCGCGGCGAAGAAGACCACGGCGGCGAAGAGGGCGACGACCGCCCGCAAGACCACGGCCGCCGCGAAGAAGACGACGGCCACCGCGAAGAAGGCCACGGCGAAGAAGACGACCGCGAAGAAGGCCACCACCAAGACGGCGGCGGCGAAGAAGACGACCGCCAAGAAGACCACGGCGGCGGCGAAGAAGACCGCGGCGAAGAAGGCGCCGGCCAAGAAGGCCACCGCGAAGAAGGCGCCGGCCAAGAAGTCGACAGCTCGCAAGACGACCGCGAAGAAGGCTGCCACTCGCCAGGCGTAGCACGCCGGGTACTCACACACGCGCCGGGCCGGGCTCCTGTCGAGGAGCCCGGCCCGCGGCGTGTTCCGGAGACTTCTGCTGACTGCTCGCCGTTGCGGCACTTGTGCGCGGGCGGGTGCGGTGTGTGTGGCTGCTTCCGCGGTTCTCGGCGCCCCGACCGGGGCGCGGCCCCGGTCCGGCTCCGCTTCAGAACGTCTGCAGGGTGATCAGGGTGATGCGCAGGCTCTCCGCCCCGCCCTCCGTCTCGATGCGTACCCGCTGGCCCGGGCGGAGGAGGCGCAGGGCGCCCGCGTCGAAGGCGGGGGCGTCGAAGGGGACCGGGGTGCCGTCGTCCAGGAGGACCTGGCCGGTGCGGGTGACGGGGTCGTAGGTGTACGCGGTGGCCTGCATGGCCGCAGCCTACTGGCCGGGGATGAGCAGGCGCGCGGCCGCGGCGGCCGTACGGGGGCCGACGCCGAGGCCGAGGGCGGCGCGGAGGTCGTCGCCGGTGTCGACGTCCTGGCGCACGGAGTCGACGGTGGCGAGAGCGAGTTCCACGGCGCCGGAGCGGCGGTGGCGCAGGCGGGAGTCGGGGCCGAAGGCGGGGGAGAGATCGTGGCCGGGGGTGGCGGCGAGCAGGGTGGTGCCGGTGCCGGCGGCGTCGGGGAGGAAAGAGCGGGGGAATTCGGCGGCCGCGTTCAGGACGCGGGTCAATTCCTCGGAGCGCAGAGCGGGCAGATCGGCGTTCAGGGCCGCCACGGGGCTTTGCGGTCGTGCATCGCGTACGACGGCTGTTCCGTGCCGCAGAGCGGCGTTCAGGCCGTCCCGGGATCCGCCGCGGGGGTCCTCCGGGACGGTGCGGGCGCCCAGGGCCGCCAGTTCGCGGGCGGCGAGGGGGTCGTCCGTGACCACCACCACACCGCGGACCGCCGTGGCGGCCAGGGCCGCGGCCACGGTGTCCTGGGCGAAGGCGAGGGCCAGGCCGGGGCGCACCGCGTCGGCGGCGGTGTCCGAGAGCCTGCTCTTGGCCCGCTCCAGGGGCTTCACGGGTACGACCAGGGTCCACTGCACGGGCGTTCCGTCCCTCTCTTGTCGCCGCCATTGTCACCTGGGCGCAATGGACGGCCACAGGGCGGGGCGTACGGTGTTCTCGACAGACCGGCAGCCCGGGGCGACACTTGTGCGGCTCCGGGCCCCCGGAACAGGCCCTGGGAAGTCCTAGAGGAAGGTGTCCGCGTGCCCCGCCGGAGAATCGGCTTCTGGTACCGCCTCGCCGCGGTGATCGCCAAACCGCCCCTGGTGGTGCTGATCAAGCGGGACTGGCGTGGAATGGAGAACATTCCGGCCGAGGGTGGATTTATCACTGCCGTGAACCACAATTCGCATGTCGATCCCTTTGCGTACGCCCATTATCAGTACAACAGCGGCCGGGTTCCGCGATTTCTCGCGAAGAGCGGTCTCTTCGGCAAGGGATTCATCGGCGCCATCATGCGGGGCACCGGGCAGATTCCCGTCTATCGCGAGAGCACCGACGCGCTGAGTGCCTTCCGGGCCGCGATCGACGCCGTGGAGCGCGGCGAGTGCGTCGCCTTCTACCCCGAGGGCACCCTCACCCGCGACCCGGACGGCTGGCCCATGACCGGCAAGACCGGTGCCGCGCGGGTCGCCCTGCAGACCAGGTGCCCGGTGATCCCGGTCGCGCAGTGGGGCGCCAACGAACTGCTTCCCCCGTACGCCAAGAAGCCCAGCCTGCTGCCGCGCAAGACCCACCACGTGCTCGCGGGCCCGCCCGTGGACCTCACGCGCTTCTACGGCCAGGAGATGAGCCCGGACCTGCTGAAGGACGCGACGGAGGTCATCATGGCCGCCGTCACCCACCAGCTGGAGGAGATCCGCGGCGAGAAGGCGCCCGAGACGCCGTACGACCCGAAGCGGGAGCGGACCGAGCAGCGGCGCAGGACCGCCCGGGCGGTCGAGCGCCGGCGGCCCGAGCAGCACAATGGAGCACTGCGGGGACAGCAACGTCAGGAAGAGGGGCAGGGCAAGTGAGCAAGCCGGTCAAGGCGGCAGTGTTCGGCACCGGTTCGTGGGGCACGGCCTTCGGCATGGTGCTCGCCGACGCGGGATGCGAGACCGTTCTGTGGGGGCGGCGCCCGGATCTCGCCGACGCGGTCAACTCCACCCGCACCAACCCGGACTACCTGCCCGGAGTGCAGCTCCCGGAGAACCTGCGGGCCACCGCCGACGCCGCCGAGGCCGCCGCCGACGCCGACTTCACGGTCCTCGCCGTCCCCTCCCAGACGTTGCGCGCCAACCTCGCCGACTGGACCGGGCTGCTGGCCCCCGACACCGTCCTCGTCTCGCTGATGAAAGGCGTCGAACTCGGTTCCGCCATGCGGATGAGCGAGGTGATCGAGGACGTCGCGAAGGTCGGGCAGGACCGTATCGCCGTCGTCACCGGGCCCAACCTGGCGCGGGAGATCGCCTCCCGGATGCCGGCCGCCTCCGTGGTCGCCTGCACCGACGAGGGCGTCGCCCAGCGGCTCCAGGCCGCCTGCCACACTCCGTACTTCCGCCCGTACACCAACACCGACGTCGTCGGCTGCGAGCTGGGCGGCGCTGTGAAGAACGTGATCGGTCTCGCCGTCGGCATCGCGGACGGCATGGGCCTCGGCGACAACGCCAAGGGGTCGCTCATCACCCGCGGTCTCGCCGAGACGACCCGCCTCGGCCTCGCGATGGGCGCCGACCCGCTCACCTTCGCCGGACTCGCGGGCCTCGGCGACCTGGTGGCGACCTGCTCCTCGCCGCTCTCCCGCAACCACACCTTCGGCACCAACCTCGGCAAGGGCATGACCCTCCAGGAGACCATCGCGGTCACCAGGCAGACCGCCGAGGGCGTCAAGTCCTGTGAGTCCGTACTGGACTTGGGGCGCCGGCACGGCGTCGACATGCCCATCACGGAGACGGTCGTCGACATCGTCCACGACGGCAAGCCGCCGGTCGTCGCCCTCAAGGAGATGATGTCGCGCAGCGCCAAGCCTGAGCGACGCTGAGCGAAAGCGACAGTATGGGCACTGACTGGCGCACTACCAACGGGTACTCTCAACGCGATATGAGCAGCGAGAACCTTCCCCAGAGCCCTGAGCAGCCGTCCCGCAAGCCGCGCGTGGCCGTCGTCTTCGGCGGCCGCAGCTCGGAACACGGGATCTCCGTGGTCACTGCCGGTGCCGTCCTGCGGGCCATCGACCGGACGAAGTACGACGTCCTGCCGATCGGCATCTCCCGGGAAGGCCGCTGGTTCCTCACCGCCGACGAACCGGACCGCATGGCGATCACCGACCGCCGCACGCCGAGCGTCGAGGAACTCGCCGAATCACGGGAGGGCGGCGTGGTGCTCCCCGTCGACCCCGCCAACCGCGAAGTCGTCTACAGCGAGCCCGGATCGGTACCGAAGGCGCTCGGCGAGGTCGACGTCGTCTTCCCCGTCCTGCACGGCCCGTACGGCGAGGACGGCACCCTCCAGGGCATGCTGGAGCTCTCCGGTGTCCCGTACGTCGGCTCGGGCGTCCTCGCCTCGGCCGTCGGCCAGGACAAGGAGTACATGAAGCGGGTGTTCACCTCCTTCGGGCTCAAGGTCGGCCCGTACGTGGTGATCCGGCCGCGCGAGTGGCAGCTCGACGAGGCCGCCGCCCGCAAGAAGATCATCGACCTCGCGGGTGAGCACGGCTGGCCCCTCTTCGTGAAGCCCGCCCGCGCGGGCTCCTCCATCGGCATCACCAAGGTCGACGACCTCGCCGGTCTCGACGAGGCGATCACCGAGGCCCAGCGCCACGACCCGAAGATCCTCGTCGAGGCGGCCCTGCGCGGCCGTGAGATCGAGTGCGGTGTCCTGGAGTTCGAGGACGGCCCCCGGGCCTCCGTCCCCGCCGAGATCCCGCCGCCCGAGGCCCACGCGTACTACGACTTCGAGGCCAAGTACATCGACTCGACGCCCGGCCTCGTCCCGGCCCCGCTGACGCCGCAGGAGACCGCCGAGGTCCAGCGGCTCGCCGTCGACGCCTTCGACGCGGCGTCCTGCGAGGGCCTGGTCCGCGCGGACTTCTTCCTCACGGAGGACGGCGAGTTCGTGATCAACGAGATCAACACGCTGCCCGGCTTCACCCCGATCTCGATGTACCCGGCGATGTGGAAGGCGAGCGGGATCGAGTACCCGGAGCTGGTGGACCGCCTGGTCCAGGCCGCCCTGCACCGCTCGACGGGCCTGCGCTGAGACGAGCCCCTGACGGGCCGAAGGCCCAGAAGGGCGCGGGGACCTGCGCGACCGGCCACACACCGGTCCGTAGTCTCCCGACGGCCTCCTGAGGCATCCCCTCAGGAGGCAACCCCCTCGGGAACCGCCTTCTTGATGGCAGGAGCGAGCCCCACCAGGATCGGTGAGGTGTCCTCCCCGGCCCGATCCGCCGACACCGTCACCTCCACATACGCGGAGCGATTCGCCGTGGTGAAGCGGTACGACCCGTCGTCCCGCCTCTCCATCAGCCAGTCCACCCCGTCGACGGCCCCGGCCACGGCATCGGCGTCACGCCCCTCGGCCACCGAGGGGTCGATCATCTTGGGCGGCTGGGGCACACCACAGCGCAGTATGATCACCGCGTCACCCCAGCCCGCCGTCAGCTCGGAGGCCGGCTGGGGATCCTGGCGGCTGAGACCGTCCACCTCGCGCGGCAACACCTCGTCCAGGTTCCGGCACAGTCTCACGGCGGCGGCCCCAGCGCTGGGAACCGCCGCCGAGCCGCCGTCGTCTGCTGAGGAGCAGCCCGCGACGGCGATCAACGACACGGCCAGGACGGGCAGCCCGAGGCGAGCGGAGCGCCGGTGACGGAACGAGTTCACCGGCCAAGGGTAGACGGGGGCTACAGATGCACGACCGGGCAGGTCAGGGTGCGGGTGATCCCGTCCACTTGCTGGACCTTCGCGACCACCAGCCGACCGAGGTCGTCGACGGTGTCGGCCTGGGCGCGCACGATGACGTCGTAGGGACCCGTCACGTCCTCGGCCTGGACGACTCCAGGGATCTTGCTGATCGCGTCGGCGACGGTCGACGCCTTGCCGACCTCGGTCTGGATCAGGATGTACGCCTGTACCACGGAACCTCCAGGGCGGCCACGAGGATCATGTGGGGAAAAGGAACGCCACGGTATCGCGTCGCCACGCGTCGCGGGGAGACCCGTGGAGGCCGCGCCGCGCACACCGGGGTGCGGGGACGACGGAAGTTGACGGTCCACTCGACCGTACCGAGGACGACAACGGCCCGCGACCGGGCACGAGTGACACTGGAAGCGGCACGAGAAGGGGCGATACGACGATGAAGGGCACCGTGGGAGAGCTGGGGGAGTTCGGGCTCATCAGGGAGTTGACCTCCCGGCTCACCACCACCCCGGCGGTCCGGGTCGGGCCCGGCGACGACGCCGCCGTGGTGGCGGCGCCGGACCGCAGGGTCGTGGCGAGCACCGACCTGCTCCTCGAGGGACGGCACTTCCGGCGCGACTGGTCCACGGCGTACGACGTCGGACGCAAGGCGGCCGCGCAGAACCTCGCGGACATCGCCGCCATGGGCGCCGTGCCCACCGCGCTGCTCCTCGGCCTGGTCGCGCCCGCCGAACTCCCGGTGACCTGGGCCACGGAGCTGATGGACGGCCTGCGCGACGAGTGCCAGGTCGCCGGTGCGGCCGTGGTGGGCGGTGACGTCGTCCGCGGCGACACCATCATGATCTCGATCACCGCCCTCGGCGACCTGCGCAACCACGAGCCCGTGATCAGGGGCGGCGCCCAGCCCGGCGACGTCGTGGCCGTCACCGGCTGGCTCGGCTGGTCCGCCGCCGGGCACGCGGTGCTCTCCCGCGGCTTCCGCTCGCCCCGCGCCTTCGTGGAGGCCCACCGGCGCCCCGAGCCGCCGTACCACGCGGGCCCCGCCGCCGCCTCCCTGGGCGCGACCGCGATGTGTGACGTGAGCGACGGGCTGATCGCGGACCTGGGGCACATCGCCGAGGCGAGCAAGTGCCGGATCGACATCCGCTCCGGCGCGATCGACATCCCCTCCCAGATGCACGACATCGGGCAGGCCGTCGGCGTCGACCCCCTCCAGTGGGTGCTCACCGGCGGCGAGGACCACGCGATCGTGGCGACCTTCCCGGCGGACGTGAAGCTGCCCGCGCGGTGGAAGGTCATCGGCGAGGTCCTCAACCCCTCGGCGCTGCCCCAGGTGACCGTGGACGGGGCGCCCTGGACCAGCAAGGGCGGCTGGGACCACTTCGCGGACATCGAGTCATGAGCGCGTCCGGGGCCGCGGACCCGACGGGTGCCCCGGTGAGGGTGCTCACCGTGGCCGGGTCCGACTCGGGCGGCGGAGCGGGGATCCAGGCCGACCTGAAGACGATGCTCGCGCTCGGTATGCACGGCATGAGCGTCGTCACGGCCGTCACCGCGCAGAACTCCCTGGGCGTGCAGGGTGCTTGGGAACTGCCCGTCGAGGCCGTACGCGCCCAGTACCGCAGTGTCGTCGACGACATCGGCGTCCAGGCGGTCAAGACCGGCATGCTCGCCTCCGCCGAACTCGTCGAGGCGGTCGCCGAGTTGCTGGCCGCCACGGACGCACCCGTCGTCGTCGACCCGGTCGGTGTCTCCAAGCACGGCGACCCGCTCCTCGCCGCCTCCGCGCTGGACTCCGTACGGACGCGGCTGCTGCCGGTGGCGACCGTGGCGACCCCCAACCTCGACGAGGTGGCCCAACTCACCGGCATGCGGGTCCGGTCGGAGGCCGGGATGCGCGAGGCGGCCGAGGCCCTGCTGACGTACGGGCCCCGATGGGCGCTGATCAAGGGCGGGCACCTCTCGGGAGACGCCGTCGACCTGCTGACCGACGGTTCCGACGAGCACTGGCTGCGGGCCCCCAGGTACGACAACCGGCACACGCACGGCACGGGCTGCACCCTCGCCTCCGCGATCGCCTCGCACCTCGCGTTGGGACGGACCGTGCCGGAGGCCGTGGTGGCGGCCAAGGAGTACGTCACCGGGGCGATCGCCGCCGGGTTCGCGCTCGGTCGGGGGATCGGCCCCGTGGCGCACGGGTGGGCCCTCACGCGGGGGACGCCGGCAGCTTGATGTCCGTGGCCGACTTCTCGGTGAGCCGGTCGGCATGGATCCGCGCGATCGCGTCGCGGTACAGGTGGTCGGACCCAGGACGTCCGGGACGGCACGCACCTGCGGTCCGAGTGCGGGGCCGCCGTGGTCCAGCGCGAGGTGATGGAGGCGGGCGAGCATGGCAAAAAGCCGGCCCACCTTACGGTGGACCGGCTCTGAGCAGCGAACCAGCAGTGGCCGCGCGCTGGCTGAGCGTCAGCGCGAGACCTTGCCGGCCTTGATGCACGAGGTGCAGGCGTTCACGCGCTTCGGCGTCCCACTGACCACGGTACGCACGCGCTGGATGTTCGGGTTCCAGCGACGGGACGTACGGCGGTGCGAGTGCGAGATGTTGTTGCCGAAGCCCGGCCCCTTGCCGCAGACGTCGCAGTTGGCAGCCACGGGTCACTCCAAAGACTTCAGATGCACTTACGGTTGATCCCGGCATGCCGGGATCACGATCCCATTGACTGGGATCTGAGTGGCGTTGCCAGGGGGATGGCCCGATTCGGATTGTCGATCCGTATCGGACAACCGGAGCAGCATACAACGACTGCGTCCGTGCAACGAAACTACCATGGCTGGTCCGGGCCTCGTCCCGGCCCTCTTACCGGCGGTCACCACCTCGGGTCTACGCTGCGTGCGACGTGTGGCGTCCCCTCTGGTCCCACGTCCAGCAGCCACGCAGCTCAAGGAGGCGCAGGTGCCGCAGGTGCCGCAGACATTCTTCGATGCTCTCGCGGTACGCACCTGGTGCGGACTCGCGCTGGCGGCGCTGGGACGCGCGCGTGAGGAGATCGACGCCATCAACGTGTACCCGGTGGCCGACGGCGACACCGGCACGAACCTGTACCTGACGATGGAGTCGGCCGCGGCGGCCGTGGAGGCGGTGTTCGCGGGCCACGAGGCCGCAGGCCCCGCGGCCGGTGCGGGCAAGCCCACGCTCGCCGAGGCGGCGCGGGCCATGGCGCACGGGGCCCTGATCGGGGCCCGGGGGAACTCCGGGACGATCCTCGCCCAGCTTCTCCGGGGCATGGCCCAGGTCCTCTCCGGTGACGGTGAGGCGGCCCACACCGACGGCCGGGGCCTGCGGCTCGCCCTCCGGCACGCC
Source organism: Streptomyces europaeiscabiei (assembly GCF_001550375.1). GTDB lineage: Bacteria > Actinomycetota > Actinomycetes > Streptomycetales > Streptomycetaceae > Streptomyces > Streptomyces europaeiscabiei. Next base: position 61 of record NZ_LRTR01000134.1, on the reverse strand, counting down.
GCCGACTCCGCCCGTGACGCCGTCGCCCACCCCGTCGAGGGCACCGTCCTCACGGTCGCCT
>NZ_LRTR01000133.1 GCF_001550375.1 Streptomyces europaeiscabiei | reverse complement strand
CACGCGCGCGTGCCCGAGGCCGGGGAGGTCGCGGAGGTGTGCGCGGACGACCGGCCCGAGGCCGGCGGCCCCGCCTTCGAGGTGATCTACCTCCTGGAGGCGCAGGACGCGGCCGTGGCCCGTCTGCGGCGACGGCTGGACACGCTCGGCGACTCGCTCGTGGTGGTCGGCGGGGACGGCCTGTGGAACGTCCATGTGCACGTCGACGACGCCGGGGCCGCCGTGGAGGCGGGCGTCGAGGCAGGGCGGCCGTACCGGATCCGGATCACACACTTCGGGGCCGAGGACGCCCACATGACCGGTGAGGCCGGGCGGCAGCCGCGCGAGCGTGCCCAGCGGGCCGTCGTGGCCGTCGTACCGGGGGAGGGGCTGGCCGGGCTGTACGCCGAGGCCGGCGCGACCACCGTCCTGGCCCGCCCCGGGGAGCCCCCCGCCAGCGGGGAGCTGGTCGAGGCCGTACGGCGTGCCCACGCGCGCGAGGTGGTGCTGCTGCCCAACGACGCGGACCTCCGCCACACGGCGGCGGCCGCCGCCGAGCAGGCCCGCGCCGAGGGCGTCCGGGTCGCCCTCATCCCCACCCGCTCGGCCGTCCAGGGCATCGCCGCCCTCGCCGTCCACGAGCCGGATCGCCGCTTCGACGAGGACGTCGTCTCGATGACCTCCGCCGCCGGTGCCACCCGCTACGCCGAGGTCGTCATCGCCGAGCGCCAGTCCTGGACCATGGCCGGCATCTGCCAGGCCGGCGACGTCCTCGGCCTCATCGACGGCGACGTCGCCGTCATCGGCTCCGACATCACGCTGACCACGGCCGCGGTGGTCGACCGGATGCTGGCCGCAGGCGGCGAAATGGTCACCCTCGTCCTGGGCGACGAGGCCCCCGCAGAGGTCGTGGACCACGTGGAGGCGCGAGTACGGGAACACCTGGCGGTGGACACGGTGGTGTACCGGGGCGGGCGGCAGGGGGCGTTGCTGCTGATCGGCGTGGAGTAGGCGGATTCTCGCCGCCGCTCCAGTCGTAGTTCCCCGCGCCCCTTTTCAGGGGCGCGGGGAACTACGCGAACGGGGTCAGGGGCGGAGCCCCAAGGGAGGGGACGGGTAGGGGTGGCGGGGCGAAAACCCCTGAGGCGCGCCCCGCGCAGCTCAGCTCGGCGTACCGCTCTGAGCCCCCGCCAGCTCGGACAACCGCTCGGCCTCCGCCCGCCGCGCGACCGCCGTCCCGTCGTCCCGCCCGGCGAACGCGGACAACACGCTCCGCGCCCGATCCCCGGCGGCGGTAGGCCGCCGGAGGTCGATCTCCAACCGGCCCGCGGCGAGTTCCGCGGCGGTCCGCGCGTCGAGGAAGTCCGTGCCGAGGGAGTCGTACACCGAGACCGCCCGCTCGACGAACCCGAGCGCCTCCTCGAAGACCGGCCCGAAGGAGGCGAGTTCCGCGTCCTCGGCCACGGAGCGGGCGAGCAGGTCGCCGAACTGCCCGCAGGTCTCGCCGAGTTCCGCGACGATCCGCCGCCGGTTCTCCTCACCGGTCACATCGGACAGGGCCGCCTCGCAGCCCTCCACGGCGTCACCCATCAGCGCGCGGCCCTCATCCAGTCCCGCACCGTCCCGTGCCGCGTACCAGGCCCGCGCCCGCAGCGCCCGGACGTACCCGTGGACGTTCCCCAGATCGCCCCAGAGGTCGACGGCACGCGCGTACGCCCGGTCGGCCTCCGCGGGCAGCCCCGCGCGCGCGAGCGCTTCCGCGGCGAGGTGGGCGAGCAGGGCGTGGTCACGCTGGTCGGGCCAGCGCCGGGCGATGTCGGCCGCCCGCAGCCACCGTTCGGCGGCCTCGCGGTGCTCACCCAGCTCGGTGTGACAGTCGCCGAGCCACCACAGGGTCTGCGCGACGGCCCCGTCCCCGTGCGTCTCGGCGGTGAGATCCGGCAGCGCCGACTCCAGCACCTCGGCCGCCTCCGCCCACCGCCCCAGCCGCAGCAGGGACCCGCCGAGCAGATGCCGGGCCCAGGCACCGAGCGTCGGACCCTCGCCCGCCTCGTCGGCCCAGTGCGCCGCCTCCAGGGCGTGCCCGGAGGCAGCCTCCACCCGCTCGTCGGCACCGAGCAGTTCGGCCAGCTGGAGGTGCAACTGGGCGTGGCCCACCGGCTCCAGATCCGACCCGCCGTGCTCCAGCGCCGCGCGGGCCGCCCGCTCGGCGGTCCCCAGGTCCCCGAGGTGCTGCGCGACCCCGGCGAGCCGCGCCTCGTACTGCACCGCGAACCACGGCAGCCCGGCCGTCACATACCGCTCCGCGGCCTGCGCGAACAGTTCGGCGGCGGTGGCCGCGTCCCCGCCGCGCGCGGTCAGCTCCCCGAGCATCGCCCGCGCCTCCGCGGCCCGCGAGGCCAGCCGTACGTCCTCCGCGCGACGCGGCTCGACGAAATCCGCCAGCTCGCGCACAGCCTCCTCGGCGGGGGCCACCGCGTCCGCGTCCTCGTGCATCCGCTGCACGAGTATCCGAGCCCGGCCCACCAGCACGGACGCCGTCTGCCGCGCACCCGTCCCGCCGTCCGCCCACAGGGCGAGGATCCGCTCGTAGGGCTCGGCGATCAGCTCCAGGGCCGCCTCGGGGTGGCCCGTCAGGGCATGGACGTTCGCCCCGCGCGCGCGTGCCGCCAGCGCCTCGCCGGGGTCGCCGGCCTCCTCGTACAGCTCGGCCGCGCGTTCGAAGAGGGTGCGGCCCTCGGGCCCGAGGCCGATCGCCTCGTGATCGACGATCTCCGCGCGGTCCCGGGCGTCCAGCTCCGCGCCCTCGGCCTCGGCGGCCCGCGCCACGGCCGCCCAGGCAGCGACGGAACCGGGATGCAGCGACTCGGACAGCCGCCGCGCCTCGGCGAGGAGAGCGGGCAGGCCGTCCGGGGCGGCGGCCCCCGTCAGCCCCAC
>NZ_LRTR01000132.1 GCF_001550375.1 Streptomyces europaeiscabiei | reverse complement strand
CCCCGTCAGCCCCACGTCGGCCGGCGGCCGGGGCGCGGGCACCGCGGCGACGGTCCGTGCCGAACGCACCCCCAGCGGCAGCCGGTCCAGCAGCGGTGTCCGGTCCATCCGCTCCCGGACATGCGTGCCGACGTACGCCGTGCCGTTGCGCTCGTCGAAGAGCCCGGCCAGGGAAAGGGCCTCCTCGCGCGCGTGGGAGGCCAGTTCGCGGGCGGTCCAGGTACGCCCGCCGGGACCGGGGACCGTTTGATCGGCGAACCCACGTGCGGTGAGGCGGTCCATCAGCAGGGCCACCACACTCATGAAGTCCAGCCTGCTGCGCGGGTCCCCGGAGTCCGTGAAGTACGCCGGACGCTCGGCCAGCAGCTCCAGGCCGCGGGCCTCGTTGCCGGTCAGGGCGCAGAACTCCACGTGGTCCGCGTACGCGCCCCGCATGCTCTCCATGGCCCGCACCAGCCGGAAACCGCGCAGATGGTGGGCCCGCGCCTCGTCGGGACGCCCCAGGCGCAGCAACGGCACCAGGGAGGACGCCAGGACGGTGTGCGGCTCGTGGGCGCACGTGTACTCGCCCTCCAGCACCGGCGCCCACAGCTCCAGCGCCTCGGCGTCCTCGCGCTGCCGGGCCCGCCACCAGCCCTGCCCGTGCAGCTCGCACGCGGGACAGTCGGCCATCGTGTCCCGGTCGGCGGCCAGCCACGCCGCGTACGCCCGCTCGGCCCGCGCCAGGTCGCCGATGTGCGCGGCCACGCTCAACTCGGCGCTGCGCACGGCCCGTTCCGAGTGCCCGGCGAGCCGGTAGCGGTGCTCCATCTCGCCGAGCCACTTCTCGATGGAGGCGAGCGGGACGTGCGGCTGGTTCAGCATGCCGGCCGACATCCACTTGAACACCCAGTGCAGGGAGTGGATCTCGTACTCGTCGAAGTCCTCGGGGCGCTCGTCCCACATGCGCAGCAGGCGCGCGAAGGGGACGAACATCTTGTCCTTCTCGGAGCTGTAGTTGTAGACCTTCAGCTGGTGTCCGAGCGCCTCGATCACGGCGAGCGGGACGTTCAGCTTCTCGGCCTGAGCGAGCAGCAGCTCCGCGCGCGCGTTGCGTGCGGGGCCCTCCGGCTGCTCGTAGTTCTCCGCCATGGCCCGGCGCAGCTCGTCGAAATCCATGACGTGACTCATCCGCGACCGCCCTCCCCGGAACCGGAACCGGAGCCGGAACCCGGCCCGGACCCGGGTTCGGTGTGCGTGGCCCACTCCAGCAGGCCGATGAAGGCGCGGTTCAGGAGCGCCGAGTCGGCGGGCCTGAGCGGCCGCTGGGCCATCAGCAGGGCCTGCCCGTACAGGGACTCCGTGGCCGTGCCGATCAGCTCCCGGTCGGTCAGGGAACTGATCCGCCGGATCAGCGGGTTGAGGTGGTTGAGCACCAGCCGCGCGCGGGGGGCGCTGCTCCGCAGCGAGCCGAGGATGCCCGCCCACAGGTCGCCGGCGTGCTCCTCCGCCTCCGCGCGGGCCTGCTCGTGCCGGGAGGAGCGGTCGTCCAGGTGCAGCGCGGGCACCGAGAGCGGATGGAAGGCCCGCAGCACGACATCGCACCCCAGGGGGTCGAGCCTCGCCCGCGCGGCCGACAGGAAGCCCGCCAGCGCCAGCTCCTCGTCCGCATCCAGAGTGTCCAGGTGCGCGGTCACGGTGTCGGCGTCCAGCTCGGCGACCACCGTCCCCGGACGCACCGACGGCAGCGCCTCGACCAGCTCGCTGTCGTACGTGTAGCCGCCGTTGACGACCCCCACGCCCTGCGCGGACGCGATGGGGGCGACCTGGCGGTACTCCTCGACCGTCCGCGTGAAGTGCACCACCGGGTGCCGCTGCGCGAACTCCTCCAGGGACAGCCGCCCGTCGGTCGTCTCGAAGGGGAGCCACGGCAGCATCGTGCGCAGCATCTCCGTGTCGTGGCGCGCCAGGGACTTCACGCCCAGGTGGTGCACCGACAGGAAGGCCGCCAGCCGCTCCGGATCACCGGCGGCGAGCCCGGTGAGCCAGCCGCGGATCCGCTCGCCCAGCGCCTCCCGCACGGCCGCCAGGGTCTCGTCCTCGTACAGTGACTCCCGCGACGCGGTGGGCCGCAGACTGTCCGTGTCGAGGACGCACCGCACGAAGAACGCCCAGTCGGGCAACAGCTGTTCGGCCCGCTCGGTGAGCAGCATGCCCTTCAGGTGCACCCGGTGGCTCGCCCGCTGGGCCGGGCTGACGGCGGCCGGCAGGACGTACGCCACGCCCCGGATCCCGGCCAGCGGCACGTCCAGCTCTATGGAGTCCAGCGGGGTGAACCCGAACAGGTCGTGACAGTGCCGGGCCAGGGCAACCCGCCGGGTGGCGGGGGAGGGGTACCCGCGGCCCCAGGGCGCCGGCAGATCGGTGACCGCCTCGTCGCCCACCCGCACGTCGTACGGCAGCAGCGACCCGAAGTCCCGCGCCAGTGCCAGCACGCGCGCGTGGGAGAGCCATTCCGCCGCCCCGGGCCGCGCGACCAGGTGCACGGTCGTGCCCGGCTCGGGACGCGCCTCGTCGGGCAGCGTCCGCACGGTGTACGAGCCGTCGTCGGCCGCCGTCCACTCCACGGGCGGCGCGTCCGGCGTGCGGGCGCTGCGGCTGACCACACGGATCCGCTCGGCGACCACGAAACAGGCCAGCAGGCCGATACCGAACTGCCCGAGAAAGTCCGAGCGGACCTCCTGAATGCCACCGTCGTCGCGCTTCGAACTGCGCCCGATGGTGGCGAGCAGGTCGTGCACATCGGCCTCGGTGAGCCCGATGCCCGAGTCCTCCACCCGCAGCGCGCCGCCCTCGGCGAACAGCCGCACCCGGGCGGGAGCGTCGGGCTGCTCGGCGCGGCGCGCGGTGATCGCGTCCACGGCGTTCTGCAGCAGCTCCCGCAGATAGACCTTCGGACTGGAATAGAGGTGGTGCGAGAGCAGATCCACCAGGCCACGCAGATCGACCTGGAACGTATGAGGCGACTGTGGCGCCTGAGGAGTCTGGGGTACCTGGGATGACTGTGAGGTCATTGAATCCATCGTCGCAGCGCCGGTGGAGTGGGAATCTGGCGACGGCGGCGGGGTCGGGCGGTCCCGCGAGACGGTGACCGCGGACGGGGGCGGTACGGACCCTGACACGGCTGGGCCCGGGAGTGCGTCATCCTAAGCGCGAACGACCCGTCTGACCAGCGGATTTCAAGGACCTATACGGGATTGTCAGTGCGGTGGTGTGCAATGGATCTCGTGCCCGCGCTCGAAGAACCGCTCAAGAACACGCTCGGCGCCGCCACCGCGAAGGTGATGGCCGAGCACCTCGGCCTGCACACCGTCGGGGACCTGCTGCACCACTATCCCCGCAGGTACGAGGAGCGGGGCCAGCTCACCCACCTCGCCGACCTGCCCATGGACGAGCACGTCACGGTGGTCGCCCAGGTCGCCGACGCCCGCCTGCACTCCTTCGCCTCCGCCAAGGCCCCGCGAGGCAAGGGCCAGCGCCTCGAAGTGACCATCACGGACGGCAGCGGCCGCCTCCAGCTCGTCTTCTTCGGCAACGGCGTGCACAAACCCCACAAGGACCTCCTCCCCGGCACCCGCGCGCTCTTCTCCGGCAAGGTCTCCGTCTTCAACCGCCGCCTCCAACTGGCCCACCCGGCCTACGAGCTGCTGCGCGGCGACGACGTCACGGAGACCGTCGACACCTGGGCCGGCGCCCTCATCCCGATCTACCCGGCCACCGCCAAGATGGAGTCCTGGAAGATCGCCAAGGCCGTCCAGACGGTCCTGCCGAGCGCGCAGGAGGCCGTGGACCCCCTGCCCGAGTCGCTGCGCGAGGGCCGGGGCCTGGTATCGCTGCCAGAAGCCCTCCTGAAGATCCACCGCCCCCACACCAAGGCGGACAGGGACAGCGCCCGCGACCGCCTCAAGTGGGACGAGGCCTTCGTCCTCCAGGTCGCCCTGGCCCGCCGTCGCCACGCGGACGCCCAACTCCCCGCGGTCGCCCGACGGCCCGCCCCCGACGGCCTCCTCACCGCCTTCGACGCCCGCCTCCCCTTCACCCTCACCGAGGGCCAGCAGAAGGTCTCCAGGGAGATCTTCGACGACCTGGCCACCGAGCATCCGATGCACCGGCTGCTCCAGGGCGAAGTGGGTTCGGGCAAGACGATGGTGGCGCTGCGCGCCATGCTCGCCGTCGTCGACGCCGGTGGTCAGGCGGCCATGCTCGCGCCCACCGAGGTGCTCGCCCAGCAGCACCACCGGTCGGTCACCGAGATGATGGGCGAGCTGGCCGAGGGCGGGATGCTGGGCGGCACCGAGCACGCCACCAAGGTGGTGCTGCTCACCGGGTCGATGGGCGCCGCCGGCCGCCGGCAGGCGCTCCTGGACCTGGTCACGGGCGAGGCCGGCATCGTCATCGGCACGCACGCGCTGATCGAGGACAAGGTGCAGTTCCACGACCTGGGTCTGGTCGTCGTGGACGAGCAGCACCGCTTCGGCGTCGAGCAGCGCGACGCCCTGCGCGGCAAGGGCAAGCAGCCGCCCCACCTCCTCGTCATGACGGCCACCCCCATCCCGCGCACGGTCGCCATGACCGTCTTCGGTGACCTGGAGACCTCGGTCCTCGACCAGCTCCCCGCCGGCCGCTCACCCATCGCCAGCCATGTCGTCCCGGCCGCCGACAGGCCCCACTTCCTCGCCCGCACCTGGGAACGCGTCCGCGAGGAGGTGGAGAAGGGCCACCAGGCGTACGTCGTCTGCCCCCGCATCGGGGACGAGGAGGACGACCCGAAGAAGTCAGCAAAGAAGTCTCCCGAGGACGAGGCCGAGAAGCGCCCGCCCCTCGCCGTCCTCGACATCGCCGACCAGCTCGTCAGGGGCCCGCTCCAGGGCCTCGGGGTCGAGGTGCTGCACGGCCGTATGCACCCCGACGACAAGGACGCGGTCATGCGCCGCTTCGCCGCCGGCGAGACCCATGTCCTGGTCGCCACCACGGTCATCGAGGTCGGCGTGAACGTCCCGAACGCCACCGCCATGGTGATCATGGACGCCGACCGCTTCGGTGTCTCCCAGCTCCACCAGCTCCGCGGCCGGGTGGGCCGAGGCTCCGCGGCCGGCCTCTGCCTCCTGGTCACCGAGATGCCCGAGGCGAGCCCTGCCCGCCAGCGCCTCAACGCCGTCGCCTCCACTCGCGACGGCTTCGAACTCTCCCGCATCGACCTCGAACAACGTCGTGAGGGAGACGTCCTCGGCCAGGCCCAGTCCGGCGCCCGCACCAGCCTGCGCATGCTCGCCGTCATCGAGGACGAGGAGATCATCGCGGAGGCGAGAGAGGAAGCGGCGGCGGTGGTGGCCGCCGACCCGGACCTGGAGCGCCTGCCGGGCCTGAGGACAGCCCTGGACGCCCTCCTGGACGAGGAGAGGGAGCAGTACCTGGACAAGGGCTGAGGGCAGCCGCCCTGCTTTCGCCGGGCGCGGGGCACCGCGGGACCAGCCACGACGGACTCGCAGCCGTCCATGGTGATCAAGAAGCGCCCCACCGGGCGAATCCACTCCTGACCCGCGGTCGCCCACGGCGGAACGCAACCTCCCGCCTCCGACTGCCAGACTGGACCTGTAGCCGCCCCCTCCACCAAGGACCCAAGATGACCCGCGTGATCGCCGGCGCAGCCGGCGGACGCCGCCTGGCAGTCCCGCCAGGGACAGGCACCCGCCCCACCTCCGACCGCGCACGCGAGGGCCTCTTCTCCACCTGGCAATCACTCCTCGGCGGCCCTCTGGCCGGCGAACGGGTCCTCGACCTGTACGCCGGCTCGGGCGCGGTCGGCCTGGAGTCCCTCTCCCGAGGCGCCGCCCACACCCTCCTCGTCGAGGCGGACGCCCGCGCGGCCCGGACGATCCGGGACAACGTCAGATCGCTCGGCCTCCCCGGCGCCGAGGTGAGACCGGGCAAAGCGGAGCAGATCATCCAGGGCCCGGCGCCGGACGAACCGTACGACCTCGTCTTCCTCGACCCTCCGTACGCCGTCTCGGACGGCGATCTTCGCGAGATCCTGCTCACACTCCGTACCGGGGGCTGGCTCGGAGAGGAAGCCCTCGTCACCGTGGAGCGCAGCACCAGAGGCGGTGAGTTCGCCTGGCCGACCGGTTTCGAAGCCATCAGGGCCCGTCGCTACGGCGAGGGAACGTTTTGGTACGGTCGCGCCGCCTCTACGTGCGAAGACGCACGATGACCGGACCGGAGAGCGAGGGAGCCCAAGTGCGCCGTGCCGTCTGTCCCGGGTCGTTCGACCCCGTCACCAACGGACACCTCGACATCATTGGCCGCGCCTCCAAGTTGTACGACGAGGTCTATGTCGCGGTGATGATCAACAAGTCCAAGAAGGGCCTCTTCGAGGTCGAGGAGCGGATGGAGCTGATCCGCCAGGTCACCGCCGAGTACGCGAACGTACGGGTGGAGGCCTTCCACGGCCTGCTCGTCGACTTCTGCAAGCAGCGCGACATCCCGGCGATCGTCAAGGGCCTGCGCGCGGTCAGCGACTTCGACTACGAGCTGCAGATGGCCCAGATGAACATCGGCCTGTCGGGCGTGGAGACCCTCTTCGTCCCCACCAACCCCACCTACAGCTTCCTGTCGTCCTCTCTGGTCAAGGAGGTCGCGACCTGGGGTGGCGACGTCTCCCACCTGGTGCCCCCGCTCGTCCTCGAAGCGCTCGGTGAGCGCCTGAAGCAGCACTGAGCGGACGCAGGTCCCCCGCTGGCCGTACAGTCGACCCGACCGTTTTCAACACAGTCGTAGAGAGTGGCGAGCACACGGTGGACCACACGGTGGACGTGCAGAAGAAGCTCGACGAGATCGTCTCGGTGGTCTCGGGCGCCCGATCCATGCCCATGTCGGCCTCGTGCGTGGTCAACCGCGCCGAGCTGCTCTCCCTGTTCGACGAACTGCGCGCGGCCCTGCCCGACTCCCTCGCCCAGGCACGGGAACTGATCGGCGACCGTGACCACATGGTCGAGCGGGCCCGCCTGGAGGCCGAGCGGATCATCGAGCACGCGCACGCCGAGCGCGGCTCCCTGATCTCCGACACCGAGGTCGCCCGCCGCTCCCAGAACGAGGCCGACCGCATCCTGGGCGAGGCCCGCCAGGAGGCCGAGGAGGTCCGCGCCGAGGCCGACGACTACGTCGACTCCAAGCTCGCCAACTTCGAGGTCGTCCTCACCAAGACCCTCGGTTCGGTGGGCCGCGGCCGCGAGAAGCTCCTCGGCACGGGCCCCGGCCTCGACGAGCAGGGCTACGAGGACGAGGACGCCCCCGAGCGCAGCCACGACCCCGAGACCCTGCGCCGCGACGCGGACGCCTACGTGGACGCCAAGCTCGGCGCCTTCGAGGCGGTCCTCGCCAAGACCCTGGAGGCCGTCGGCCGTGGCCGCCAGAAGCTCCACGGCCGCATCGCCACCGACGACCTCGGCGCCCTCTCCCTGACCGGCGACGGCACTTCCCCGCAGCTCACCAGTGACGCCGACTACCTGGCCGGGCTCGCCGACCTCTCCGACAACCCCGCCCAGCAGTCCCGGTCGGTGCCGGACCAGCAGTCGTACGGCGGGCAGCAGGACGCCTACCAGGCGACGGCGTACCAGCAGGATCCGTACGGTGGCTATCAGCAGCAATACGCCCAGCCTCAGCAGGCCGCCGACCCCTACGGCTACCAGCAGGCCGATCCGTACGCCGCCGGCTATCCGCAGCAGCCGGGGTACGACCCGAACCAGGGGCACCAGGACCATGGCCAGGACCACGCGCAACAGGACCAGCAGGGGTACGCGCAGCCGCAGGCGAACGTGCTCGACGAGACCAGCCTCTTCGACACGACCATGATCACGGCGGAGCAGTTGCGCCGCTACGAACAGGGCCGCTGACAGCGGATTGGGCCGAGAGCGAAAGGTCCAGTATCCTGGCTCTTCGGTCGTGCGTGCGTTCATGCTGTCCGCAACAGACGCCCGCGATCGAGCGCTGCCCGGAACACCAAGGGCTGTGCCCTCTTCCCACCAGTACCGAAGACCGAAAGCAGAAATGGCTCTGAACGCCCGCCTCGACCATCGCAACCCCCTCGTGTTCGACACGCACGAGCTGGGTCGGCGGCCCGGTGCGCAACAGCGCCTGACGCGTTCGATCGAGGCTCCGCAGGACCTCGGGATCAAAGGGGTCGTCGGAGTGCCGGAAGGCGCCCCGATGGAGCTCGAACTCCGTCTGGAGTCGGTCATGGAAGGGGTGCTTGTCACAGGCACCGCCCGTGCACAGGCCAAGGGGGAGTGCGTAAGGTGTCTGGAGCCGCTGGAGCTCGAACTCGAAGCGGACTTCCAGGAGATGTTTTCGTACCCCGACGCCGATGAGCGGGGCCGCGTGATCGCGGAGCCCGACACCGACGCCGAGGACGACGAGGACATGCTCTTCCTCGAGGACGGTTTGTTCGACCTCGAACCGGTGCTGCGTGATGCGGTGGTGCTCGCACTGCCGATGCAGCCGGTGTGCCAGGACGACTGCCCCGGCCTGTGCTCCCAGTGCGGAGTACGGCTGGCGGACGACCCGGACCACCACCACGACGCCGTCGACATCCGTTGGGCGGCACTGCAGGGACTCGCCGGTTCACTCGAAGATGGCGAGAAGGACGAGTTGAGCGGCGGCGCGCTTCCATCAGCGCACGTCGACGAGAAGCAGGAGAAGTAGCCGTGGCTGTTCCGAAGCGGAAGATGTCGCGCAGCAACACGCGCCACCGCCGGTCGCAGTGGAAGGCTGCGGTCCCCACCCTGGTTGCGTGCGAGCGCTGCCACGAGCCCAAGCTGCAGCACATCGCGTGCCCGTCTTGCGGCACCTACAACAAGCGCCAGGTCCTCGAGGTCTGAGCGGCTGGTGAGAGGCTCTATGTCTGACGCCAAGGCGGAGACCAACGCCAAGAAAAAGGCGGAGAACACAGCCTCGTCCCACACGCTTCTGGAAGGGCGGCTCGGCTACCGGCTCGAGTCCGCCCTTCTGGTGCGTGCGCTGACCCACCGTTCGTACGCGTACGAGAACGGCGGTCTGCCCACCAACGAGCGCCTGGAGTTCCTCGGGGACTCCGTCCTCGGCCTCGTGGTCACGGACACGCTGTATCGCACCCACCCCGACCTGCCCGAAGGCCAACTGGCCAAGCTGCGGGCCGCGGTGGTCAATTCTCGTGCGCTGGCGGAGGTGGGCCGTGGGCTCGACCTCGGCTCCTTCATCCGGCTCGGCCGCGGTGAAGAGGGCACGGGTGGCCGGGACAAGGCATCCATCCTCGCCGACACCCTCGAAGCGGTGATCGGTGCGGTCTATCTCGACCAGGGGCTCGACTCGGCGGCGGAGCTGGTGCACCGTCTGTTCGACCCGCTGATCGAGAAGTCTTCGAACCTCGGAGCCGGCCTGGACTGGAAGACCAGTCTCCAGGAGCTCACCGCGACCGAGGGGCTCGGTGTGCCCGAGTACCTGGTCACGGAGACCGGCCCCGACCACGAGAAGACCTTCACAGCTGCCGCCCGCGTCGGAGGCGTCTCGTACGGCACCGGCACCGGCCGCAGCAAGAAGGAAGCGGAGCAGCAGGCGGCGGAGTCCGCCTGGCGTGCGATCCGCTCCGCGGCGGACGAACGGGCGAAGGCGGCGGCGGAGGCCGCGGCCCTGCCCGAAGAATCCGCCGAGACTCCTTCGGACACCGCACCTTCGGATACCGCACCTTCGGACACCGCGCCTGCCTGATGGTGGGCGCCACCTGCCCGAGGCCGCCGCCCCCGACCCCCGCTGAGGGATGAGGGGGCGGTTGCGGTCCGTGGGTGCGTGCAGGTCGTTGGAGGTTGCTCGCACAGTTCCCCGCGCCCCTGAAAACCTGGGGGTACCCCCTGATCTTTGAGGGGCGCGGGGAACTGCGCGATCAGCCACGATCCACCCGCAGCCGCCCCACGACCTCACCCCTCACCCCCACCCCCCGCCCATCCTCCGGAGGACCCCGTGCCAGAACTCCCCGAGGTCGAGGTCGTACGGCGGGGTCTGGAACGCTGGGTGGCGCACCGCACCGTCGCCGATGTCGACGTGCTGCACCCGCGGGCGATCCGCCGGCACCTGGCCGGCCCCGAGGACTTCGCGCTCCGGTTGAAGGGCCACCGCATCGGGGAGCCCAGCAGGCGCGGCAAGTACCTGTGGCTGCCCGTGGAGGACACCGGCATCGCCGTCCTCGCCCACCTCGGCATGAGCGGCCAGCTGCTCGTGCAGCCGCACGACACGGCCGACGAGAAGCACCTCAGGATCCGCGTCCGCTTCGCGGACGACCTCCGCACCGAACTCCGCTTCGTCGACCAACGCACCTTCGGCGGGCTGTCGTTGCACGACACCACCCCCGAGGGCCTGCCGGACGTCATCGCGCACATCGCCCGCGACCCTCTCGACCCGCTGTTCGACGCGGAGGCCTTCCACCAGGCGCTGCGACGGAAGCGGACGACCATCAAACGGGCCCTGCTCGACCAGTCGTTGATCAGTGGGGTCGGCAACATCTATGCCGACGAGGCGCTTTGGCGCTCGCGCATCCACTACGAGCGCCCCACCGCCGGTTTCACCCGCCCCCGCACCACCGAACTCCTCGGCCACGTACGGGACGTGATGAACGCGGCGCTCGCGGTGGGCGGCACGAGCTTCGACAGCCTCTACGTCAACGTGAACGGCGAGTCGGGGTACTTCGACCGGTCGCTGGACGCGTACGGCCGCGAGGGGCTGCCCTGCCGCCGCTGTGCCACGCCGATGCGCCGGCGGCCCTGGATGAACCGGTCCAGCTACTTCTGCCCCACGTGTCAGCGGGCGCCGCGCGTCTCGTCGTAACGCTCGCGGGCCCGGAGCACGTCCTCCATGCGGTCCTCCACACAGGTGATGAGGGACAGCAGGCGCTCGGAGACCTCGCGGCCGAGCGGGGTGAGGGTGTAGTCGACGCGGGGCGGGTTGGTGGGCTGGGCCTCACGGTGGACCAGGCCGTCCCGCTCCAGGGCGTGCAGGGTCTGGGAGAGCATCTTCTCGCTGACGCCGTCGACGCGACGGCGCAACTCGTTGAAGCGGAGCGAGCCCTCGTGCAGGGCGCTCATCGTCAGCACGCCCCAGCGGCCCGTGACGTGTTCCAGGGTGCCCCGCGACGGGCAGTTCCTGGCGAACACGTCGAAAGCGAGTTCGTCGAGGTTCAAGGCGTCCGCGCCCGCGGAGGCCTGCGCGGGCGTCACGGCGGTGTGCGCGACTGATTCCATGTTCCGAGGATACTCCGGCGCAGCGCTAACCAGAAGGTTGCACTAACTCTGGGTTAGCGCAGACTCTCCCGGGCGGTGTCTAGTAGCCGAAGTCCTGTGTCCACCACGGTCCGCCGTCGCCCAGGTGGACGCCGACGCCGAGGGTCTTGAAGTCGCAGTTCAGGATGTTCGCCTTGTGGCCGGGGCTGTTCATCCAGGCCTCCATGACCGCCTCGGCGGTGGCCTGGCCGCGGGCGATGTTCTCGCCGCCCAGGCCGGTGATCCCGAGGGCCGCGGCACGGTCCCACGGGTCGTCGCCGTCGGGGTTGGTGTGGTCGAAGAAGCTGCGGAGGGCCATGTCCTCGCTGAAGGTCTCGGCCAGCTTCGCCAGATCGCTGTCGGCCGCCACCGGGCTGCAGCCCGCCTTGGCCCGCTCCTCGTTGACCAGCAGGAGGACCGCGGCCTCGGCCTGGGTCTCCACCGAGACCTCCACCGGGGGAGTGGTCTTCTCCTTGTCCTTCTCCTTGGTGGGCTTGGCGGACGGCTTCCTGGCCTTCTCCGAGCCGGAGTCCTTGCCCGCCTTGTCGGAAGGCTTCTTCTCTGACGGCTTCTCCGAGGGGGACGGGCTGTTCGACGGCGAGGCCTCGCGCTCGGCGTCACGGCTGGTGGACTCGTCCTCGCGCTGTTCCTGCGCGGCGCCGTCCGTCCCGCCCTGCTGGGTCGCCGCACCCGTCGGCTGGCCGGCGGGAACCACCGTCTCGTTGCTGCTGCCCCCGCTGACCGCGTACTTGTCGCCACCCGGGAGCACCCCGGTGGCGACCGCGACGGTGCCGAGGGCGACGGCGGCGGAGACACCGAGCAGGCCGGTCTTCACGGGAGTCACGGTCCGCTTCTTGCGGCGGCGCGAACCACCACCACGCGACGCGGCCTGGGCGTCGGCTTCCAGGACAGCGGCGAACCCGTACAGGTTCTCCGGACCGTAGTGGGGCTCCTCGGGAGCGAAGCCCGTGTCGGTGACCCCGGCGCGCCCCCCCCTGGCGGCGCGGCCGGCGGCGGAGCGTCGGTGGCGTCCCATGTCTTGGCCTTCCTCGTCCTTGCGGTGTCCTGCGGTCAACGTTGGAGATGTCGTCGACGTTGTGATCGTCGCCTTCACGAACCTCACACGAAGGAGTGAGTTTCATATGAGATTCATTGGGTGGGGACGGTACAGCATGGCGCCAGGGGAGGGAGAGGCTCGAGGGGCATTGGCCCGTTAGCGTGCAGCCATGAGTGAGGATGTACGGCTGGTCGTCTGGGTGCGTGGACGGGTGCAAGGGGTGGGTTTCCGCTGGTTCACCCGGGCTCGGGCGTTGGAGACCGGTGGACTGAGTGGTTTTGCTCTCAATTTGGCCGACGGACGGGTCCAGGTGGTCGCCGAGGGCCCCCGCGAGGCGTGCCAAGGGCTCCTGGAGTGGCTCCAGGGCGACGACACGCCCGGGCGCGTGGACGGCGTCACCGAGATCTGGGACACACCGCGAGGAGGCTACGACGGCTTCGCCATCCGCTGACGCCCTTCGGTGAAGCCGGCCGGGCGGGAGCGGAGGGGTGAGCCACCGTCATATGCCAGGAGCATGCACAAACCAGAAATGTGCAGGTGATTGCCAAGACGGGTTTGCCATGGCACGCTCCGAAGAAAGGATGATCCCCTCGCTCCGCCGGCCAGGAGAGGTCCCGGAAGTGCCGCAGCGTCGCCCGCTCGGGGCCGCGCGGCAGTGGGGTGCCCGCCGATGCGGGGCGTGATCGTGTTGACCGTCAAACTTTTTGGTGAGACGCTGAAAGCAACCCCGCGCACCTTAGCTGTTTGGCATGGAGAACGGCAGTAGAACTCAACAGTGCCAAGCATCGCGGGTGCGATTCCCTCACGACCCACACCGCTTCGGTCGGTCACTCAGTGTGGAGGACCATCCATCATGGCAAAGGCGCTTCTCGGTTACGTCGGCGGCTCCGACCCGCGACTCCTCGCCGAGATGCGACGGCTCCAGCAGCGTGTCCAGGACCTGGAATCCGAACTCGGACGCATCCAGGCGGAGAACGACGCGCTGACGGCTGCCGCTTCTCACGACTCGCTCATGGAGCTCGACGCACGCCAGGCGGAGCCTGCGCTCACCTGATCACTGCATCGCACCACGACAGACAGCAGTGGTTGGGCTGCTCGTATCAGCCGCTACGTTGTCAGATCTGCAAGGGACGCCTTCTCTAGAGGCGTCCCTTCTTTCTTTCCCCCGAACTCCCGAGTTCCCCCACACTCTTCAACGTCTGATGTGCCCTGCACGTTCATGTGTGAAACCGCGCGTTCATGGAGTGGGACAAGGCCGGAAGGTAGAGTCCGGCGGCGTGCACCTCAAGGCCCTGACCCTCCGCGGGTTCAAATCGTTCGCCTCGGCGACCACGCTCCGCTTCGAGCCGGGCATCACGTGCGTCGTAGGACCGAACGGCTCGGGCAAATCCAACGTCGTGGACGCGCTCAGCTGGGTCATGGGCGAACAGGGCGCGAAGTCGCTGCGCGGCGGCAAGATGGAGGACGTCATCTTCGCCGGCACCACCGGGCGCCCCCCGCTCGGCCGCGCCGAGGTGTCCCTGACCATCGACAACGCCGACGGGGCCCTCCCCATCGAGTACTCCGAGGTCACGATCACGCGGATCATGTTCCGCAACGGCGGCAGCGAGTACCAGATCAACGGTGACACCTGCCGCCTCCTCGACATCCAGGACCTGCTCTCCGACTCCGGCATCGGCCGTGAGATGCACGTGATCGTCGGCCAGGGCCGCCTCGACTCCGTCCTGCACGCCGACCCCATGGGCCGCCGCGCCTTCATCGAGGAGGCCGCCGGTGTCCTCAAGCACCGCAAGCGCAAGGAGAAAGCGCTGCGGAAACTGGACGCCATGCAGGCCAACCTGGCCCGCGTCCAGGACCTCACCGACGAACTTCGCCGCCAGCTCAAGCCGCTGGGCCGGCAGGCCGCCGTCGCCCGCCGGGCCGCCGTCATCCAGGCGGACCTGCGGGACGCACGGCTGAGGCTGCTGGCCGACGATCTCGTACGACTCCACGCGGCGCTCCGCACCGAGGTCGCCGACGAGGCCGCGCTGAAGCAGCGCAAGGACGCCGCCGAGGCCGAACTGAGGAAGGCGCTCCAACGGGAGGCGCTCCTTGAGGGCGAGGTACGACGGCTGGCTCCGCGCCTCCAGCGGGCCCAGGAGACCTGGTACGAGCTGTCGCAGCTCGCCGAACGGGTGCGCGGCACGATCTCCCTGGCCGACGCCCGGATCAAGAGCGCCACCTCCGCACCCCCCGAGGAGCGGCGCGGCCGCGACCCGGAGGACATGGAGCGCGAGGCCGCCCGCATCCGCGAACAGGAGGCCGAGCTCGAAGCGGCCCTCGAGGCGGCCGAGCACGCGCTGGAGGACACGGTCGAGCACCGCGCCGAGCTGGAGCGCGAACTGACCGTCGAGGAACGCCGACTGAAGGATGTCGCCCGCTCCATCGCCGACCGCCGAGAGAGCCTCGCCCGGCTGAACGGCCAGGTCAACGCCGCCCGCTCCCGCGCGGCCTCCGCCCAGGCCGAGATCGACCGTCTCGCAGCCGCCCGCGACGAGGCGCAGGAACGTGCGGTCATCGCCCAGGAGGAGTACGAGGCGCTGAAGGCCGAGGTCGACGGCCTCGACGCCGACGACACCGAACTGGCCGAGCGGCACGACGCCGCGAAGCGTGCCCTGGCCGAGGCCGAGTCCGCTCTCACCGCCGCCCGCGACGCCACCACCGCTGCCGAACGCCGCCGCGCCGCTACCCAGGCCCGCCACGAAGCCCTCGCGCTGGGCCTGCGCCGCAAGGACGGCACGGGGGCGTTGCTCGCCGCGAAGGACCGGCTCGGTGGGGTGCTGGGTCCGGCCGCCGAACTCCTCACGGTAGCCCCGGGCCACGAGGTCGCCCTGGCCGCCGCCCTCGGCGCGGCGGCGGACGCCATCGCCGTGACCACGCCCGCCTCGGCCGCCGAAGCCATCCGGCTGCTCCGGAAACAGGACGCGGGCCGGGCGGCACTGCTGCTGGCAGGGGCGCCGGAGGACGCCACCTCCGTGCTCGACAGGGGCGCGGGGAACCGTGTGACCGGCCACGACGAACCCGCAGCCGAGCGACGGCCGCTGCCCGCGCCCTCCGCCGGACAACTCGCAGCCGACCTCGTCCGCGGACCGTCGGACCTGATGCCGGCCGTACACCGCCTGCTGCACCGCGTCGTCGTGGTCGACACCCTCGAAGACGCCGAGGACCTCGTCTACGCGCGCCCCGATCTCACGGCCGTCACCGCCGAAGGCGACCTGCTCGGGGCGCACTTCGCGCACGGCGGGTCCGCCGGGGCGCCGAGCCTGCTGGAGGTGCAGGCCTCCGTCGACGAGGCGGCGGCCGAGCTGGCGGAACTGGCCGTACGGTGCGAGGAGCTGGCCGAGGCCCAGCACAGCGCGGTCGAGTCGCGCCGGGAACGGGCCGGCCTCGTGGAGGAGCTGGGGG
This sequence comes from Streptomyces europaeiscabiei, assembly GCF_001550375.1. Lineage (GTDB taxonomy): Bacteria > Actinomycetota > Actinomycetes > Streptomycetales > Streptomycetaceae > Streptomyces > Streptomyces europaeiscabiei. Next base: position 374 of record NZ_LRTR01000132.1, on the reverse strand, counting down.
AGCGGCGCCGGGCCGCCGAGCGGGAGAAGTCCGCGGTCGCCCAGCAGCTCGGTCGGCTGGCCGGGCAGTCGAGGGGCGCCGCGGGGGAGGCCGAGCGGTCGACGGCTGCCGCCGCACGCGCCCAGGAGGCGCTGGACAAGGCAGTACAGGAAGCCGAGGAGCTGGCCGAACGGCTCGCGGTGGCCGAGGAGATGCCCGTCGAGGAGGAGCCGGACACCTCCGTACGCGATCGGCTCGCGGCGGACGGGGCCAATGCACGGCAGACCGAGATGGAGGCCCGGCTCCAGGTGCGGACGCATGAGGAGCGGGTCAAGGGCCTCGCGGGGCGCGCGGACTCGCTCGACCGGGCCGCGCGCGCCGAGCGCGACGCGCGG
>NZ_LRTR01000131.1 GCF_001550375.1 Streptomyces europaeiscabiei | reverse complement strand
AGGCGCGGGCGCGGGCCGAACAGCGCAGAGCCCGGCTGCGCCACGAGGCGGCCGTGGCGGAGGCCGTCGCGTCCGGAGCCCGGCAGCTGCTCAGCCATGTCGAGGTCTCCCTGGCCCGCGCGGAGAAGGAACGCACCGCCGCCGACGCCGCCAAGGCACGCCGGGAACAGGAGCTGGCGCAGGCCCGTGGCGAGGGACGCGACCTCAAGGCCGAGCTGGACAAGCTGACCGACTCCGTACACCGGGGCGAGGTGCTCGGCGCCGAGAAGCGGATGCGGATCGAGCAGTTGGAGACCAAGGCGCTGGAGGAGCTGGGCGTCGAGCCGGAAGGGCTGATCACGGAGTACGGGCCCGACCAGCTCGTACCGCCGTCGCTTCCTGCCGAGGGGGAGGAGCTGCCGGAGGACCCGGAACACCCCCGCAATCAGCCGAAGACGTTCCACCGTGCCGAGCAGGAGAAGCGGCTCAGGGCGGCCGAGCGGGCCTACCAGCAGCTCGGCAAGGTCAATCCGCTGGCGCTGGAGGAGTTCGCGGCCCTGGAGGAGCGGCACAAGTTCCTCAGCGAGCAGCTGGAGGACCTGAAGAAGACCCGCGCCGATCTGCTCCAGGTGGTGAAGGAGGTCGACGAACGGGTCGAGCAGGTGTTCGCCGAGGCCTTCTGGGACACCGCACGGGAGTTCGAGGGCGTCTTCGGTCGGCTCTTCCCCGGAGGGGAGGGGCGGCTGATCCTCACCGACCCGGACAACATGCTGACCACCGGCGTCGACGTCGAGGCCCGGCCGCCGGGCAAGAAGGTCAAGCGGCTGTCACTGCTCTCCGGCGGTGAGCGGTCGCTGACCGCCGTCGCCATGCTCGTGTCGATCTTCAAGGCGCGGCCCAGCCCGTTCTATGTGATGGACGAGGTCGAGGCGGCGCTCGACGACACCAACCTGCAGCGGCTGATCCGGATCATGCAGGAGCTGCAGGAGGTGTCGCAGCTCATCGTGATCACTCACCAGAAGCGGACGATGGAAGTCGCCGACGCGTTGTACGGCGTGTCGATGCAGGGTGACGGCGTGTCGAAGGTCATCAGCCAGAGGCTGCGTTAGTCGCTTCCGGGTGCGGGTAGGCGGGGCTGGTCGCGCAGTTCCCGCGCCCCGGGTCTGCAGCCCTTTCTATATCTTCAAGAGTTGAACGCAATGTGACGAACATCGTCTTCAGACAACGACATACCCCCTCTTGACTCCAAAACTTGAAGGCCTAGTCTCTGGAACGTTGCTTTTGCCTTCAAGTTGAAGGTCCCCCCACATCGGCAACGTTGCCGGTGGTCCGAGGAGTACAGACGTGACCAGCAGTGCGCAGGCACCCAGGACGGGAGTGCGGGTCGCCCAGCCCGACCATCTCTCGCACGTGATCTTCATCGCGGCGGCGGCCGCGATGGGCGGTTTCCTCTTCGGCTACGACAGCGCCGTGATCAACGGCGCCGTCGAAGCCATCCGGCACCGCTACGACATCGGCTCCACGGCGCTGGCGCAGGTCATCGCCGTCGCGCTGATCGGCTGCGCCGTCGGCGCGGCCACGGCCGGCCGGATAGCCGACCGCATCGGCCGCATCCGGTGCATGCAGATCGCGGCCGCCCTCTTCACGGTCAGTGCCGTCGGCTCGGCGCTCCCCTTCGCGCTGTACGACCTCGCCTTCTGGCGGATCGTCGGCGGCTTCGCCATCGGTATGGCGTCGGTCATCGGCCCCGCCTACATCGCCGAGGTCGCCCCGCCCGCGTACCGGGGACGGCTCGGCTCGTTCCAGCAGGCCGCGATCGTCGTCGGCATCGCGATCTCCCAACTGGTCAACTGGGGCATCCTGAACGCCGCCGGCGGCGACCAGCGCGGTGAGCTGCTCGGCCTGGAGGCCTGGCAGATCATGCTCGGCGTCATGGTCGTCCCGGCCGTGCTGTACGGGCTGCTCTCCTTCGCGATCCCCGAGTCCCCGCGCTTCCTGATCTCCGTCGGCAAGGGCGAGCGCGCCCGTGAGGTGCTCGCCGAGGTCGAGGGTGAGGGCGTCGACCTGGACGCCAGGGTCGCCGAGATCGAGTCGGCGATGCACAGCGAGCACAAGTCGACCTTCAAGGACCTGCTCGGCGGCAGCTTCCTCTTCAAGCCGATCGTCTGGATCGGCATCGGCCTGTCGGTCTTCCAGCAGTTCGTCGGCATCAACGTCGCCTTCTACTACTCCGCGACGCTGTGGCAGTCCGTCGGTGTCGACCCGGCCGAGTCGTTCTTCTACTCCTTCACGACCTCGATCATCAACATCGTCGGCACCGTCATCGCGATGATCTTCGTGGACCGCATCGGCCGCAAGCCGCTCGCCCTCATCGGCTCCGTCGGCATGGTCGTCGGCCTCGCCCTGGAGGCCTGGGCCTTCTCCTTCGACCTCGTCGACGGCAAGCTCCCCGCCACACAGGGCTGGGTCGCGCTGATCGCCGCCCACGTCTTCGTCCTCTTCTTCGCCCTCTCCTGGGGAGTCGTCGTCTGGGTCATGCTCGGCGAGATGTTCCCGAACAGGATCCGTGCCGCCGCCCTGGGCGTGGCCGCCTCCGCACAGTGGATCGCCAACTGGGCCATCACCGCGAGCTTCCCGTCCCTGGCCGACTGGAACCTCTCGGTGACCTACATGATCTACACGGTCTTCGCGGCGCTCTCCATCCCCTTCGTCCTGAGGTTCGTGAAGGAGACGAAGGGCAAGACGCTGGAGGAGATGGGCTGAGCCGTCGGCCCTGCACCTCCCCGAGTTCGAGGCTTCGAGGCTTCGAGGCTTCGAGAAGAGGGTGCAGGTCCCCGCTGCCCTTCTTCCTCGTCCTTCTCCGCCGTCCCGGCTCGTCCACTGAGCGGGCCGGGATGGCGGTTCACCGGGGTACGAGGGTGGATGGTCAGCCGTCGAGGCGCGGCAGCACCCGCTCGGCGAACAGGCGGAGCCCGCGCCACCCTTCCTCGACCGGCATCCCGCCGACCAGTGGGTGCAGGACGTAGTTGTCCAGGCCCAGAGCCACGCACTCGTCCGGGGTGACGATCCGGTACACGCCCTCCGCGCGCAGCTCCCCGACCGTCGACGCCCCCGACCGCACGGCCGACCGGATGCCGGCCGACTGCCAGGAGGCGTACGTCCGCGCCTCGTGCAGGAAGTGTCCGCCGTACGCGGCCCACGTCCGGTCCGGATCCTCCGCCACGTGCAGCAAAGGGGTCTCGGCGGCGGGCATCATCGTCCACCCCTCGGTGCCGTACTCGACGAGCCGCTCCTTGTAGTACGCCTCCAGTTCCGGCAGGTGCGCGCTCGGGAAGAAGGGGAGCCCGAGGCGGGCCGCCCGGCGGGCCGCGGCCTTCGAGGAGCCGCCGACCAGCAGCAGCGGATGCGGTTCGGTGCCCGGACGCGGGGTGACCCGGACCGTGCGCCCCCGGTAGGCGAACGGCTCACCGGTCCACGCCCGGAGCAGCGTCTCCAGCACCTCGTCCTGGAGCTTTCCGCGACCTTTCCAGTCGACGTCGAACTGTGCGTACTCCTCCGGCCGGTACCCGATCCCGGCGACGGTCACCAGCCGTCCGCCGCTCACCAGATCCAGTACGGCGATGTCCTCCGCCAGCCGCAGCGGGTCGTGGAGCGGCCCGATCACCGCCGACACCGTGACCGCGATCCGCCGCGTCGCCCCGAACACCGCCCCAGCGAAGACGAACGGCGACGGCAGCCAGTTGTTCTCGACCCCGTGGTGCTCCTCCGTCTGCACGGTACTGATGCCCTGCTCATCGGCGTACGCGGCCATCTCGACGGCGGCCCGGTAGCGGGTCCGGAGCGAGGCGGCAGTGGCGCCGGGCTCTACCAGGTTGAAACGGACGACCGTGACGGGCATGGGGGACCCCCTTCGGGCGGCTGTGGAGGGGGACGTTAGCTGACGAGGTGTCAGGTTTCTAGAGGAGGGTGTGAGGCGACCCACCGCCTGGGCCGTCACACACCCTGGGGACGCTTCTTCGCGTACCCGGCGGGACTTTCCGCCACTGGTCCCGTTCCGCGTCCTCTTCCGCCGTGTGCGGGGAGACCTGCCCGACGCCGTTCGGTCGTTCGGTGAGCGATCGAGTCCTACGCGATCGGCGCCGGCCGGGTCGGATCCAGTCCGGTGGTGTGTCGGACCCACGTGGGCGACGGACCGTCGGGCGGGAGGTCGCGCATACTGGAGCCGTTATGGAACTCATCCTTGCTGTAGTCATCGCCGTGGTCGTGCTCGGCGTGCTGGGCGGGCTCGTCGTAGGCGGCCGCAAGAAGAAGTCGCTGCCCCCGGCGCCCCCCACGACACCCGACATCACCGCACCCCCGGCCGAGCCGCATGTCGGCGACGAGGCCGAGACGCCGCGCGACGAACCGCGCCGAACGATCGAGGAGGTGGATCTCCCCGACGGCACGGCCCCGGCACCCGTCGCCGTCGAGGAACCGCCGGCCGCCCCCGAGATCGAGATCCCGGAGCCGGCCGCAGGCCGCCTGGTACGACTGCGTGCCCGGCTCTCCCGCTCGCAGAACGCGCTCGGCAAGGGCCTGCTCACGCTGCTCTCGCGCGAGCACCTCGACGACGACACCTGGGAGGAGATCGAGGACACCCTCCTCACCGCCGACGTCGGCGTCCAGCCCACCCAGGAGCTGGTCGAACGACTGCGCGAGCGGGTGAAGGTGCTCGGCACCCGTACCCCGGCCGAGCTGCGCACTCTCCTGCGCGAGGAGCTGCTGCAGATCCTCGTCCCCGAGTTCGACCGTGTGGTCAACACCGACTCGCCGCTGGACACCCCGGGCATCGTGATGGTCGTCGGCGTCAACGGCACCGGCAAGACCACCACCACCGGCAAGCTCGCCCGCGTCCTCGTCGCCGACGGCAAGAGCGTCGTCCTCGGCGCCGCGGACACCTTCCGCGCCGCCGCCGCCGACCAGCTGCAGACCTGGGGCGAGCGGGTCGGCGCCCGTACCGTGCGCGGTCCCGAGGGCGGCGACCCGGCGTCCATCGCCTTCGACGCCGTCAAGGAGGGCATCGAGGAGGGCGCCGACGTCGTCCTCATCGACACCGCCGGCCGACTGCACACCAAGACCGGCCTCATGGACGAGCTCGGCAAGGTCAAGCGTGTGGTGGAGAAGCACGCGCCGCTGGACGAGATCCTGCTCGTCCTCGACGCCACCACCGGTCAGAACGGTCTCGTCCAGGCCCGTGTCTTCGCCGAGGTCGTCGCCATCACCGGCATCGTCCTCACCAAGCTCGACGGCACCGCCAAGGGTGGCATCGTCATCGCCGTCCAGCGCGAGCTGGGCGTACCCGTCAAGCTCGTCGGCCTGGGAGAGGGCGCGGACGACCTGGCGCCCTTCGAGCCGGAGGCGTTCGTGGATGCACTTATCGGCGAATAACCGAACAGACCCACCTCCGAGGACTCGTAGGTGGGGTGTTGGAAGCGCCCGCCCCCGCCATGCAGTCGGGGACGGGCGCTTTACTCTGTGCGCATCCGGGGGCGCCGCTATGCCCGGGACCGGTGGGCCACGTACGCCAAGGTCCCCAGCAGCAGCCGCGCGGCCGGCGGCTTCGTCGCCGAGTCGAGGGCGGGGGAACGGAGCCAGCGGACGGGGCCGAGGCCGCCGCGGTCGGAGGGCGGGGCGGTGACATGGCTGCCGGGGCCGAGGCCGCGCAGGTCGAGGGCGGACGGGTCGTCCCAGCCCATGCGGTAGAGCAGCGTGGGCAGCTCGGCGGCGGCGCCCGGGGCGACGAAGAACTGGGTGCGGCCCGCGGGGGTGGCGATCACGGGGCCGACGGGGAGGCCCATGCGTTCGAGGCGGACGAGCGCGTGACGGCCCGCGGACTCGGCGACCTCGATCACGTCGAAGGAGCGGCCCACCGGCAGCATCACGGAGGCGCCGGGGAACTCGGTCCAGGCCTCGGTCACCTCGTCGAGCGTCGCTCCGGCGGGGACGGGAGGCGCGAAGCCCAGGGGATGCGCGCCGGGCGCTGAGCAGGTGGTCCTGCCGCACGAACACGCGCCCGAAGCCGTCCGCGCGCCGGGGACGACGTCCCATCCCCAGAGGCCGGTGAACTCGGCCACGGCCGTGCATTCCGAGGAACGGCCGCGCCGACGCGTGCCGGATCGCATCTCCCGAATGCCGCCGATCGTGAAGCCCATGCCCCCTCCAACGGGTCCAGCGCGCCGGTGGTTACGCGACGGAGTCGGAATACGACGCTCTGCTTCCGCCTGGGCGGCGTACTGCGGCATTCAGGGTGGTGCGGTCGACGACGCGCGCCCCTGAATGCATCACTCCGCCCACTCCCGGCCGTCTTGTGTCAAGTGAATCGCGTACGGGCGACCGTGAGTTCATTCGAAGGGGTGGCGAATGGTGGCGTTTCTGGGATCGCCGTGGCCGGACGCGTGATCGTAGGATTACTTTGAGTGCACGAGACCTGGGGACGTTTGCGCTCGTGGGTATGCCGGAGGCAAGTCGTCTTTCCGTTCGATGGGTGACGAGGGTCGGACGTACGGCGTGGTAACCGGCATTCTGTTAGGGTTTGGCGCACACAGCGCACAGGTGGTTTCAGGGATGGGGGCGTTCCAGTGGGCGGCAACGGCGGAAGCGGCACGAACGCTGAGAAGCGCCCGAACGAACTGCTGGGCTCGTGGTTCGTCCGCAGCGGCTGGTCCAAGGGCGAACTCGCCCGTCAGGTGAACCGACGGGCCCGTCAGCTCGGCGCCAACCACATCTCCACCGACACCTCACGCGTGCGGCGCTGGCTCGACGGGGAGAATCCGCGCGAGCCGATCCCGCGGATCCTGTCCGAGCTGTTCTCCGAGCGGTTCGGCTGTGTCGTCGCCGTGGAGGACCTGGGACTGCGCGCGGCCCACCAGGCCCCGTCCGTCTCCGGTGTCGACCTGCCCTGGACGGGCCCGCAGACCGTGGCGCTGATCAGCGAGTTCTCGCGCAGCGACCTGATGCTGGCACGGCGCGGCTTCCTCGGGAGCTCGCTCGCCCTCGCCGCTGGCCCGGCTCTCATCGAGCCGATGCAGCGCTGGCTCGTCCCCGCGCCCCCCGCCCCGCGCGCGGAGCCCGAGCCGTCGCCA
>NZ_LRTR01000130.1 GCF_001550375.1 Streptomyces europaeiscabiei | reverse complement strand
CGAGCCGTCGCCCGCCGCCCGCCGCGCCGGCCGGCTCTCCAAACCGGAGCTGGACCTCCTGGAGTCCACCACGGTGATGTTCCGGCAGTGGGACGCCCAGTGCGGCGGGGGTCTGCGCCGCAAGGCGGTCGTCGGCCAGCTGCACGAGGTGACCGACCTCCTCCAGGAGCCCCAGCCCGAGGCCACCACGCGGCGGCTGTTCAAGGTCGCCGCCGAGCTGGCCGAACTGGCCGGCTGGATGAGCTACGACATCGGCCTCCAGCCCACCGCCCAGAAGTACTTCGTCCTCGCCCTCCACGCGGCCAAGGAGGCGGGCGACAAGCCCCTCGGCTCGTACGTGCTGTCCAGCATGAGCCGCCAGATGATCCACCTCGGCCGGCCCGACGACGCCCTCGAACTGATCCACCTCGCTCAGTACGGCAGCCGCGAGTGCGCGAGCCCGCGCACCCAGTCGATGCTGTATGCGATGGAGGCCCGCGCCTACGCCAACATGGGCCAGCCCGGAAAGTGCAAACGGGCCGTCCGGATGGCCGAGGACGTCTTCTCCGACGTCGACGAGTGGGACGACCCGGACCCCGACTGGATCCGCTTCTTCAACGAGGCGGAGCTGCACGGAGAGAACTCCCACTCCTACCGCGACCTCGCCTATGTCGCAGGCCGCAGCCCTGCCTACGCGTCGCTCGCCGAGCCCGTGATGCGCCGGGCCGTCGAGCTCTTCTCCACGGACACCGAACACCAGCGGTCGTACGCGCTGAACCTCATCGGCATGGCCACCGTGCACCTGCTCCAGCGTGAGCCGGAACAGGGGGCGGCCATGGCCAAGCAGGCCATGGAGACCGCGAAGAAGGTGCGTTCCGAGCGCGTCAACACCCGTATCCGAAAGACCGTCGACACGGCCGTACGCGATTTCGACGGTCTCGCCGAGATCGTCGACCTCACCGAGCAGCTCGCCGTCCACCTCCCCGAGACCGCCGAGGCGGTCTGACCCCGGCCCGGCGTACGCGGGTCCACTCGTACTCCGGCCGCGGCCGGCCATCCCGACTGCCCGACTCGGCTCCCCCATGCCAGGTCATCGGATGGTCTGCCGTGGTCGGTCCGTTCCGGGAGGTTCCACCGGAAGTTCCATCGGATACGAAACCGTTATCCGCCGAGGGCCCCACAGAGGCTGGGCCCCACACGGGACTAATCCTCCGAGATTCACGTTTCACCTGTCTGTAACGTGATGGGTGCCTTCGTCACATCCGGGAAACATTTCCAAACTCCCCGTGAAACGGTGCTGCGTCAGTCTCCTCAGCACAGTCGGCCCTCCCCGATAGCTCCCAAGCTTCCGCATCCGCACGGGCCGTTCCGACCACGAGGAGATACCGGCATTGAACGGCACAGATACCGGATTCGTATTGATCAGTGCGGCGCTCGTCATGGTGATGACGCCGGGCCTGGCGCTCTTCTACGGCGGCATGGTCCGTGCCAAGAGCGTGCTGAACATGCTGATGATGTCCTTCATCTCGCTGGGCATCGTCAGCATCCTGTGGGTGCTGTACGGCTACTCGCTCGCCTTCAGTGGTGACCAGGGCGGCTTCATCGGCAACCTGGACGCGATCGGCCTCAAGGGCATCGACGTCACCAGCACGGTCGACAGCTTCGTCGCCGGCGCGAACGGCGAACCGCACAAGATCGCAGCGTTCGCCTTCATCCTCTTCCAGATGCTGTTCGCGGTCATCACCCCGGCCCTGATGAGCGGTGCGCTGGCCGACCGCGTCAAGTTCAGCGCCTGGATGATCTTCATCGCGTTCTGGGTCACCCTGGTGTACTTCCCGGTCGCGCACTGGGTCTGGGCGCCGGGCGGCTGGCTCTTCGAGCTGGGCGTCATCGACTTCGCCGGTGGTACCGCGGTCCACATCAACGCCGGTATCGGCGCGCTCGCCGCGGTCCTCGTCGTGGGTAAGCGGATCGGCTTCAAGAAGGACCCGATGCGGCCGCACAGCCTGCCGCTGGTCATGATCGGCACCGCCCTGCTGTGGTTCGGCTGGTTCGGCTTCAACGCCGGCTCCTGGCTCGGTGTCGACGGCACGACCGCCCGCATGGCCATCAACACGCAGATCGCGACCGCCGCGGCCATCATCGGCTGGCTGATCTACGAGCGCATCCGCCACGGTGCGTTCACCACCCTCGGCGCCTGCTCCGGTGCCGTCGCTGGCCTCGTCGCGATCACCCCGTCCGGCGGTCACGTCAACGCCTTCGGTGCCATCCTGATCGGCATCGTCGCCGGTGCCGTCTGCTCCTGGGCCGTCAGCCTCAAGTACAAGCTCGGCTACGACGACTCCCTCGACGTCGTCGGCGTCCACCTGGTCGGCGGTGTCATCGGCACCCTGATGGTCGGCTTCCTCGCCACCGAGGTGGGCGGCTGGGACCAGTTCGGCAAGCAGGCCACGGGTGCCTTCTCCGTCATGGGCTACACCTTCGTGGTGACGTGGATCATCGCCTTCGCCATCCAGAAGACGATCGGCTTCCGGGCGTCCGAGGAGGACGAGGTCACCGGTGTCGACCAGACCCTGCACGCCGAGACCGCGTACGACTTCTCCTCGGCCGCCGGTTCGCACATCTCCGCCAGCACGAGCAGCGTCGCTGCCCCTGAGAGCAAGAAGGTCGAGGCATGAAGCTGATCACCGCGGTCGTCAAGCCGCACCGGCTCGACGAGATCAAGGAAGCCCTGCAGGCCTTCGGGGTGCACGGTCTTACGGTGACCGAGGCCAGTGGGTACGGTCGGCAGCGGGGCCACACGGAGGTGTACCGGGGTGCCGAGTACACGGTCGATCTGGTTCCCAAGATCCGTATCGAGGTGCTCGCCGAGGACGACGACGCCGAACAGCTGATCGACGTCATCGTCAAGGCCGCCCGCACCGGCAAAATCGGTGACGGCAAGGTCTGGTCCCTCCCGGTCGAGACGGCCGTTCGGGTCCGGACCGGCGAGCGCGGCCCGGACGCGCTCTGATCGAAGAGAAGAACAGGAGTCGCTGGGTGACGAGTACGGACGTACGTACGGATGCAGAGGACTCGGGACCCAGCGGTTATGCGGCGGCCCGGCTGCGCCTCCTCCAGGAGGAGGCGCAGTCCGGGCCGCCGCGCCGTTCGGCCCTGGCCGAGCTGACCGACGACTGGCTCGCGGGACTGTTCGGCGCGGGCGCCAACGAACTGCGCGGGGCCTCGCTGGTCGCCGTCGGGGGATACGGGCGTGGTGAGCTCTCGCCCCGCAGCGATCTCGATCTGCTGCTCCTGCACGACGGGTCCGACGAGCGGGCGGTGGCCGCGCTGGCCGACCGCATCTGGTACCCCGTCTGGGACCTGGGGCTGGCCCTCGACCACTCTGTGCGCACCCCCGCCGAGGCCCGCAAGACCGCCGGCGAGGACCTCAAGGTGCAGCTGGGGCTGCTGGACGCCCGCCACATCGCCGGTGATCTGGGCCTGACCGCCGGACTGCGGACCGCCGTCCTCGCCGACTGGCGCAACCAGGCGCCCAAACGCCTCCCGGAACTCCAGGAGCTGTGCGCCGAGCGGGCCGAGCGGCAGGGGGAGCTGCAGTACCTGCTGGAACCCGACCTCAAGGAGGCGCGTGGCGGGCTGCGTGACGCCACCGCCCTCCGCGCCGTCGCCGCCTCCTGGCTCGCCGACGCCCCGCGCGAGGGGCTCGCCGATGCCCGGCGCCGGCTCCTCGACGTACGGGACGCGCTGCATCTCGCCACCGGGCGCGCGACCGACCGGCTCGCGCTCCAGGAACAGGACCAGGTCGCCGCCGAGCTGGGACTGCTGGACGCGGACACCCTGCTGCGCCAGGTGTACGAGGCCGCGCGGGTCATCTCGTACGCCAGTGATGTGACCTGGCGTGAAGTGGGGCGCGTGCTGCGATCGCGCGCCGTCCGGCCACGGCTGCGCGCCATGCTCGGTGGCGGAAAGCCCACCCCTGAGCGGTCGCCGCTGGCCGAGGGCGTGGTCGAGCAGGACGGCGAGGTCGTGCTCGCGCGGGCCGCCAAGCCCGACCGGGACCCCGTGCTGCCCCTGCGCG
>NZ_LRTR01000013.1 GCF_001550375.1 Streptomyces europaeiscabiei | reverse complement strand
GCGGAACCCGGCGCCACACCGACGGGCGAGAACGGGGCCCGGCAGGCCCGTCGCCTGCTGCGGGGCGCGGTCACCGCCCGACGGCAGCAGGTCGCCCTCATCACCGAGGCGATGGACGACCACGATCGCGCGGTACGGGACCGGGGTGCCGCCGAGGACCTGCTGGACGAGACCCGTGCCCGGTTCGCGGAGACGATCGCCCGGCGGGACGAGGCGTCCGGAGCCTGGGACGACGCCCTCGCCGCACAGGCGGAACGGCTGCTCGCCTGGGCCGGGGGCTGCACGGAACTGCGCATCGCCGACCCGGGGGAACTGGCGGCGAGAGCGGCGACGGAGGCCGAGGTGACGGCCCTGGCCGAAGCCGCCGCCCGCCCGCCGGAACTGGAGATCGCCACCGCGGAGGGCACCGCCCGGGCCGCGCGTCAGGGCCTGTGGGACGAGCGGAGCCGGCTCGTGCAGGAGGTGCGGCGGCTCGGCGGCCAGACCGATCTGCCGCCTGCGCCCCCGTCCACCCGCACCACCGTCCGCACGGCGACGGCGGGAGCACCCCTGTGGCGGCTGATCGCCTTCCGGGAAGGCGTCCCGCTCCCCGTCCAGGCCGGGGTGGAGGCCGCGCTGGAGGCGTCGGGCCTCCTGGACGCGTGGGTCAGCCCCTACAACGGGATCACACTGCCGGGTCACGACACCCGTGCCGAGGCCGCGCTGGCCGTGACCGCCCCGGGGCCCAGCCTGCTGGAGGTGCTGCGGCCCGAGGAGGACATGGCCGTCCCGGTCGACACCGTGACCCGTCTCCTCGCCGGTGTCGCGTACGGCGCGGGTCTGCCCGACGGCCACTCCGCGGCCGTGTCGGCCGACGGTGCCTGGCGTCTCGCCCTCGCCACCGGGTCCTGGAACAAGCCGGAACCGGCCCACATCGGCGCCCTCGCCCGGCAGCGGGCCCGGCAGCGCAGGATCGGAGAACTGACCGACCGCATCGGCCGGACGAACGCCTCCCTCGCCGCGCTGGACGACCGGTTGCGCGACCTCGCCGCCCGC
>NZ_LRTR01000129.1 GCF_001550375.1 Streptomyces europaeiscabiei | reverse complement strand
TGCCGCTGTCCCTGCACGCCGTACGACGCCTGGCGGCGGCAGCCCGGCCGCTGCCGACGCCCTGGCCCGCCGAGGCACGCGAGCAGCTCGTCACGCTGCTGGGTTCCGGGCGCCCGACCGTCGACGTCTGGGAGGCGCTGGAGGCCGAGGGCCTCATCACGCACCTGCTGCCCGACTGGGAGCGGGTGCGCTGCCGGCCGCAGCGCAACGCCGTCCACATCTGGACCGTCGACCGGCACCTCATCGAGACCGCGGTCCAGGCCTCCGAAATGACCCGCCGGGTCCACCGGCCCGACCTCCTGCTCGTCGCCGCGCTGCTCCACGACATCGGCAAGGGCTGGCCCGGCGACCACTCCGTCGCCGGCGAGATCATCGTCAAGGACGTGGCGGCCAGGATCGGCTTCGACCGCGACGACGTGGCGGTGCTCTCCACCCTCGTACGTCATCATCTGCTGCTGGTCGACACGGCCACCCGGCGTGACCTGGAGGACCCGGCCACCGTCCGGTCCGTGGCCGACGCCGTCGGATCGCCGGGCACGCTCGAACTGCTGCACGCGCTGACCGAGTCGGACGCGCTGGCCACGGGGCCCGCCGCCTGGTCGTCGTGGCGTGCCTCGCTCGTGTCCGAGCTGGTCCAGCGGGTCGACGCGCTGTTCGCCGGGGACGTCCCGCAGGAGCCGGAGCCCGGCGAGACCAGCGCCGAGCAGGAGCGGCTGGCCATCGAGGCGTTCCGCACGGGCGGGCCGGTGCTGTCGCTGCGCGCGCAGACGGAGGCCGCCGCCGAGGAGAAGGACGACAAGGCCGACCCCGAGCCGCTCGGCGTGGAACTCCTCATCGCCGTACCCGACCAGGCGGGCGTGCTGCCCGCGGTCGCCGGTGTGCTCGCCCTGCACCGGCTGACCGTGCGCACGGCCGAACTCGGGACGTTCGACCTCCCCGACGGCGTCGAGGGCTCGGTACTGCTGCTGAACTGGCGGGTGGCCGCCGAGTACGGCTCGCTGCCCCAGGCGGCCCGGCTCCGCGCGGACCTCGTACGGGCGCTGGACGGGTCGCTGGACATCGCCGGGCGGCTGGCCGAGCGGGATGCCGCCTATCCCCGGCGGCGGGGCGT
>NZ_LRTR01000128.1 GCF_001550375.1 Streptomyces europaeiscabiei | reverse complement strand
GAGCTCGCCCTGTCCGAGGAACACGAGCACACGCTGTGGAACTACCTGACGTACGCGGCGGCCTCCCGGCACGCCACGGTCATCGAGGTCCGTGCCCAGGACGCCCCCGGGCTGCTCCACCGGATCGGGCGCGCCCTGGAGGACGCGCACGTACGGGTGCGCAGTGCGCATGTCAGCACACTGGGCGCCAACGCCGTGGACGCCTTCTATGTGACCGGGGCGCAGGGGACACCGCTGCCGGGCGACGAGGCGGCGTCCGTGGCGCGGAAGCTGGAGGAGATGCTGCGCGGCTGAACGTGACGGGCACGGGACACCAGGCCCCGTGCCCGTCCCTGTGTCCGTGCTCGTGCTCGTGCCCGTCCCCGTCCCTGTGCCTGTGCCTGTGTGAGGAGGGTTCCGTCACCACTATCCACAGGGGTGGAGACCCGAACACACCCAGACAGATACCCTGGAGGGCGACCCAGACTGCCCCCGACTCCGAGGACCGACACCGCCGTGTTCGATACGCTCTCCGATCGCCTCTCAGCGACTTTCAAGAACCTGCGCGGCAAGGGGCGCCTTTCCGAGGCGGACATCGACGCCACGGCGCGCGAGATCCGCATCGCGCTCCTGGAAGCGGACGTCGCGCTGCCGGTCGTCCGGGGCTTCATCAAGAACGTCAAGGAGCGGGCGCTCGGCGCCGACGTCTCCAAGGCGCTCAACCCCGCCCAGCAGGTCCTCAAGATCGTCAATGAGGAACTGGTCGCGATCCTCGGCGGTGAGACCCGCCGCCTGCGCTTCGCCAAGAACCCGCCGACCGTGATCATGCTCGCCGGTCTGCAGGGTGCCGGTAAGACCACCCTCGCGGGCAAGCTGGGCCACTGGCTGAAGGAGCAGGGCCACTCGCCGCTCCTCGTCGCCTGTGACCTCCAGCGCCCCAACGCGGTGAACCAGCTCAGCGTCGTCGCCGAGCGCGCGGGCGTCGCGGTCTACGCCCCGGAGCCGGGCAACGGCGTGGGCGACCCGGTCAAGGTCGCCAAGGACTCCATCGAGTTCGCCAAGTCGAAGGTCCACGACATCGTGGTCGTCGACACCGCGGGCCGCCTGGGCATCGACCGGGAGATGATGCAGCAGGCCGCCGACATCCGGGACGCGGTCTCCCCGGACGAGATCCTCTTCGTCGTCGACGCGATGATCGGTCAGGACGCCGTCAACACGGCCGAGGCCTTCCGGGACGGCGTCGGTTTCGACGGCGTGGTCCTCTCCAAGCTCGACGGTGACGCCCGCGGTGGTGCCGCCCTGTCGATCGCCTCGGTCACCGGCAAGCCGATCATGTTCGCGTCGAACGGCGAGAAGCTCGACGAGTTCGACGCGTTCCACCCCGACCGGATGGCCTCCCGCATCCTCGACATGGGTGACCTGCTCACCCTGATCGAGCAGGCGGAGAAGACGTTCAGCCAGGAAGAGGCCCAGAAAATGGCCTCCAAGCTGGCGTCCAAGAAGGGGCAGGACTTCACCCTCGACGACTTCCTGGCCCAGATGGAGCAGGTCAGGAAGATGGGCAGCATCAGCAAGCTGCTCGGCATGCTGCCCGGCATGGGGCAGATCAAGGACCAGATCAACAACATCGACGAGCGCGACGTCGACCGCACCGCCGCGATCATCAAATCGATGACGCCGGGTGAGCGCCAGGAACCGACGATCATCAACGGCTCGCGCCGGGCCCGTATCGCCAAGGGTTCGGGCGTCGAGGTCAGCGCGGTGAAGAACCTCGTCGAGCGGTTCTTCGAAGCCCGCAAGATGATGTCCCGCATGGCCCAGGGCGGCGGCATGCCCGGGATGCCGGGTATGCCCGGCATGGGCGGTGGCCCCGGCCGCAGCAAGAAGCAGCCCAAGCAGGCCAAGGGCAAGCAGCGCTCCGGCAACCCGATGAAGCGCAAGCAGCAGGAGCAGGAGGAGGCCGCCCGCCGGGCCGCCGGCGCCCAGGGTGGTGCCCTCGGACTGCCGGGTCAGCCGGCCCCGCAGGACTTCGAGCTGCCGGACGAGTTCAAGAAGTTCATGGGCTGACAGGCCTCATGGCGGACGCCGCGTGACCGGCCGGGGGGTGTGGCCGGGCGCGCGGCGCCGGGTGCCGTGTGCGTGGACGGCATGAGTGTGGTGTCGCTCGTGGTGCTTGTGGTGGCAACTCCCGTACGCAGATGTGTTGTTCCCCTGGACGATGCGTCAGGCTATGGGTGCCGTGCGGCACTTGGCCAAGCGAAAGCGCTACCGACCCGCTTTCTTCACACCATTCACACCCACATCGGAAGAAGTCTCGAAGACCTCCTCGGGGGCTCCCCGAAACGATCGGGGTGCCCCGAAGCGCTCAGTGACTGCCCGAAAGCGCTCGAGGGCTCCCCGAAGTGCTCAGGGACCGACCGAAGCGCTCAGGGGCCGGCCAAGCCGTCGAAACACGCCCCGAGTCCTCAGCGCGTCCGCGTGATCAGGTAGCGGAACACGTTCGGCATCCACACCGTGCCGTCCCGGCGGCGGTGCGGGTGCAGGGCCTCGGTCAGTTCCTTGTCCACCTGAGCCTGGTCGGTGGCCCCGATCGCCGCGTCGAACAGGCCGGTCGACAACAGCCCCCGGACCGCGTTGTCCACGTTGGCGTACCCGAAGGGGCAGGCCACGCGTCCGGAACCGTCCGGCTTCAGGCCGGCCCGCTGGGCGACCTCCTCCAGGTCGTCCCGCAGTGCCGGGCGCCAACTGCCCGCGCTGCGCAGGGGATCGGCGAGCTTCGTGGCCACACGGAGCACGGCGGACGTGGCGCAGCGTTCAGGCGGGCCCCAGCCGGCGAGGACCACGGGGGTGCCGCGTTCCGCGAGCGGGGTCGCCGAGGCGAGCAGTTCACCGAGGCCCTCGGAGTCCCCGGCCAGGCAGCCGATCGGCTCGAAGGCGGTCACCAGGTTGTACAGCGGGTCACCGGGCGTGCGGGCCGCGTCCTCGGGGACGCCTTCGACGACCCGAGCGCCGCCACGCGCGCGTGTGGCCCATGCCTCCGTCTGCAGCCGCTCCCGCGCGAGTGCCGTTCTCTCGGGGGTCCCCGAGTCGACGCCGGTGACCGCGGCGCCCCGCGAGGCGGCCATCAACAGCGCGAGGCCGGACCCGCAGCCGAGGCCGAGCAGTCGGGTGCCGGTGCCGACGTCGAGCCGCCGGTGGACGGCCTCGTACAGCGGTACCAGCATCCGTTCCTGGATCTCGGCCCAGTCACGCGCGCGTGCACACCGGTCCACGCGGGGTGCGGCCCCCGCGCGAGGCAGTTGCTGCCGCACGAGCGTAGGTGTCATATCGAAAGCGCCCCAATCCGCCGTGAGTTGCCGTTGCCGGATTTCCTGGCCCCCGTGGCAGTGCGCGCTCGCACTCCCCCCGTATGTCAGGAAACTCCGCACCCGGCGAGTCGTCCAGGGGTCTCGGACACCGGCTTGCGAACTGTCTGGGAGTGAACAAAAGAATTCACATCCCCGCAACGTGGACCCGTACCATCGCGCCATGGCCAAGGCACCCGTACTCACGCCCCGCGCGGACGACTTCCCGCGCTGGTACCAGGATCTGATCACCAAGGCCGAGCTGGCCGACAACGGTCCGGTGCGCGGCACCATGGTCATCCGACCGTATGGGTACGGGCTGTGGGAGCGGATGCAGCAGGAGATGGACTCCAGGATCAAGGAGACGGGCACGCAGAACGCGTACTTCCCGCTCCTGATCCCGCAGTCGTACCTCGCCCGGGAGGCCGAGCACGTCGAGGGCTTCGCGCCCGAGCTGGCCGTGGTGACGCACGGCGGCGGCAAGGAGCTCGAAGAGCCCGCCGTGGTCCGCCCCACCTCCGAGATGATCATCAACGAGTACTTCTCGAAGTGGGTGCAGAGCTACCGCGACCTGCCGCTGCTGATCAACCAGTGGGCGAACGTGGTCCGTTGGGAGCTGCGCCCGCGTCTGTTCCTGCGCACCTCCGAGTTCCTCTGGCAGGAGGGCCACACGGCGCACGCGACGTACGAGGAGGCGCGCGACTTCGCCGCGCACATCCACCGGGAGGTCTACGAGGACTTCATGGTGAACGTCCTCGCGATGGACGTCGTCCCCGGCCGCAAGACCGTCAAGGAACGCTTCGCGGGAGCCGTCAACACCCTCACCCTCGAAGGCATGATGGGCGACGGCAAGGCCCTCCAGATGGCCACCAGCCACGAACTGGGCCAGAACTTCGCCAAGGCCTTCAACACCCGGTACCTGTCGAAGGAAGGCAAGCAGGAACTCGTCTGGCAGACCTCCTGGGGCTCCACCACCCGCATGATCGGTGCCCTGGTGATGATGCACGGCGACGACAACGGCCTGCGGGTCCCGCCCCGGCTGGCCCAGATCCAGGTCGTCGTGCTCGCGATCAAGGGCGACGACGCGGTTCTGGCCAAGGTCCGCGAACTCGGCGCCCGGCTGAAGGCCGCGGGTGTCCGTGTCCAGGTGGACGACCGCACGGACGTCCCCTTCGGCCGCCGCGCCGTCGACTGGGAACTCAAGGGCGTCCCCGTACGCATCGAGATCGGCCCCCGTGACCTGGAGAACGGCACCGCGATGCTCGTCCGCCGCATCCCGGGCGGCAAGGAACCGGTCGCCGTCGACGCACTCGCACACCTGCTGCCGGCGATCCTCGAGGAGGATCAGGCGCTCCTCCTGAAGCAGTCGCGCGAGCGCCGCGAGTCCCGTACGACCGAGGTTTCCACGCTCGACGAGGCGATCGAGGCCGCAGCTGCCGGCGGCTGGGCGCGTATTCCCTGGTCGACGCTGGGCGAGGACGGCGAGACCAGGCTCGGGGAGCACGCCGTGACCGTACGGTGTCTGGTCGCCGAGGACGGGTCGGTGCCCGACTCCTACGACGCACCCGGTAACGTCGCCGTGGTGGCGCGCGCTTACTAGAGCGCTCCCTTCCGCCGGGAGAGCGGCCGAAACGCCCCTTGCGCATCTGACGACCACAGGTGCCCCAGCGCGTGGACCTCGTCTACGCGCCGGGGCGTACGTGTTACTACGTACCGCCTTGTGGTGAGCTGTGAGGCTTCTCCGCAGATCAGCGCACCCGCCCTCGTCAGGACGCACTAGTGGCAACTGACGGGTACGTGCAAATTATTTGGGATGGCCCGGAATCGGAACACACGGGCACCCCGGCTCGTTGTCATTACGTGAGCACGACACAGACACCACCTGTTCTCGCCGCAGAACTGGCACAGGCGTGGGCCGACATTCAACGGCACCACCCCGAGCTGCCGGATCTTGCCGCTCCCGAGTCACTGATCGGGGAGTCGTCGTCCGCCTGCGGGCACGAACTCTCCTTCGAGCGACTGCTCCATGAGGCAGTCCATGGCATCGCCGCCGCGCGCGGAGTCCGCGACACCTCCCGGGCCGGCCGGTACCACAACCGCAGATTCCTCGCGATCGCCGAGGAGCTCGGCCTCGACCATCCGGAGGAACCGCACCCCAGCAGCGGTTTCTCGCTGGTCACGCTCAACCCCGAGGCCAAGCGTCGCTACCGCCCGACCATCGACAGATTGCAGCGTGCCCTCAAGGCCCACACCGCGGCGACCTCCGCGGACACGGCCCGCAGCTTCCGGGGCCCGGCCGCCCGCCACGGCTCCTCCGGCGGCGGCGTCCGCGTCAAGGCCGTCTGCGACTGCGGCCGCAACGTCCGGGTCGTCCCGTCCGTACTGGCCCAGGCCCCCATCGTCTGCGGCGGCTGCGGCAAGCCCTTCCGTATCCCGGAGGTCGTGGGCGCGGCGTGACGGCCGACGAGCTGGGACGACGACTGCTCGTGGCAGCCGTACACAGCTCGTGGGCTCGGATTCGGCCGCACCGTGGGGTGCCGCTGCAGTCATGCGTGGCTGCGGCAGTTGTGCCGCTGGGAGGCGCCCCGCGCGCCGGGGCAGGCGAAACGCCCTGGCGCCGGGTGCCGCTTCGGCATGGCTTCGTCCGGCCCCGGTAAGAGGCGAAGCCCAGCGTGTGGCACAATGGCTAGCTGTACTCGACAGTCGCACAGGACCCCTCTCTCCTCCGGCTGACGCGTCCATCGGGCACTCGGGTACCGCAACCCCACGCGGCCTTCTCGCCGTGCCCAATCACGTCAAATCCAGGAGAACCCACTCCCGTGGCAGTCAAGATCAAGCTGAAGCGTCTGGGCAAGATCCGTTCGCCTCACTACCGCATCGTCGTCGCCGACTCCCGCACCCGTCGTGACGGTCGTGCGATCGAGGAGATCGGCAAGTACCACCCGACGTACCACCCGTCGGTCATCGAGGTCGACGAGGACCGCGTCGCGTACTGGCTGGGTGTCGGCGCGCAGCCGACCGAGCCCGTGCTCGCGATCCTGAAGAAGACCGGCGACTGGCAGAAGTTCAAGGGCGAGCCCGCTCCGGCGCCGCTCCTCGTGGCCCAGCCGAAGTCCGCGCGCCCGTCGTTCGAGGCCCTGGGCGGCGACGACGAGGGCAAGGGTGAGGCGATCACCCAGAAGAAGAAGGCCGACAAGAAGGACGAGGCTGCCGCCGAGTCCGAGTCGACCGAGGCCTGAGCATGCTCGAGGAGGCTCTTGAGCACCTCGTCAAGGGCATCGTCGACTACCCCGACGATGTGCAGGTGGCTTCCCGCGACCTGCGCCGTGGACGCGTACTCGAGGTCAGGGTCCACCCCGACGACCTCGGTAAGGTGATCGGCCGCAACGGCCGTACCGCCCGCGCCCTGCGTACCGTCGTGGGCGCCATCGGTGGCCGCGGTATCCGAGTCGACCTCGTCGACGTGGACCACGTCCGCTGACAACATGCGCAGCACCGGCTCGGGCCGGGGAGGGCCACTGGGCCGTCCCCGGCCCGTAGTCGTATGACAGGAGATCAAGCACAGTGCAGCTCGTAGTCGCACGGATCGGCCGCGCCCACGGCATCAAGGGCGAGGTCACCGTCGAGGTCCGCACCGACGAGCCGGAACTCCGGCTCGCTCCCGGCGCCGTCCTGTTCACGGACCCCGCCTCGACGGGCCCGCTCACCATCGAGACCGGCCGGGTCCACAGCGGCCGGCTGCTCCTGCGCTTCGAGGGCGTCCGCGACCGCAGCGCCGCCGAGGCCCTCCGCAACACCCTGCTGATCGCGGAGGTGGACCCGGAGGATCTGCCGGAGGAAGAGGACGAGTACTACGACCACCAGCTGATGGACCTGGACGTGGTCACCAAGGACGGAACCGAGGTCGGCCGGATCATCGAGATCTCGCACCTGCCGTCCCAGGACCTCTTCATCGTCGAGCGGCCCGACGGGAGCGAGGTGATGATCCCGTTCGTCGAGAAGATCGTCACCGAGATCGACCTGACCGAGCAGCGGGCGGTCATCGACCCGCCGCCGGGCCTGATCGACGACCGGGCGGAGATCGCTTCCGCCCGGGACGCCGACGAGGAGTCCGCCGCGGATCCCTCCGGACCGGCCGGGAACGAGATCTGATGCGGCTCGACGTCGTCACGATCTTCCCCGAGTACCTCGAACCCCTGAACGTCTCCCTCGTCGGCAAGGCACGCGCGCGTGGACAGCTGAACGTGCACGTCCACGACCTGCGGCAGTGGACGTACGACCGGCACAACACGGTCGACGACACCCCCTACGGCGGCGGCCCCGGAATGGTCATGAAGACGGACCCCTGGGGCGACGCCCTGGACTCCGTCCTCGCCGACGGCTACGAGACGGGTGCCGGCGAGCCCGCGCTCATCGTCCCCACCCCCAGCGGCCGCCCCTTCACCCAGGCGCTCGCCGTCGAGCTCTCCGAGCGCCCCTGGCTGGTCTTCACACCGGCGCGCTACGAGGGCATCGACCGACGCGTGATCGACGAGTACGCCACCCGGATGCCCGTTCACGAGGTGTCCATCGGCGACTATGTGCTCGCCGGCGGCGAGGCGGCCGTCCTCGTCGTCACCGAGGCCGTGGCGCGGCTGCTGCCCGGAGTTCTCGGTAACGCCGAGTCCCACCGGGACGACTCCTTCGCGCCAGGCGCCATGGCCAACCTCCTGGAGGGGCCGGTCTACACCAAGCCCCCCGAGTGGCGCGGCCGCGACATCCCCGATGTGCTGCTCAGCGGGCACCACGGCAAGATCGCTCGCTGGCGGCGCGACGAGGCCCTGAAGCGTACGGCGGCCAACCGGCCCGACCTCATCGAGCGCTGCGACCCCAAGGCCTTCGACAAGAAGGACCGCGAGATGCTCTCCATCCTGGGCTGGGCGCCGGATCCGGAGGGTGCGTCGCACGGCCGATTTTGGCAGCGGCCGGAGGGCGTGGAACAATAGGCCGCTGTTGTGCGTCGTCCGGCGCGCGCCCCTGCCGCAGGGGGACACGACGCCCGCCCCGACACGGACAGCATCCTCTCGATACACCTAGCTCCCGCCTATGACCTGTGGCATGGGCGAAGAAAGCAGACGAAATGTCTCACCTGCTCGACTCCGTCGACTCCGCGTCGCTGCGCAGCGACATCCCGGCCTTCCGCCCGGGTGACACCGTCAACGTCCACGTCCGCGTCATCGAGGGCAACCGCTCCCGTGTGCAGCAGTTCAAGGGCGTAGTCATCCGTCGCCAGGGCGCCGGTGTCCGCGAGACCTTCACGGTCCGCAAGGTCTCGTTCTCCGTCGGCGTCGAGCGCACCTTCCCGGTGCACACCCCGATCGTCGAGAAGATCGAGCTCGTCACCCGCGGTGACGTCCGCCGCGCCAAGCTGTACTACCTGCGCGAGCTGCGCGGCAAGGCGGCGAAGATCAAGGAGAAGCGCGACAACTGATCGCGCGCTCGAGTCACCACTCGAGTCACAAAAGGTCGTCACAGCGGGGCCGGATACGATCTGGCCCCGATGGACACCGACGCACAGCAGCACATGGAGCGCGACCGTTCCCCTCGCCCTTCCGGCGACGAGGTCTCCGAGGAGATCTCCGACACAGGAGGGCCTGAGGAGCGGTCGCGTTTCGCATGGGTGGACCGGGCCACCGAGTGGGTGCCGGGTGGGAATTACACCCTGACCGTGCTGATCTGCCTGCTTTTTCTGGCGCTCTTCAGCAACTTCGTGATGCAGCCGTTCCAGATTCCCAGCAGCTCCATGGCCCGTTCATTGAGGATCGGGGACCGCGTTCTCGTAAATAAGTTGGCGTACCGTTTCGGATCTGAGCCGCAGCGCGGTGACGTCGTCGTGTTCGACGGCACCGGCTACTTCGGGAACGCCGACTACATCAAGCGCGTTGTCGGCGTGGGGGGAGACCGGGTGGTCTGCTGCGACCAGCAGGGGAGGCTTGAGGTGAACGGCCGGTGGGTCGACGAGTCGTCGTTTCTGTACCCGGGCGACAGCCCGTCGAACGTACCCTTCGACGTGGTCGTCCCCGAGGGCAGGCTGTTCCTCCTCGGCGACCACCGCAGTGACTCCAGCGATTCCCGCGACCATCTGGGGTCGCCCGGCGGCGGCATGGTCCCCCTCGACTCCGTGATCGGCAGGGCCGACTGGATCGGCTGGCCCGCCGACCACTGGACGCGTCTGGACCGTCCGGACGCCTACGCGCGTGTGTCCGCCGCCGTCGGCGGTGCGCATGGGTAACCGCGGCAAACCCCGCGGTGCGGCTCCCAGCACCGCCGCCGAGAACCTGCTGCCCACCGGCACGCGGCGGTCCGGCGGGGCCGCCCGGCCGAGCCGGGTCGAGCGGCGGAAGCTCGCCCGCAAGATCAAGGCGCGCCGGCGTCGCTCCGCGGTCAAGGAGATCCCGCTCCTTGTCGGGGTCGCCGTCCTCATAGCCCTGGTCCTGAAGACCTTCCTCGTCCAGGCGTTCGTGATCCCGTCGGGCTCCATGGAGCAGACGATCCAGATCGGTGACCGTGTCCTGGTCGACAAACTCACGCCCTGGTTCGGCTCCAAGCCCACCCGCGGGGACGTCGTCGTCTTCAAGGACCCGGGCGGCTGGCTGGAGGACGAGCAGACGACGGCCGCCACCGAGGACCCGATCGTCATCAAACAGATAAAGGAAGGCCTGCAGTTCATCGGCCTCCTCCCGTCCGACGACGAACAGGACCTGATCAAGCGGGTCGTCGCGGTCGGCGGCGACACCGTCAAGTGCTGCGACACCCAGGGCCGCGTCACCGTCAACGGCATGCCGCTGGACGAGACGGCGTACATCCACCCCGGCAACCAGCCCTCGACCCAGCAGTTCCAGGTGACCGTGCCCCAGGGCCGCCTCTGGGTCATGGGCGACCACCGGGAGAACTCCGCCGACTCGCGCGCCCACCAGAGCGACGATTCCAAGACGGCGCAGTTCGGCGGCACGGTCCCGGAAGATGCCGTCGTCGGCCGGGCCGTGGTCATCGCCTGGCCGGTCGGCCACTGGGGGCAGTTGGAGGAGCCGGACACATTCACCGCCGTGCCGGGCGGGTCGACCACCGCCCTCGGCGCTTCGCATAGGGTGGCCTCCGCGGATCGAAACGGATTGATCCCTCTCCCGACCCCTGCGGAACTCCCGCTCGTTATGGGAGTGGTGGGCCTGCACCGGCTGTGGCGCGGGCGGCGGTACGGAGTGAGGAGTGGATGTGGGGGATTTGGCGGTCGGCGCACGGTCCGGACACGGTGGTTCCGAAGAACGGCCGGAGCGATCCGACGAGGCGGCTTCCCCGGCCGCGGAGAACGTGGAGGGCGCCGTGAATTCCGAGGGTTCGGCCGACTCCGGGAGTGACTCCCCGGGCGGAACGGACGGCGGTGACGGCGCCCGTACCTCGGTCGACGACGGCGACCAGCACGAGAGGCCCAAGAAGAAGCAGCGTTCCTTCTGGAAGGAACTGCCGATTCTGGTCGGTATCGCGCTGGTGCTCGCGCTGCTGATCAAGACCTTCCTGGTGCAGGCGTTCTCCATCCCGTCCGACTCGATGCAGAACACCCTGCAGGAGGGCGACCGGGTCCTGGTCGACAAGCTCACCCCGTGGTTCGGCTCCGAGCCCGAGCGCGGCGAGGTCGTCGTCTTCCACGACCCCGACGGCTGGCTGAACGGCGAACCCACCCTGGAGCCCAACGCCGTGCAGCGCGTCCTCGGCTGGATCGGCCTGATGCCGTCCGCCGAGGAGAAGGACCTCATCAAGCGGACCATCGGCGTCGCCGGCGACACCGTGGAGTGCGACGGCACGGGCCCGCTCAAGGTCAACGGCAAGGCACTGAACGAGCCCTACGTGTACCCGGGCAACACCCCCTGCACCGTCGACGACACCGGCGGTCAGTTCAAGGTGAAGGTACCCAAGGGCAAAATCTGGGTCATGGGCGACCACCGGCAGAACTCGCTGGACTCCCGCTACCACCAGAACGACACGAACGACGGCATGGTCCCCGTGAGCCAGGTCGTGGGCCGCGCCATCGTGGTGGCCTGGCCGCCCACTCGCTGGTCCACGCTGCCGATTCCCGACACCTTCGACCAGAACCTGGGCGCCGCCGCTCCCGGCGCGCTCGGCCTCGCTGGCGCGGTGCCGCTGGTGCTGTGGCGCCGGCGCCGCCTTCTGGCCACCGAGAGCCCGAGGGTTTCTGGTACGCGTACCGCCGGGTAGGGTGCCGTCCCAGATCGCCGATCTTCCGCGGCCCGCAAGGGGCCCGGACGGTCGATTCTCCGACCTGGGGGAGCACTGGGATGAGCGGGACGACTAGTCGTACGGACGAGGGCCACGGACGGCTCGGCAGCAAGCTGTCGGGACTGGCCGTGGCCCTCGGCTGTGTGCTCTTCCTGGGCGGCTTCGTGTGGGGCGCGATCGCCTACGCGCCCTACACCGTGCCCACCGACTCCATGGCCCCCACCATCACCTCCGGGGACCGCATCCTCGCCGAGCGGATCGACGGTGCCGAGATCGAGCGCGGTGACGTCGTGGTCTTCCGGCAGGAGACCTGGGGCAACTCGGCCATGGTCAAGCGGGTCGTCGCGGTCGGCGGAGACACGGTCGCCTGCTGCACCGACGGCAAGCTGACCGTCAACGGCAAGAAGATCGACGAGGCCTATCTGCCCGAGGGCCAGGCGGCCGAACTGACCGGTATCCCGGAGATCGAGGTTCCCAAGGGCCGGCTGTTCCTCCTCGGCGACGAGCGCAGCGGTTCCCTGGACTCCACCGCCCACCTCACCGAGGCCGGCAGCGGCACGGTGCCGCGTGCCCACGTGGACGCGCGCGTGGACGCCGTCGTCTGGCCCATGGAGGGCATGCTGGCCCGTCCCACGGGCTTCGAGAAGCTCGGCGCGCTCTCTTCTCCCGGCCCGCTGCGGCTGATCACCGCCGCGCTGGTCGTGGGCATGGTGCTCGTCCTGGGCGGCGCGGCCTACGGACCCGTGGCCAAGCGGGTCGGCGGGCGTCGGCGCACGACGCAGTCGGAGCCGGCCGTTGTCGGCTGAGGGCACGTACGAGGGCGGGCTGCGCAGGGTGGCCCGGGTGATCCTGCTGGATCCGCGGGAGCGCATCCTGCTGCTGCACGGGCACGAGCCGGACGATCCGGCCGACGACTGGTGGTTCACGCCCGGCGGCGGCGTGGAGGGCGCGGAGACCCGTGAGGAGGCCGCCCTGCGGGAACTCGCGGAGGAGACCGGGATCACGGACGTGGAGCTCGGTCCCGTGCTCTGGCGGCGGGTGTGCTCCTTTCCCTTCGCCGGGCGCCGCTGGGACCAGGACGAGTGGTACTACCTCGCCCGTACCACCGATACGCGGCGGGTGGTGTCCGTCGGGGCGGGCCTCACGGAGCTGGAACGACGCAGCGTCGCCGGAGCACGATGGTGGACGTGCGGGGAACTGGCCCGGGCGCATGAGACGGTGTACCCGACCAGACTCGCCGAACTGCTCCGCACACTGCTCGACGAGGGTCCCCCGGCCAGACCCGTGGTCCTCGACACCGAAATTGTCTAGGGGCTCGCGGGACTGGCGCACAATGGTGGGATCGCACGGCTGAAGGGGAACATGCCATGAGCGCCGAGGACCTCGAGAAGTACGAGACCGAGATGGAGCTGAAGCTCTACCGGGAGTACCGCGATGTCGTCGGTCTGTTCAAATACGTGATCGAGACCGAGCGGCGTTTCTACCTGACCAACGACTATGAGATGCAGGTGCACTCGGTCCAGGGTGAGGTGTTCTTCGAGGTGTCGATGGCGGACGCCTGGGTGTGGGACATGTATCGGCCGGCTCGGTTCGTGAAGCAGGTGCGAGTGCTCACGTTCAAGGACGTGAACATCGAGGAGCTGAACAAGAGCGATCTGGAGTTGCCGGGCAGCTGAGGCCGGTCCGGGGTGGGTGGGGACAGGTGGGTGCGCTGCGGGCTGGTGACCGTGCTCGTCGTGTCGTCATCCGTGTGGGTGATGAAGTTATCCACAATCGGCTGCTTGTCCACCAAGATCCAATAGTGGGCTGAGTCGCCCTCAGTGTTGGCGCCGGAGGTGGTGCCGACATGAGCAAGGCACGAGGTGCACTCGGCAAATACGGCGAGGAGCTGGCCGCGCGGCGGCTGGCCGAGGCCGGTATGACGGTCCTGGAGCGCAACTGGCGCAGCGGCAGGACCGGCGAGATCGACATCGTGGCGCGCGACGGGGACGCGCTCGTCGTCTGCGAGGTGAAGACCCGCAGGGCCGGCCCCTTCGAACATCCGATGGCGGCCGTCACGACCACCAAGGCCCAGCGACTGCGCGGCCTCGCCGAACGCTGGCTCCAGGAACACGGAGGGAGCCCACCGGGCGGCGTCCGCATCGACATCGTGGGCGTCGTCCTCCCCGACCGCGGCGCCCCCGTCGTGGAACACGTGCGGGGGGTGGCCTGATGGGATTCGCCCGCACGTGCTCCGTGGCCCTCGTCGGCGTCGAGGGTGTCGTCGTCGAGGTCCAGGCCGACCTGGAACCGGGGGTGGCGGCCTTCACGCTGGTGGGGCTGCCGGACAAGAGCTTGACGGAGAGCAAGGACCGGGTCAGGGCGGCGTTGGTCAACTCGGGCGCCGAGTGGCCGCAGAAGAAGCTGACGGTGGGGCTCAGTCCCGCATCGGTGCCCAAGGCCGGAAGCGGGTTCGACCTGGCGATCGCCTGCGCGGTCCTGGGGGCCTGCGAGCGGATCGATCCGCGGGTGCTCTCCGACATCGTCATGATCGGGGAGCTGGGACTCGACGGGCGGGTCCGGCCGGTACGCGGCATCCTGCCCGCTGTGCTGGCCGCCGCCGAGGCCGGATACGAGCAGGTGGTGGTGCCGGAGTGCGCTGCCGCCGAGGCCTCGCTGGTGCCCGGCGTCTCGGTTCTGGGCGTGCGCACCCTGCGGCAGCTGATCGCCGTGCTCGCGGATGAACCCGTGCCGGACGAGGAACCCGACGAGGGCCGCCCGGACCCGCTCATGGCGGGACTCCGGCTGCCGGGCACGGGCGCGGCCACCGGGATGCACACCACGGGAGCCGCGCAGCAGGACCTGGGCCACGACCTCGCCGACGTCGTCGGTCAACTCGCGGCCCGGACCGCCGTGGAGGTGTCGGCGGCCGGCGGCCACCACCTCTTCCTGGAAGGTCCGCCGGGTGCGGGCAAGACGATGCTGGCAGAGCGGCTGCCGGCCATTCTGCCGAAGCTGGCCAGGGAGGAGTCGCTGGAGGTCACGGCGGTCCACTCGATCGCCGGTCTGCTGCCGGTGGGGAAACCACTGGTCGACGTGGCGCCCTACTGCGCCCCTCACCACTCGGCCACGATGCAGGCCCTCGTCGGTGGCGGCCAGGGCGTCGCACGGCCGGGCGCGGTCTCCCTCGCCCACCGTGGGGTCCTCTTCCTCGACGAGACCCCCGAGTTCGGCAGTCAGGCCCTGGACGCCCTGCGGCAGCCGCTGGAGGCCGGGCACGTCGTGATCGCGCGCAGCGCGGGTGTGGTGCGGTTCCCGGCGAAGTTCCTGATGGTGCTCGCCGCGAATCCCTGTCCCTGTGGACGCTTCTCGCGCACGGACGACCTGTGCGAGTGTCCGCCCGCGTCGGTCCGCCGCTATCAGGCGCGGCTCTCCGGGCCGCTGCTGGACCGGGTCGACCTGCGGGTCGAGGTCGACCGGATCACCCGGTCCGAACTCACCCGGCGTGGGGCCCGGGGCGAGTCCACGGCGACGGTGGCCGACCGGGTGCGCTCGGCCAGGGAGCGGGCGGCCGCACGTCTGCTCGGCACTCCCTGGCGGACGAACAGCGAGGTACCGGGGCGCGAACTGCGCAGCCGGTGGCACGCGACCCCGGGCGCGATGGACGAGGCCGAGCGCTGCCTGGAGCGGGGAGTGCTGACCGCGCGCGGCCTGGACCGGGTGCTGCGGGTCGCCTGGACCATCGCCGACCTCGTCGGCCACGACCGACCGGACGCGACGGACGCCAACCTGGCCCTGCAACTGCGCACCGGAGTGCCGCGCGGGGTGCCGATGGCGATCGGAGCGTTGACGTGAGGCCCGGCGGGGCCTGTGGCTCGTCGGCGGGTGAGCCATGACCGGCGGCCCGCCGGATGCCGAGCGGCTCGACCGGGCCTTCCTGGCCCGGGTTTTCGAACCCGGGGACGAACTCGGGGGGCGGTGGCTGCGGGAGTTCGGAGCCCGGGAACTGGTGCGGAGGCTTTGCGAGGGCGGGCGATCGCTGCCCGAGGCCTCGGAGAAGCGGTGGGCGGGGCTGTGCGCCCGCTCCGGCCGCGCCGACCCCGAAGGGGACCTGGCCCGTGCGAGGGAAGCGGGAGTCAGGTTCCTCGTACCCGGGGATGCCGAGTGGCCCGGGCAGCTCGATGACCTCGGGGACGGGCGGCCCGTGGGGTTGTGGGTGCGGGGGAGGGCCAACGTGCGGATGTGGGCGTTGCGGTCCGTGGCCGTGGTGGGGGCGCGGGCCTGTACGGAGTACGGGGCCCACATGGCGGCCGCGCTCGGGGCGGGGCTGGCCGAGCGGGGGTGGGTGGTCGTGTCCGGCGGTGCGTACGGCGTGGACGGGGCCGCGCACCGTGGGGTGCTCGGGGCCGGTGGGGCGACCGTCGCCGTGCTGGCGTGCGGGGTGGACCGGCCCTACCCCAGGGGGCACGTGCAGTTGATCGGCAGGATCGCCGAACAGGGTCTGGTGGTGGGGGAGTTGCCGCCGGGGGAGCACCCGACGCCGAGCCGGTTCATCCTGCGGAACCGGGTGATCGCCGCGCTCACCAGAGGGACCGTGGTCGTGGAGGCGGCCCACCGCAGCGGCGCGCTGGTCACGGCGCGGGCGGCGCAGCGGCTGGGCCGCTTCACGATGGGTGTGCCGGGGCCCGCGACCTCGGCCCTCTCGGCAGGCGTGCACGAACTGCTGCGGGGCGATGCCGTGCTCGTGTCCGACGCCGCCGAAGTCGTCGAGCTGGTGGGTGACATGGGAGAGCTGGCGCCCGCCCGACAGGGGCCCGTACTCCCCCGTGACCTGCTGGAACCCGGAGCGCGACAGGTTCTCGCCGCGCTGCCCGGGCGGGGGACCGCGGCCGCCGACGAGGTCGCCCGGGGCGCGGGCACGACCGTCGACGACGCGGTCGGGAGACTGTACGAACTGCGCGCACTCGGATACGTCGAACGACACGGCGACGGCTGGAAGTTGACACGCCAGGCGATGATCTCCGTCTCGTCGGATCGGAGGCGAAGTTGACCGAGCGTGTTCGGCCGTCCGGGGGAACGCCGACAGCCTTGCGGTTTCCGGCAGTTGGCGTCCCGTCCCGGTCACGCAGTGCGATCACCGTGACTCCGCGGGGCGTCCAGCGGAACGTATCTGCGCACCGGCGATCCCCCGCCCTTCGCGCACTGCGACTCTCCAGTCACGCTACGCTCACGAGGATTCCGTCTCAGGACAGGCAACTCGACATCAGACCGACAGCTCACCCAGGCACCCCCAGTTCACGGCAGAACGGCACAAGGCGACGAATGCCCCAGCACACCTCCGGGTCTGACCGGGCGGCGGTACCCTCCGCCGCTCGCGGCACCGTGCGCCCGCCCGCCCCCTCGACACTCGACGAGCTGTGGCGGACGTACAAGACGACGGGCGACGAACGGCTGCGCGAGCAGTTGATCCTGCACTACTCGCCGCTGGTGAAGTACGTCGCGGGCCGGGTGAGCGTCGGCCTGCCGGCCAACGTCGAGCAGGCCGACTTCGTCTCCTCCGGGGTCTTCGGGCTCATCGACGCGATCGAGAAGTTCGACATCGACCGGGAGATCAAGTTCGAGACGTACGCGATCACCCGGATCCGGGGTGCCATGATCGACGAGCTGCGCGCGCTGGACTGGATCCCCCGGTCGGTGCGGCAGAAGGCACGCAACGTGGAGCGGGCCTACGCCACCCTGGAGTCGCGGCTGCGACGCACCCCGAGTGAGGGCGAGGTAGCCGCCGAAATGGGTATCGCGGTCGAGGAACTCCACTCGGTCTTCAGTCAGTTGTCGCTGGCCAACGTGGTGGCGCTGGAGGAGCTGCTGCATGTCGGTGGCGAGGGCGGTGACCGGCTGAGTCTGATGGACACCCTGGAGGACACCGCCGCGGACAACCCGGTCGAGGTCGCCGAGGACCGGGAGCTGCGCCGCTTCCTGGCACGGGCCATCAACACGCTGCCCGAGCGGGAGAAGACCGTCGTCACGCTGTACTACTACGAGGGGCTCACGCTCGCGGAGATCGGGAACGTGCTGGGGGTCACCGAGAGCAGGGTGAGCCAGATCCACACCAAGTCGGTGCTGCAGCTACGGGCGAAGCTGGCGAGTTTCGGCCGTTGACCCCGGTCCGACCTGGCGAGATGTGGTGCGAGGGCCGGGCTTCGGTGGCGTCGGCGGGGCTCCCGCAGGGGGCCGGCCGGGGGAAGGCACTCCCGTGGGTGGCGGTCCGTCCGTAGAGTGGTTGACGTGCCAAGGATTCGAGCGGCCTCCGTGGCCGAGCACCGGTCGATGCAGCGAGCCGCCCTCCTGGACGCGGCGCGGTCCCTGCTGTCCGAGGGTGGGACGGAGGCGTTGACGTTCCCCGCGCTCGCCGAGCGCACGGGCTTGGCGAGGTCGTCCGTGTACGAGTACTTCCGGTCGCGGGCCGCCGTGGTCGAGGAACTGTGCGAGGTCGACTTTCCCGTCTGGGCGGCGGAGGTCGAGGCGGCGATGGCCGCGGTCGCGCGCCCCGAGGACAAGGTCGAGGCATACGTCCGCAAGCAGCTGGAGCTGGTCGGGGACCGACGGCATCGGGCCGTGGTGGCGATCTCGGCGAGTGAGCTGGACGCCGGGGCGCGGGAGAAGATCCGGGCCGCGCACGGCGGGCTCGTCGCGATGATCGTGGAGGCGCTCGCGGCGCTGGGGCATGGGGAGCCGCGATTGGCCGCCATGCTCTTGCAGGGGGTCGTGGACGCGGCTGCGCGCCGTATCGAGCTGGGGGCCGCCGAGGATCCCTCCGCGATCACCGAGGCGGCCGTGGGAATGGCTCTGCGGGGTGTGCGGGGCTGAGTTCCCTCGCGGCTCGGGCGCCTGCCACCGGGGCTCAGCCCTCGCGGCTCGGCGCCTCAACTCCTGCACCTGGGCGGGAACGGGGTTCGCTCACCGGCGCCGGCCGGGCCCCGGCTGCGCCCACTCGTGCCGCTCCAGCGGTACGACTGCCCGCAGCCGGGGAAGCGGCACGACGCTTCGGCGGCACGATCACGCGGGCACCGGCAGCAGGCGTGAGGGGCCCCTCCGCAGCAGCCACGGCGGCAGCAACGACAGCGGGTCCAGGTAGGTCTCCCCTCTGCGCAGGCCCCAGTGGAGGCATGCTGTCGGGCAGTGGGAGGGAGTTGCCTCCAGCGTGCCCAGAAGGGCGCCCGCGGTCACCTCGTCGCCCTTCCTCACCGATGTCAGGACAGGTTCGTAGGTCGTGCGCAGGGGTGGGTCGCCGGTGCCGGTCAGTTCGATCGTGACGACTCCCCGGCCCGCCACCCGGCCCGCGAAGGAGACCCGGCCCGCTGCCACCGCGCGGACCGGGGACCCGGCCGGGGCGGACAGGTCGACGCCTCGGTGGCCCCGGGCGTAGGGGGTGGGCGGTGGCTCCCAGGCACGGACCACCAGGGGGCGCAGGCCCACGGGCCAGGAGCTTCCCACGGCGGGGACGGGCCCCGCGGGGGTCGGTGGTCCCGGCGCCGCGCGCGGCGCCGCCGTCCAGGCCGTGACCAGGAGTGTCGACGCCAGACACAGCAGGGCCGTCCACACCCTCGGGCGTCGTCGGGTCGCTCGCTCGTGGGACATCTCGTGAGACATGGGGCAAGCGTCCCGTGAAGCGGGCGATCATGGCCGGGATCTGTGGAGTACTCGCCGGTTGTGGATATCGGCGTCACCCGGGACCCCGTGGGTCCCGTACACTTCTGGTGGCGATCCGGGTCACCGGGTCGACTTCGCACGCCCCGGTACGAGGCCCGTCTGCGGTCCGTATCAGCGCCCCTCGGTCCTTCGTGGCAACGGCGCATCGCGGGCGTCAGGCGCGGGAGCCGTCCGGTTCCCGCGGCACAACCGAGCAAATCAAGGAGAACGGCCATGGCCGTCGTCACGATGCGGGAGCTGCTGGAAAGCGGCGTCCACTTCGGTCACCAGACCCGTCGCTGGAACCCGAAGATGAAGCGCTTCATCTTCACCGAGCGCAACGGCATCTACATCATCGACCTGCTCCAGTCGCTGTCGTACATCGACCGCGCCTACGAGTTCGTCAAGGAGACCGTCGCCCACGGCGGCACGGTCATGTTCGTCGGCACGAAGAAGCAGGCGCAGGAGGCCATCGCCGAGCAGGCCACCCGCGTCGGCATGCCCTACGTCAACCAGCGCTGGCTGGGCGGCATGCTCACCAACTTCTCGACCGTCTACAAGCGTCTGCAGCGCCTCAAGGAGCTTGAGCAGATCGACTTCGAGGACGTCGCGGCCTCGGGTCTGACCAAGAAGGAGCTCCTGGTCCTCTCGCGTGAGAAGGCCAAGCTGGAGAAGACCCTCGGCGGTATCCGCGAGATGCAGAAGGTGCCCAGCGCCGTCTGGATCGTGGACACCAAGAAGGAGCACATCGCGGTCGGTGAGGCCCGGAAGCTCAACATCCCGGTCGTCGCCATCCTCGACACCAACTGCGACCCCGACGAGGTCGACTACAAGATCCCGGGCAACGACGACGCGATCCGCTCCGTCACGCTGCTCACCCGTGTGATCGCCGACGCGGTCGCCGAGGGCCTCATCTCCCGCTCGCGTGTCGCCACCGAGGGCAAGGGCGACAAGGCCGCCGGCGAGCCGCTGGCCGCGTGGGAGCGCGACCTGCTCGAGGGCGAGAAGAAGGCCGACGAGGCTCCGGCCGCCGCTGAGGCCGAGGCTCCGGCTGCCGCCGAGGCCCCCGCTGAGGCTCCGGCCGAGGCTCCCGCTGCCGAGGCTCCCGCCGCCGAGGAGGCCCCGGCCGCTGCCGAGGCTCCGGCCGCGGACGCCGAGCAGGCCTGACCTTCACGGTCGTAGAGCTGTCGAGGTGACGGCGGGTGGCGCCGAGCGTGCCACCCGCCGTTCACCCACAGCCCGTAGATCTTCGGCGGGCGCCCGCCCTACGAGCGGCGGCGGACGCCGACTTCGAGACTTCGAACTCCGAGAAGAGATTCACAGATCATGGCGAACTACACCGCCGCCGACGTCAAGAAGCTCCGTGAGCTCACCGGCGCCGGCATGATGGACTGCAAGAAGGCCCTGGACGAGGCCGAGGGCAGCGTGGACAAGGCCGTCGAGGCCCTGCGCATCAAGGGCCAGAAGGGCGTCGCCAAGCGCGAGGGCCGCTCCGCCGAGAACGGCGCCGTGGTCTCCCTCATCGCCGACGACAACACCTCCGGTGTCCTGGTCGAGCTGAAGTGCGAGACGGACTTCGTCGCCAAGGGCGAGAGGTTCCAGGCCGCCGCCGCCGCGATCGCCGAGCACGTCGCCAAGACCTCCCCGGCCGACCTGGAGGCCCTGCTCGCCTCCGAGATCGAGGCCGGCAAGACCGTCCAGGCGTACGTCGACGAGGCCAACGCCAACCTCGGCGAGAAGATCGTCCTCGACCGCTTCGCGCAGTACGCGGACGGTTTCGTCTTCTCGTACATGCACCGCACCATGCCCGACCTGCCCCCGCAGATCGGTGTCCTGGTCGAGCTGGACAAGGCCGACGCCGACGTGGCCAAGGGCATCGCCCAGCACATCGCCGCCTTCGCGCCGAAGTACCTCGCCAAGGAGGACGTGCCGGCCGACGTCGTCGAGTCCGAGCGCCGCGTCGCCGAGGAGACCACCCGCGCCGAGGGCAAGCCCGAGGCCGCCCTGCCGAAGATCGTCGAGGGTCGCCTCAACGGCTTCTTCAAGGACGCCACGCTGCTCGGCCAGCCGTACGCGCTGGACAACAAGAAGTCCGTCCAGAAGGTCCTGGACGAGGCCGGTGTCACCCTGAAGCGCTTCACGCGCATCAAGGTCGGCATCTGAGTCCGTTACGCGACGGGCGCCCGGCCCCGATAGGGTCGAGTGCAGTCGTTCGCGTACGCACGCCACGTGCGCGCGTGACGCGCGACGGACGACAGCGGATCTGACGAGGAGGCCATTGCCGCGCATGGGATGCGAACACCACCCCACCGGCAATGGCCTTCTTCGTATGTGCGACACGTAAAGAGGCGAGATCTCCATGACCACCAAGCCCGAGAAGAGCGACGAAAGCAAAGCGGAACGCGGCCGCTTCATGCTGAAGCTGTCCGGAGAGGCGTTCTCCGGGGGCGGTGGCCTGGGCGTCGATCCGGACGTGGTGCACGCCATCGCCCGGGAGATCGCGGCCGTCGTACGCGACGGAGCAGAGATCGCGGTCGTCATCGGCGGCGGCAACTTCTTCCGCGGCGCCGAACTCCAGCAACGCGGCATGGACCGGGCCCGTTCCGACTACATGGGCATGCTCGGCACGGTCATGAACTGCCTCGCCCTCCAGGACTTCCTGGAGAAGGAGGGCATCGACAGCCGCGTGCAGACCGCCATCACCATGGGCCAGGTCGCCGAGCCGTACATTCCGCTGCGGGCCGTGCGTCACCTGGAGAAGGGCCGTGTGGTCATCTTCGGCGCCGGTATGGGCATGCCGTACTTCTCCACCGACACCACCGCCGCCCAGCGTGCCCTGGAGATCGACGCCGAGGCGCTGCTGATGGGCAAGAACGGCGTGGACGGGGTCTACGACTCCGACCCCAAGACCAACCCCGACGCGGTCAAGTTCGACTCCCTCGGCTACGGCGAGGTCATCACCCGCGAGCTGAAGGTCGCCGACGCCACCGCGATCACGCTCTGCCGTGACAACAAGCTCCCGATCCTCGTGTTCGAGCTTCTCAAGGCGGGCAATATCGCGCGGGCCGTCAAGGGTGAGAAGATCGGCACTCTCGTGGGTGATCAGGGAAGCCGGGCCTGACCGGGTCCTTCCCCTGCCCGGGGGACGGAGCCTGACCGGGGGGATGGACAATGTCCTGCCGGTCGGGAACCGTGCAGGAACAAGACGCGACGCAGCCGGCCGCCGACCTGACCAAGTACAGCTGCCGGGCCCACTCAAGACACGCAGGAGCAAGTGGTGATCGAAGAGACCCTCCTCGAGGCCGAGGAGAAGATGGAGAAGGCCGTCGTCGTCGCCAAGGACGACTTCGCCGCGATCCGCACCGGTCGTGCGCACCCGGCGATGTTCAACAAGATCGTGGCCGACTACTACGGTGCGCTGACGCCGATCAACCAGCTGGCCTCGTTCTCGGTGCCGGAGCCGCGCATGGCCGTGGTGACCCCGTTCGACAAGACGGCCCTGCGCAACATCGAGCAGGCGATCCGCGACTCGGACCTCGGCGTCAACCCGAGCAACGACGGCAACATCATCCGGGTGGTGTTCCCCGAGCTGACGGAGGAGCGCCGCCGCGACTACATCAAGGTCGCCAGGAGCAAGGCGGAGGACTCCAAGGTGTCCATCCGCGCGGTCCGCCGCAAGGCCAAGGACGCGATCGACAAGCTCGTCAAGGACGGCGAGGTCGGCGAGGACGAGGGCCGTCGTGCGGAGAAGGAGCTCGACGACACCACGGCGAAGTACGTCGCTCAGGTGGACGAGCTGCTCAAGCACAAGGAAGCGGAGCTCCTCGAGGTCTGATGAACGACTCTTCCTGGGGGGCGCCGTCACAAGCCGGGTACTGGGCGCCGACCGACCGGGGACCTGTCCAGGGGCACGCCCCGGCGGGTCCCACGTACGATGCGCCTGAGGCCCAGCAGACTCGCCCCATGCCCATCGTGCCCGACGTACCCGCGCATGGCGGGAACCAGGACGACGATCGGGGGGCCGCTCGGCAGGCCGGCCCCCTGTTCCGCGACGAGACGCCGTCGGCGCACCCCTACGGGGAGGCGCCGCAGAAGCCGGAGCCCATGCCCGACGCCCCCCAGCCCGCCCCGCCGAAGAAGAGCGCGGGCCGTGACCTCGGCGCCGCCATAGGTGTCGGCGTCGGGCTCGGCGTGGTCATCGTCGCCTCGTTGTTCATCGTCAAGGCGGCCTTCGTCGGCGTGATAGCGGTCGCCGTGGTGGTGGGACTGTGGGAGCTCACCTCGCGTCTGCAGGAACGCAAGGGCATCAAGGCACCCCTCGTGCCGCTCGCGGTCGGCGGGGCCGCCATGGTCGTCGCCGGATACGTACGCGGGCCCGAGGGTGCCTGGGTGGCCATGGCGCTCACCGCGCTCGCCGTCCTCGTCTGGCGGATGACCGAACCGCCGGAGAACTACCTCAAGGACGTCACGGCCGGGGTCTTCGCGGCCTTCTACGTGCCGTTCCTGGCCACGTTCGTCGCGCTCATGCTCACCGCTGACGACGGGCCGCAGCGGGTCCTGGTGTTCCTGTTGCTGACCGTGGTCAGCGACACGGGCGCGTACGCCGTCGGCTGGCGCTTCGGCAGCCACAAGCTCGCGCCGCGCATCAGCCCCGGCAAGACCCGTGAGGGGCTGCTCGGCGCGATCGCCTTCGCCATGGTCGCGGGGGCCCTGCTCATGGAGTTCGTCATCGACGACGGGGCCTGGTGGCAGGGACTGCTCCTCGGCCTCGCCGTCGCGGCCAGCGCCACGCTGGGCGATCTCGGTGAGTCCATGATCAAGCGGGACCTCGGCATCAAGGACATGGGCACGCTGCTGCCGGGCCACGGCGGCATCATGGACCGCCTGGACTCCCTGCTGCCGACCGCGCCGGTGGTGTGGCTGCTGCTGGTGCTGTTCGTGGGTTCCGGCTGACGGACGCGTTGACGTTGTCGTGGGCCCC
The DNA here is from genome assembly GCF_001550375.1 of Streptomyces europaeiscabiei. Classification (GTDB taxonomy): domain Bacteria; phylum Actinomycetota; class Actinomycetes; order Streptomycetales; family Streptomycetaceae; genus Streptomyces; species Streptomyces europaeiscabiei. The sequence continues at coordinate 19,343 of NZ_LRTR01000128.1, read as the reverse complement.
CGTCCGGTTCGCCTGGGCGGGGGCCCACTGCCGTGGCCCGTCGGGTGGCCGGGTGCGAGTCGACGGAGTCCGCGTGGGAAGGCACGGGTGGGAGCGTCGGTCGCCGACGGGAGCACCGACCCGCGGCAGGTATCACGGTGATCTGCCCTGTCGGTGGTGCGAAACGCTCATCGACCAGGCGGGGCGGCGCAGGCCGCGACTGTACTGCCGTATGTCCCACCACTGGAAGAACTACGGCGCGTGGATCGTGGGCGTGGTCGGCGGGATCCTCTGACCTTCTGCCCGGCTCGGGTCACTCCAGTTGATCTGCGACACTGGGAGGGTTATGCCTGCACCCGGAGAACTGATGTGCTCCGGGCACGAAGAAGCCCCCCACCAGCGATGTTGTCGCCAGTAGGGGGCTGTCTTATGCCCGGTGGGCCGTCCCTGGGCCGTCAGGGCTCCTGGGCCGTGTCGAAGACACCATCCAGGGCCCGGCGGGCACGCTCACTGCTGCTCGGCATCAGGTGGGCGTACACCCGCAGCGTCATCGCCGGATCGGAGTGCCCGAGGTATTCGCTCACGGCCTTGATGCTCTCGCCCGCGTCCAGGAGGACCGAGGCGTAGAAGTGGCGCAGGGCGTGCATCCCGTGGTGCCGGGCGGAGGCGTACGGCTTGCCGGATTCGGGAGTCGGAATGAGGCCGGCGGCCGCAAGAGCGCGCTTCCACTCGTAGACGTTGAAGTTGCTGCGCCAGACGACCCCGTCGGCTGTGTTGGTGAAGATCAGACGCCGTTCGGTGAGCGGGCCGTCCGGTCGCATCCACGGCAGCTTGATTGCCACGGGCGGATGGTTCTTCATGTGCTGCCGCAAGGCGGAGGCGATCGAGGACGGCAGCGGTACGTCACGCTCCTTGTTGCCCTTGGGCGGAGCGAAGACGGCGACGCCCCGGATCAGCTTGATCTGAGTGGTGACCCGAAGGGTGTCGCCGCCGAGCTGCAAGGTGTCTTCGGCCAGGCCGATGATCTCGCCCTGTCGGAGGCCGCAGCCGCTGCCCACGTCGACCATGGCTTGGTAGCGCTCGGGCAGAGCGTCGCGGACCGCACGCACCTGGGACGGGAGCCAGGGCACGACCCGGGTGGCCGAGACGGCGGGCGGGCGGACGGACGCGGCCGAGCATGGGTTCCGGGCGAGGTGGCCGTCATCCACGGCGGCCGAGAGCACCGCGCGGACGTTGGCGTAGATGTTGCGGGCGTAGGCGCCACCTATCGAGTCGTTCTCCAGGTCGCGCACGAACTCGCGGATGTGGACCGGGCGGAAGGACCCGAGCGGACGCGCCCCGATGCGAGGGAAGGCGTGCAGCCGAAGACGGGTCTCCGCTCCGATGCGTGTGTTCAGGTCGGTCGTCTGCCCAGCGAGCCAGCGTTCCGCGTACTGCTGGAAGGTCGTACGGGCAGCCTTGGGGTCGACGTACTGACCACGGGACATGTCGGCAGCAGTCTCGGCCAACCACTCTTCGGCACGTCGCTTCTGCCGGTCCGGGAAGGACTTGCTCTTTTCGGTGCCGTCAGGTCCGACGTACCGGGCCCGGTAACGGAGCCCGTTGCCGTAGCGGTCGGTCTTGGCCTTTACCGGCTTGCCGTCCGGACCGGGCTCGGTCTTGTACCAGCGGTCTTGGATGTGGCCAGCCATCAGGCAGCCTCCCCAAGCTGAGAATCCACCCAGGCCCGTATGTCGCTCGGGTCGAAGCGAAGGTGCCGGCCGACTCGGAAGCCGCGGGGGCCGGTGCGCTTGCGGCGCCACTGGTAGACGGTCTCGACGCTGGGCAGTTCGAACATCTCGACCAAGTCCTCAGGAGTGAGGAACCGGTGCGGCAGCTCTGAGGCCAAGGTCAGCACTCCCTTTCGTCGGCGAGCTGGTCGCGTATGGCTTCGCGGGCGGTTTCGCGGTTGAGCCGGAGGTCTCGGGCGATGGTGGCGGCGAGGGCGGATTCGCCGGGGGTGTGGCCGTGTCCGGCGTACTGCCAGTCGGCGAGGACGAGGACGGTGTCCGGCTCGCGGTCGTCCAGGGCGAGGGCTTGGCGTTCCTGGGCGGCGCGGTAGTCGGCACGTGTCTGGCGGAGGGCGCCGAGGGTGGTGGAGTAGCGGCGGGACTTGGAGGAGAAGTGGCCGCGGAAGCCGAGCATGTGAGCCCAGGCCCAGAGCCGCCGGTCCGGGTACAGGGGGTCGAGTTCCTTGCAGGCCTTGATGAGGCGGCGGGTGTGGTCGGGGACCTGGTGGCGGTCGAGTTCGGAGAGTTCGCCGATGCGGCGGTCGAGGGTGCCCGTGTTCTCGGCCGCCTTGGTGGCGTACTTAGCGACGTAGGAGGCAACGGCCTGTTCGGTGATGTCGGAGCCGTCACCGAAGGCCTTGACCGGGCGTACGTCGAGCTGTTTACCCCAGCGGAAGGTGCGGGCGGGTTGGTCTTCGACGGCGGGGACCGAGACCGAGGTGTAGGAGTGCGCGGCGGCGGCGCGGGTGGCGCCGGTGAGGAGGTCGACTGTCGCCCAGGACGGCGGCGGGGTGTCGGGGCCTTCGGGGCCGTCGATGCGGATCACGGCGTGGAAGTGCAGGGCGCCGCGCTTTTGGAACTCGGCGACCTTGCCGTACGAGACCGTTACGTGGTTTGGCAGTTCGCTGCGGGTGAGCCCAGCGCGCGCGGCGATCTCGCGGCGCAGACGCGTGGTGAAGCGCTGCCACAGGTTGCCCGCGTGGTTATTGAAGAGGACGGCGCCTGCGTAGTCGTAGGTGGCCGGGTCGAGGGCGGTACCGAGGGCGGGATCGTCGGCGGTGTGGTGGGTGCCGCAGCGGCAGGTGCCATAGTCGGGTCGGTTGTGGACCGGGCCGAAGGAGGGGGCTGTGAGGGTGGCGAAGACGCGCGGGTGGTCGCGGACGGTGGCAGGGATGTCACGACGGTCGTCTCCAGCGAGGCCCGCCCGAATGAGGTGGTAGGTGTCGCCCGCGTAGGTCCAGGCGCAGGACGGGCAGCGGGAGGCACGGCGGTTTCCGCAGGCGAGACGGAGGCGTCCACCCGGCTCGTTCTCGGTGGAGTAGTGGTGCAGCGTCTCGCCGGTGACCTTGTCTTTGGCGATCGTCCAGCCGGTGAGGTGGATGGGGTCGGCGCAGCCGCCGGTGCGGCGGATCTGTTCGTGCCAGCGGTCGTAGTCAGAGGCCGAAGCCACCCTCAGCAGATCGCCGAGGGTGGTCGGGTCGAGCAGCAGGTCAGGCACGGGCGCCCTCCCGAGTGCTGCGGGTGCGAGCGGTGCCGGTGCCGTGGCAGGCCGGGCAGTGCGCGGTGATGGTGCGCAGGTGGCCGCGGGCGTCGCGGCCGCCGAGGGTGATGGCGACGGAGGCGTGTCCGTCGCAGTTGGGGCAGATGCGGTGCGTCATGCTGGGGGTTCCTTCCGGCTCTTCGGGTTCGGCAGGGGCAGGGCTCCCGGGCGGCGGAGACTTGGCGGTTGAGGCCGCCCGGGGGCCGGTCAGTACCGCTTGGCTTCGCTGTTGATGAGCGAGCGGATGACCAGGGCGCAGACGGCGACCGAGGCGCCGGTGATGGCGACCGCGAGGAGCATCGAGACCAGAACGGCGCCGACCACCAGGACCACGGCCGTGCCACCACCGACCAGGGCAACGACGGCGCCCGGGGTGAGCTGGACAGTAGGCCGAGCCGACACCGCAGCAGGGGTGACCGGTGCGGGGGTGGTGGTCGGCTGGTGCTGGATCACGGCGGTCGGCTCGACGACGGCGGGCGGAGTGATCAGGCCGGTCGGCTGGGGCATGGTCGGGATCTTCGGGCGGAACATGGCGGAGCTCCTTTCGCGGGCGGGTTACTTGATGGCGGTGTCGATGACGGGGGCGAGGAGGCTGTCTGCGATGAGGTAGCCGCCCAGGAGGAGCACCAGGACCAGCCAGAGCGGCGGGCGGATGAGCTTGATGCCGAGGTAGCCGATGGCGGCGAGGGCGAACCAGAGGGGGACGTCCACGGGTGGTGGCCTCCTAGCGGGCGGTGCAGCGGTGGGTGCGGGCGGCGAGCTGGGCGGCGCTCTGGCTGGAGTAGTCGGCGGACCAGCCGCAGCGGTCGTTGGTGCACACGGCGGCGTGCTTGGTGTGGCCGTTGCGGTCGCGGTGGGTGCCGATCTGCACGGGGCCGATCCGCATGACGGAGTGGAAGTGGTCGCGGGCAGGCATGTCGGTGGTTCTCCCTTCGGGTCAGGCGAGTTGGGCGGCGATGGCGTCGGCCAGCTGCGGCGGGACGCCGAGGCGGGCGCGCAGGGTGTCGCTGTCGATCGGGGATCCGGTCCGGGCCTGGTGGTCGTCGGCGACCTTGCGGGCGTGGTCGACCAGCGCGGCCGGAACCGGTGGAGCGGGAACCGCGGGCGGAGACGGGACGGGCTCAGGTGCGGGAAGGGCCGGAGTTTCCTCGACCGCAGGCGGCAGGGAGGCGGAGGCGTCCAACTCCGCTGCTTCGGTGACCGGTTCGGGGTCGGGGTCGAGGTGGAGCGCGGGTGCCGGCGGATCCGGCGCCCGGTCTTCGGTGGAGTGGGCGAGGAGGGTGCCGCCCATGAAGGCCAGTGCGGGCCAGGCGGCGACGAGAATCCGCAGCCAGGCGGGGACGTTGCCCAGGTCGAGGAGTCCGGCGGTGGCGACGTTGGCGCCGAGGGAAGCCACCAGCGCGATCACGAACCAGCACCAGGCCAGCCGGGACGGTCCATCGGTGCGCAGGCGTCGCCAGGCAGCGACCAGGAGCAGGTCAACTGAGACCGGGTAGGCCCAGGCTTTCCAGCCGTCCTGTCCGGCAGCGGCGGCGAGGTCGTGCAGGTGGGCGAAGGACAGCGCCCCGGCAATGACCGCCTGAACGAGCACGGCGTCGATGCGCAGTCGCGAGGCCATGACGCTCACCCCGCCACGGGTCGGCCGTTGGCCGTAACGATTGCCTTCAGGACCAGGGCGAGGTTGGTGGTGTCGAGACCGGTGACGGCGTCGCCGAGCGGGATGCGGGCGGCGGTGTCGGCGAGCGATGCGGCGAGGGCCAGGATGCGCAGTTCCCCGCTGGAGGCGGGCAGTTCCTTCGCGGCCAGGGCTTCGACGACCTTGAGCCAGTCGACGCCGTACGGCTCGGGGTCGGGCCCGGAGTAGTCGATCAGGAGCAGTCCGGGCCGCTCCGCCAGGCGCTTGATCCACAGGCCGTGATCGATGAGGAGGCCGACCGCGGCACGCAGGGCCGGGGAGCCGTCGGCGCCGGTCTGGAGGGTGATGGTCAGCTGGTCGGGGTCGATGGTCACGGCGCCGTTGTCGGTGTCGTACCAGGGGCAGTCACGTTCGTCGTGGTCGATGCCGGTCTCTTCGCCGTCGACGTCGCCGCAGTGCTCGCAGAACACGGGGCGCTCCTTCCTGTCGTGAGGCATGGAGGGGGTAGGGACGTGGCGCGAAGCGGTCGCGCCGAGCCGGGGAAGCGGGAGTGTCAGGCCGTAGCGGGGGCTGTCTTGGACAGCGGCACCGGGGCCGAGGGCGCCGGGGCGAGCGCGGGGCGGAAGGCTGCCAGGGCGGGCAGGTCCGGGGTGCGCTCAGCGTGCTTGTTGCAGATGTTCACGGCCTCGCGCAGCGAGGTGTGCGGGGCGCGGATACGGGCCCAGCCGCCGGAGGCGTCGCCCGTGACGGCGATGCCGGGGGTGTCGGTGGGGATCTGGATGGCGGCCAGGACGGCGTCCGGGGCGATGTCGCCGAAGGCCATGTTCGCCGAGGATTCGTCGTTGACGCGGTGGGCGGTGCGGCCGGTGAGCTGGGCGCGGAGCATGGTGATGCCCTTGCCGAGTTCGGAGCCGAAGCGCTGTCCGCAGATTTCAAGGTAGATCCCGGCGGCGCGGCCGAGCTGGGCGAGCCGGACCAGGGCGGTGATGATGCGGTCGCGTCGTTTCTCGTCGTCCTTGGTGGCGAAGAGGGCGAGTTCGGCGACCTCGTCGACCAGGACCACGACCGGGACCGGGCGCAGGTCGGCGGGCAGGTCCCAGATGTCGGCGGCGATCTCCGCATCCGGGACGTTCACCGTGATTCGCTGGTTGGCCCGGATCAGCTGGTACACCTCCTCCATGTGCGTGACGAGCGCTTCCAGGAGAGCGAGGGCGGTGTCAGGGTTGTCGGCGAGCGCGGAGAACCGCCGTGCCAGCGGGAAGAGTTCCACCCCTTGCTTGCAGTCGATGCCCACCAGCGCGACATCCAGCGGAGCCAGCCCGGCGACCAGGTTGCGCTGGTAGACGGACTTCCCGGATTCCGTGGCGCCGAGGGTGAGGCCGTGCGGGACGGTGCGGTAGTCGCGGTAGTGCACCGAACCGTCCTCGCGCAGGGCGACCGGGACCCGCATCGGACGGGCGTCGGTCTTCGCGGGCATCTGCACCCGCCTGAGGACGTCGTAGCCGGTCATGCGCACCTCGACCACACCCGAGCGCAGCTCACGCGAGGTGACGCCGTACAGGCCGAAGGAGTGGCGCAGTCGGTCTGCGGACGCGGCGACGTCGAAGGCGTCCTGTCCGGGGCGCAGGCCCAGGCGCAGGACCAGGCCGGTGCGGGTCGGGCGGATGCGCAGGATGCGCGGCGGGCGGGACTGCGGGACGTCCCGGTTGGCGACCCGGGCCAGGGCCAGACGCCAGCGGGAAGGCGGGACGGTGAGCCCGCAGGCGTCCATGACCGAGGTGTAGCGGACCAGGACCCGCAGCGTGGCGAGGGTGACCCCGAAGGTCAGCCAGTACCAGGCGGGGCGCCGCCACCGCAGGAGACCCGCAGTGGCGACGACCAGCACCAGAGCGACCGTGAACCAGGTCATGATCAGGCAGCCTTGGGCTTCGAGGCAGCGGCTGCGAGCGACGTGACCGCGACCGCGCGGAACGCGATGCCGTGGCGCTTCTGACCGTTGAACTCGTTCTCCCACGCCGAGGCGACCAGGCCCGTCAGCGCGACCGGGGTGCCCATGGTCAGGTCCTCGGAGACGCCCGGCTGAGGAACGGTGAGCTTGAGGATCTCGACCTCGTCCGGCGTGGAGAACATGACCTCCACGGTCATCAGCGTCACGCCGTCCTTGTCGAGGGCGATCTCACCGGTACGGCGGTCCTTGACCTTCGGCTGCGGAGCCTTGGCGACCATCACGGTGGCGGCGGAGGTGTCGACGGGAATCTGACGCACAGCAGATCACTCCTCTATAGAGGCTGGACTCCGTCACTCATGTATATGAGTGACATGAAGAAGAGTGCATCACTCCTGTATATGAGTCAACCCGCCGCGAAGACGAACTCGCGACGGGCCGAGGGGAGTTGAGCGCGCGTCAGTCGGCGGCCGGGATCCGGTACTCGAAAACGAACTGGTCAGCGGCCATGAGCGTGTCGCAGACCTCGACTACGAGACCTTCGGTCGTACGCGCCTCGCGGACCAGGTGAACCACTGGGGCACCGGGGCTGAGCGCCAGCTCGGACGACTCCGCCTTTGAGGCCGGGCGCGCTTGCAGCGTCTCGACGAACTCCGCGAACTCGTGTCCGTGGTCTTCGAGTCGAGCGTAGATGCCACCGCCGCCGGGGTTCTCGGCGAACAGCTCGGGGATCTCCTTCACGACGTCCCACGGGAGGTACGAGGAGGCGGTCTCGACCGGGGTGCCGTTGCGGAAGTAGAGACGCCGCCGGGCGAGCACCTGAGTGCCGGCGGATACGCCCAACCGCCGCGCGACATCCTCGGGAGCTTCCATGGGGCCGATGTAGAGGACGCTCACCTTGGCTGTGGCGCCGGACTGCGCGGACTCGGCGAGGTAGGCGGCCTTGCCCCCTTGCCGCAGCGAGCGCCGGAAGCGATCGGAGGAGCGATGCCGGACAGGCGGCCGATCCTTCACGATCGAGCCCTTGCCGTGCCGGGTCTCGACAAGCCCGCTTGCACGCACCTCGACCATGGCCTTGCGGATCGTCCCGCCTGAGACGTTGTAGCGATCGACGAGTTCCGACTCGCTCGGCACCATCTCGCCAGGCTTCAGGACGCCTGCCCGGATCTGCTGGATGATCTCCTCGGCGATCTGCACGTACCGAGGTACTGACCTCTGGCCTCCTACTGCAGTTCCCATAGTCCTTCTCTGCCTCCTATGCTCCTGTATATGAGTCAATCACAGGAAGCCACTCCGCCGCCGCTGCACTCCGTTTCTGTGGCCGGAGTAGTGGTACGCGAGGACGGCCGCCTCCTGGCGATCCGCCGCGCCGACAACGGCACTTGGGAGCTTCCGGGCGGAGTGCTCGAACTCAACGAGACCCCTGAGACCGGCGTAGCCCGCGAGGTCCTGGAGGAGACGGGCATCCACGTCGAGGTGGACGAACTGACCGGGGTCTACAAGAACACGACCCGGGGCATCGTGGCGCTGGTCTTCCGCTGCAAGCCCTCCGGTGGCATGGAGCGCACGTCGAGCGAATCGACCGCGGTTGCCTGGCTCACGCCCGACGAGGTGGCGGAGCGCATGTCCGAGGTCTTCGCAATCCGACTTCTGGATGCCTTGGACGGCAACGGCCCCCACGTTCGGAGCCACGACGGTAAGCGCCTCATCCCAGCGGGATAGAACTTTCCCTACTTCATCAAGGCCCGCGCACGGCGCGGGCGCGCGCCGCCTCTGCGGCGCGGCCTGCCTCCTGTCTGCGCCCCGGCTGGCCGCGCCCGGCGGCGCGCTACGTGCATGCGGGCAGAAGCGAGGAAGTCACCCGCGGGTCAAAGACATGCCTCCGGCGGGGGCGCTCAGGCTCCGAGATGGCGGGGGCGCCGTTCGCGAGTGCCGGCCGTTTGTGGTGTGCGCGGGGAGCTCCCATCCCGTCTGCCGTCGACCCAGGCAGAGCCGAGCAGGCGCGGCCCCTGGCGTCCAGGTCGTTCGTACAGTGGCGCGCTCCACCTGGACGCCAGGAACCACGCCCGCTCCACGGTGTGTGGGTCGACGGCAGACGGGATGGGAGCTTGGGTGGTCTGTGGCTGGGGTGGCATGCGCAGTGGCTTCGGGGCCGAACTAGGTCGCTTCGGGAGGTGGCCAAGGGTAAAGAATCTCTAAAGGATCGGGTGATTCGTAGTGCTTGTCGGGTCCCAGCGATACGCTCCGTCACCGTAGGTGCAGCGTAGCGACGGAGCGTATCGCTGGGACCCGACAAGCACCGTTCAATGCCTGGATTGCGGATGCCCTGTGTAATCGCCGCAGGTCATGGGTGCTGTCACCAGACTCGGCGTTCAGGGAAAGAAAAAACCTGACCCACAAGGGGTCAGGTGAGTTATGAGAAGACCGTACCGCCGGGGAGCTAGGCCGTCAAGTTTCGGCGTAATGAGTCCTGAAAGATCTACCAACCAGTTGGGCGACTGTAGAGCCCGACGGGGTCGGGCATCTGGTGCTGCTGGAAGTCTGCGGGAGTTAGCTGCTTCCACCAATGTAGGCCCACACCATCCTGCGGGTTACCTCTCAAGTCGCCGGCCAGGAAACCCTTGCCCGGGTTGACCAGTCCAACCGGTACGCGCTGGCGCGCCTGAGCGAGTGGGAAGCGTAGGTCGCTGTCGTTGGAGATCACGATGGCCCCGTCTATCGCTCCGCCGAGCACATCGATTAGGAGATGGGATGCAACGTTGACGTCACTGCCCTTCTCCTCACTGTTTGCGACCGACGCCATGAAGATCCCCGCTTGTAGGGGTATGCCACCATCCTGGACCATGATCGGCCAGTCTGGAGCGACAAGCTGAGGACGGCCCCTGCGGTCCTTTCGTGCCAGGGGCGCACTTTTGACCCGGTAGACGTACTTGCCGTACTCAATGTGATCGACGCTGTGGTGGGCCACCAGAGCCTTCAGGTAAATGTCCTGGTCGCGCTGCGCGGAGGGGTTCGTTGCAGTGCTAATACGAGCTGTGCAGTACACGATCCTTTCAAGGGTCGCGCCGGTCCAGTTTGGGCTCGCGTTGAGCAGCGAGCCTGCCAACCCTCGAATGTCTAGCCAGCGCCAACCGGCTGTTCCTCGGCCACACAGTCCACGACCGCCGTAGTAGACGTTGTACGCGTCTACGTACACCCCAATGCGCATCCTGGAAACCTAGCATCAGGCCAGTGCTGCTGACCCCCAGAAAGCACCGCTGACGATGGCCACCGATCCTTCCTCCGCTCATGCGGCCACCGTCGACCGTAGGGACGGTTGCGACTACGCGCTCGGCCAGTCACTCCTTCCGTTCAAGCATGTCCACTCGTCCCCCTCCGGAGAGGCCATCCCGTCCCCAGAGCGCGCGCCCCTGGGCCGTCCCTGGGCCGTGCGAAGCCGACCAACGCTGACAGTCGGCACCCACGGGTGACCACCCCCACCCTGCTGTGGCCTGGGCTACTGGAGTTGATCTGCGACACTGGGAGGGTTATGCCTGCACCCGGAGAACTCACATTCGTCGCCCCCCGCGGAGCCAAGAAGCCGCCGCGGCATCTTGCTGATCTTTCGCCTGTGGAGCGTAAGGAGGCTGTCGCCGCGATCGGGGAGAAGCCTTTTCGCGCCAAGCAGCTGTCTCAGCACTACTTCGCGCGGTACGCGCACGACCCGGAGCAGTGGACGGACATCCCCGCGGGTGCGCGCGCGAAGCTTCAGGAGGCGCTGCTTCCGGAGCTGATGACGGTCGTGCGGCATCTGTCGGCCGACCAGGAGACCACGCGGAAGACGCTGTGGCGGCTGTTCGACGGGACGCTCGTCGAGTCGGTGCTGATGCGGTACCCGGACCGGGTCACCATGTGCATCAGTTCGCAGGCCGGGTGCGGGATGAACTGTCCGTTCTGTGCCACGGGGCAGGCGGGTCTCGACCGGAATCTGTCGACCGCGGAGATCGTCCATCAGATCATCGACGGGATGCGTGCGCTGCGCGACGGGGAAATCCCCGGTGGGCCCGCACGGCTCTCCAACATCGTCTTCATGGGGATGGGCGAGCCGCTCGCCAACTACAACCGGGTCGTCGGGGCCATTCGTCGGCTCACCGACCCGGAGCCGGACGGGCTGGGGCTGTCGCAGCGCGGGATCACCGTGTCCACGGTCGGGCTGGTGCCCGCCATCCACCGGTTCTCGGACGAAGGGTTCAAGTGCCGGCTCGCCATCTCGCTGCACGCCCCGGACGACGAACTGCGCGACACGCTCGTCCCCGTGAACACACGGTGGAAGGTGCGCGAGGTGCTGGACGCCGGGTGGGAGTACGCGGCCAGGTCCGGGCGTCGGCTGTCCATCGAGTACGCGCTGATCCGGGACATCAACGACCAGGCGTGGCGCGGTGACCGGCTGGGCCGGCTGCTCAAGGGCAAGCCGGTGCATGTGAACCTGATTCCGCTGAACCCGACTCCGGGGTCGAAGTGGACGGCCTCCCGGCCCGAGGACGAGAAGGCGTTCGTCGAGGCCATCGCCGCCCATGGGGTGCCGGTGACCGTCCGGGACACCCGGGGTCAGGAGATCGACGGGGCGTGCGGGCAGCTGGCGGCCACCGAGAGGTAGGCCGAGGGCGGGCGGAGGGTCGGCCCGTGGCCACCGGTAGGAGTCGGAATCAGGCCACGGGGTACTCTGACCTTCGTACACATCTTCATATTCCGACAGGGGAGCGCCACAGCGCTGAGAGTGCGGCAAGCGGGCCGCAGACCCTCTGAACCTCGCCCAGGTCATTCTGGGTAGGAAGTTCGGTCATCACTCAAGCTGTTGCGCCCTGCCCGGGAGCCTTCGAAACCTCCGACGGCCCCCGGGCAGGGCCGCGTCTCTTCCTGGTCACCTCCAGGAGGAATCGACTCAGTGCACATCACCAAGAAGGCAACGGTCCTGGTCGTCGGGCTGGGCCTGGTCACGCTGTCCGCGTGCGGGTCGTCCGGCTCGGGCGACAGCGGCACCGGCTCGAAGACCGTCACCCTCGTCAGCCACGGCTCCTTCGCCTACTCCAAGGACGTGCTGAAGGCGTTCGAGAAGCAGTCCGGGTACAAGGTCAAGGTCCTCAAGAGCGGGGACGCGGGGCAGGCCGTCAACCAGGCGATCCTGACCAAGGGCAACCCGCAGGGCGACGTCTTCTTCGGCGTCGACAACACGCTGCTGTCCCGCGCGCTCGACAACGGCCTCTTCCAGCCGTACGAGGCGAAGGGGCTCGACAAGGTCGGCGCCGCGTACCAGTTGGACCAGGGCAAGCACCGGGTCACGCCCATCGACTCCGGTGACATCTGCGTCAACTACGACAAGGCGTACTTCAGCAAGAACAAGATCGAGCCGCCGCAGTCGTTCGACGATCTCGTCAAGCCCGAGTACAAGGACCTCCTCGTCACCGAGAACGCCTCCACCTCCTCTCCGGGGCTCGGATTCGTCCTCGGTACGGCCGCGAAGTACGGGGACGACGGCTGGGAGGGCTACTGGGAGAAGCTCAAGGCCAACGGTGTGAAGGTCGTCGACGGCTGGGAGCAGGCGTACTACCAGGAGTTCTCCGGGTCCACGGACGGCAAGAAGGCCGGTGGCGACCGGCCGCTCGTCGTGTCGTACGCCTCCTCGCCGCCCGCCGAGGTCGTCTACGCGGACCCGAAGCCGAAGACCGCGCCCACCGGGGTCGCGACCGGCACCTGCTTCCGGCAGGTCGAGTTCGCGGGGCTGCTGAGCAATGCCGAGAACGCCGAGGGCGGCAAGGCGCTGATCGACTTCCTGATCTCGAAGAGGTTCCAGGAGGACATGCCGCTCAACATGTTCGTGTACCCGGTGGTCGAGGGGGCGTCCGTGCCCGCCGAGTTCACCGAGTACGGGCCCGCGGCGAAGGACCCCGAGACGATGGCGCCGGAGAAGATCGCCGAGAACCGTGACCAGTGGGTCAAGTCGTGGGCCTCGCTCGTACTGAAGTGACCGAATCAGCCGAGGAGGCCGTGGCCGCACCGCGTGGACCCCGTCGGCCGGGGAGCGCGGCGCGGCTCGGGCTCATGGTGCTGCCCGTCGCGTTCTTCGGGTTGTTCTTCGCCTATCCCGTCGCCGCGATCGTCGTGCGGGGGCTGAAGGCCGACGGGACCTGGGACCTCGGGCGGATCGGGGAGGTGCTGGGGGACTCCGGGATCCGGCACGTGCTGTGGTTCACCACCTGGCAGGCGCTCGTCTCGACCGCGCTCACGCTGCTGATCGCGCTCCCCGGCGCGTATGTGTTCGCGCGCTTCGATTTCAGGGGCAAGGACATCCTGCGGGCGGTCGTGACCGTGCCGTTCGTGCTGCCGACCGTGGTCGTCGGCACGGCGTTCCTGGCCCTGGTCGGGCGTGGCGGACTGTTCGACGAACTGTGGGGCGTGCGGCTGGACACCACGGTCTGGGCGATCCTGCTGGCGCATGTGTTCTTCAACTACGCGGTCGTCGTACGGACCGTCGGCGGGCTGTGGTCGCAGCTCGACCCGCGGCAGGAGGAGGCCGCGCGGATGCTCGGGGCCTCGCCGTCGGCGGCCTGGCGGAGGGTGACGCTCCCGGCGCTCGCACCCGCCGTGGCCGCCGCCGCGCTGATGGTCTTCCTCTTCACCTTCACGTCGTTCGGGGTGGTGCAGATCCTCGGCGGGCCGACCTTCTCGACCCTCGAAGTGGAGATCTACCGGCAGACCTCGGAGATCTTCGACCTGCCGGCGGCAGCCGTGCTGACGCTCGTGCAGTTCGTCGCGGTCGGGCTGATTCTCGCCGTGCACGCGTGGACCGTACGGCGGCGGGAGACCGCGTTGCGGCTGGTGGACGCGTCGCTCACGGCCCGGCGACCGCGGGGGGTGGGGCAGTGGGCGCTGCTGGGCGGGGTCCTCGCCACCGTCGTCGTGCTGATCCTGCTGCCGCTCGGCGTGCTGGTGGAGCGGTCGCTCGACGCGCCCGGGTTCGGCTACTACAAGGCCTTGACCAGAGACGACAGCGGGATTTTCCTGGTGGCGCCGATCGAGGCGGTCGGGAACTCGCTCACGTACGCGCTCGCCGCGACCGCCATCGCCCTGCTGATCGGCGGGCTCGCCGCCGCCGCGCTCACACGGCGGGCCGGCCGGCTCGTCCGGGGCTTCGACGCGCTGCTCATGCTGCCGCTCGGGGTGTCCGCGGTGACCGTCGGCTTCGGCTTTCTGATCGCGCTGGACGAGCCGCCGCTGGACCTGCGGTCCTCCTGGATCCTGGTGCCGCTCGCCCAGGCCCTGGTGGGCGTCCCCTTCGTCGTACGGACCATGCTGCCCGTGCTGCGCGCGGTGGACCAACGGCTGCGGGAGGCGGCGGCCGTGCTCGGGGCGTCGCCGTGGCGGGTGTGGCGCGAGGTCGATCTGCCGATGGTGCGGCGGGCGCTGCTGATCGCGGCCGGGTTCGCCTTCGCCGTGTCGCTCGGGGAGTTCGGGGCGACCGTGTTCATCGCGCGCGCCGACAACCCGACGCTCCCGGTCGCCGTGGCACGGCTGCTCGGTCGTCCCGGTGACCTCAACTACGGCCAGGCGATGGCCCTTTCGACGATTCTCATGGTGGTGTGCGCAGTGGCTCTGCTGGTGCTGGAGCGCCTCCGTACCGATCGCACGGGGGAGTTCTGATGTTGCTCGGGCTTGAGGACGCGACCGTACGGTTCGGCGGGCGGGCCGTGCTCGACGCGGTCGATCTGGAGGTCGCCGAACACGAGATCGTGTGCGTGCTGGGGCCCAGTGGCAGCGGCAAGTCGACGCTGCTGAGGGTGGTCGCCGGGCTGCAACCGCTGGACGGCGGGCGGGTGTTGCTGGACGGCCGGGACCAGCGGGGTGTGCCCGCCCACAAGCGCGGTGTGGGCCTGATGTTCCAGGACCACCAGCTCTTCCCGCAGCGGGACGTGGCGGGCAACGTCGCCTTCGGGCCCCGTATGCGCGGTGCGGCGAAGGACGAACGAGCCGTGCGGGTGCGGGAGTTGCTGGACCTGGTGGGGCTCCCCGGAGCCGCTCGGCGACAGGTCGGGGAACTGTCCGGCGGCGAGCAGCAGCGGGTCGCACTGGCGCGCGCCCTCGCCCCGCGCCCCCGGCTGCTGATGCTCGACGAGCCCCTCGGCCAGCTGGACCGGTCGTTGCGGGAGCGCCTGGTCGTCGAACTCCGGCAGTTGTTCGGCGAGTTGGGGACGACCGTGCTGGCGGTCACGCACGACCAGGGTGAGGCCTTCGCGCTGGCCGACCGGGTCGTGGTGATGCGGGACGGGCGGATCGCCCAGTCCGGTACGCCCCTTGAGGTGTGGCAGCGGCCGGTGGACGAGTTCGTGGCCCGCTTCCTCGGCTTCGACAACGTGGTCGAGGCGACGGTGACCGGCACGGTCGCGGACACGGCGTGGGGCAAGGTGCCGGTGCCGGAGGGCTCGCCGCAGGGGGCGTGCGCGCTGCTGGTCCGGCCCGCCGGCGTACGGCTGGTCGACGTGGCCGACGGGCTGCTGCGCTGCACCGTGGCCGCGCGCACCTTCCGGGGCACGCATGTCGCCGTGCACCTCCGGCCTGGGGACGCGCCGCGCCTGGAGGCGGCGTGTGCGCTGCGGGACGCTCCGGAGCCCGGGGAGCAGGTCGGCGTGAGCTTCGACGCGGCCGAAATCGTCGTGCTGGGAGCCGGTCCGGCCGCATAAGGTGCGGCACCATGACGATGCGTACGCAGGAACCCCGGGCCCGGCACGACCGCTACTGCGCCGAGATCGAGCTGCAGGTACGGCGGTTGCGGGACATCGTGACCTCCGGCGCCGATCTGTCGGCGACCGTGCCGACCTGCCCCGACTGGTCACTTGAGCAGCTCGTACGCCACACCGGCGGCGCCCTGCGCTGGGTCGAGCTGAACGTACGGACCCGGTCGAAGGAAGAGGTGCCCGAGCCGGAAGTCCCGCTGTACGAGGGCCCGGAGAAGCAGGGGGACCCGGCCGCGCTGGACGCGTGGCTCGCGGAGACCGGGGAGATGATCGTGGCCACGCTGCGTGAGGCGGGGCCCGAGGCGCCGGTGTGGTCGTGGGGCTGGGAGCAGAGCGCGGGGTTCTGGGCCCGCAGGATGGCCCATGAACAGGTCGTCCACGGTGCCGACGCGGCGCTCACCGTCGGACGGCCGGTCGAGGTGGCGCCGGAGATCGCCGCCGACGCGATGGACGAGTGGCTGGAGATCGTCGAGTTCGTCCAACGGACCATGCCGCACGACGAGGCGGCCGAACTGCGCGGCGCGGGGCGCAGCATCCACCTCCACGCCACGGACACCGGCGACGAGGTGAACGCCGAGTGGTTCGTCGAGCTGACCGAGGACGTCGTGCGCTGGCGTCGCGGCCACGAGAAGGCGACGGTCGCGCTGCGCGGGCCCCTCACCGAGGTGCTGCTCGCCTTCTACCGCCGACTGCCGCCGGACGGTGGGCGGTTGGAGGTGCTGGGCGACCGCGAGCTGCTGGATTTCTGGCTGAAGCGCGCGACGTTCGGGTGAGTGCGGGGCCGTACCCCTCGGGTGGGAGACGCAAGGGCCGGCCGCTTCCCCGGACGAGCGTGTGGCCCGTACCCCTGAGTGAGAGATACGGGCCACAGCCGTGTGGAACGGGTCAGCGTGTGGAGGCCCCACGCCGCCGCATGCTGTAGTACACGGCCCCGGCGCCGAGGGCGACCATCGCCGCCGCGGCGCCGACGATCGGGCCGGTGTGGGAGTCGGCACCGGTCTCGGCGAGGTTGGAGTCGCCCTCGGGGGACGGGGCGTTGTTGTCGTTCGAGCCGACGGGTGTGGTGCCCTCGGACGCGGGCGGTGTGGGGGACGTCCTGGTCTCGGACGGCTCGCCCTTGTCCTTGCCCTTGTCCTTGCCCTTGTCCTTGCCCTTGTCCTCGTCCTTGCCCTCGTCCTCGTCGTCCGCGGGCTTCTCCGGGCTCTTCGAGGCGGCCGGCGGGGTGTCCGCCTTCGCCTCGCAGGCCTTGGCGGGCGCCACCAGGTTCGGCTTGATGTCCTCGTCGACGTAGTTCTCCGCCGTGACGTGGACGCGGTACTCGGCGTTCGGCTCCCAGTCCTCCTCGAAGGTGACGGTGACACCGTCGGCGGTGGAGTTCAGAACCGTCCTGCTGCCGACCTGGCGCAGGTCGGCCCCGTTGTTCTCCAGATAGACGGTGACCTCGGCCTCGATGCCCAGGGCGTCCACGTCGGTCACACGGATGACGCCCTTGTCACCGTCGCACGCGGCGACGGCGGAGAAGTCCTTGATGCTGCAGGCCATGGCGTTGCCCGCGGCGCCGAACACGAGTGCGGCGGACGCGAGAGCAACACCGACATAGCGCGAAGTCCGCGCGGTACGGGGAAATATGGACACTTTTGCCCTTCACGGGAAACACAGGGGAGTGGGGGTGACGGAAGGCCGCCGGAGGGGCGGCTTCCCCCTGTGCCTCACAGGTTTATAAGCGCGCCATAAGTACTGTCAATCCGAAGGAGTGTTTGAGTGGCCGGCTTTGCCCGCTGATGAACCGTCCGAGGGTTTGACGCGAGGTCGGTGACGGGCGTGGTTCTCACGCCCCGAGCCGGGCCAAGGCCTCCGGGGCCTCCTCGATCCGGTCCACCAGGGCGATCCTGGCCTCCATCGCACGTCCCCGGGCCAGCGACCGGAGCAGTGGCCAGGTCGGCAGTGTCTGCGTCCAGTGGGCGCGGTCGACCAGGACCATGGGCGTCGGTTCGCCGCGCGACTCGTAGTAGTTGGGGGTCGCGTTGTCGAAGATCTCCTGGACGGTTCCGGCCGCGCCCGGCAGGAAGACTATGCCGGCGTCGGAGCGGGCGAGGAGGCCGTCCTCGCGGGTGGCGTTGGCGAAGTACTTGGCGATGTGCGAGGCGAACGGGTTCGGCGGCTCGTGGCCGTAGAACCAGGTGGGGATGCCGACGGAGGTGCCGCCCTTCGGCCAGCGGTTACGCACCTCGAAGGCGGCGCTCGCCCACTCGGTGATCGAGGGCGTGAACTTCGGCGCCTTCGCCAGGAGTCGGAGGGACTCGGCGAGCATCTCGTCGTCGTGGGGCGCCGCGTAGGCGCCCAGGTTCGCCGCCTCCATCGCGCCGGGACCGCCGCCGGTGGCGACGGTGAGACCCGAGCGGGCCAGGGTGCGGCCGAGGCGGGCGGCGCCCTCGTACGCGTCAGTGCCGCGCGCCATCGCGTGGCCGCCCATCACGCCCACCACCCGGGCACCGGAGAGGAGTTCGTCGAGGGCGTCCGAGACGGAGTCGTCGTGGACGGCGCGGAGCATGGAGGCGTAGACGTCCCGGTCGGCCTTGGTCCGCTGGAACCAGGCGTACGCGAGGGCGTCGGGTGTCGCCTCGTAACCGCCGTCCGACAGCGACGCGAAGAGCTCGTCGGGGGAGTAGAGCAGGCCACGGTACGGATCGAAGGGCAGGCCGGGGACGGGCGGGAAGACCAGGGCGCCGTCCGCGCGGATCTTCGCGGCGGCCTCCTCGCGCATCGGGCAGCCGAGGAAGACGGCTCCCGTCGTGGCGGTGGCGAGCAGTTCGCGCGTACGGTCCGTCAGGTCGACGGCCTGGACGCGGAATCCGGTGAGGGTGCGATGCGCCGAGACGATCGCGTCGAACTCCTCGATCGTCTCGATCTCGTGGTCGTCGTGGTGGGCCGCATGGGCGGGCATCGTCTGCACCCGCCCATGCTAGGTCGCTCCGCCGGGCCGGGCCGGGCCCTAGGGGGTGGGGGCGACCGTGCGTGAGCGGCTGCGGGTGGGCAGGTGGTTGCTCGCGCGGTTCCCCGCGCCCTCTACGGGGCGCCTGCCTCAGCCCTCGATGGCGGCCGGGTTCATCCACACGACCTCCCAGGTGTGGCCGTCGAGGTCGTCGAAGGCGCGGCCGTACATGAAGTCCATCTCCTGGATCTTCTCCGAGGCGGTGCCGCCGGCTGCGACCGCCTTCTCGACCAGCTCGTCGACCTTCGCGCGGCTCTCGGCGCTCAGACAGAGCATCACCTCGCTGGTCTTCGTGGCGTCCGCGATCTCCTTCGTCGTGAAGGACGAGTAGAACGGCTTGGTGAGCAGCATCGCCACGATGGTGTCGCTGATCACGACGGAGGCCGCGTTCTCGTCGCTGAACTGGGGGTTGAGTGCGTACCCGAGCTCCGTGAAGAACTTCTTCGAGGCGTCGAGGTCGGTCACGGGCAGGTTCACGAAGATCATCTGCTGGTACATGGCGAGGTCTCTCCCGTTCGGTTTCGGTCCGTTCGCAGGGGTAGACCGGGGACTCCTGTGAAACTCATCGCCGGTCCGGGACTTTTTTCGTACGAGTTTCCGGCGTCCCCGGGGCGCGTGTCAGGCGGCCAGCGGCAGCGCCGCCAGCTGTGCGACCGTCCAGGTCAGCGGGCCGAACACGGCGAGCAGGGCGCCCGAGCGGAGCAGGGCCGCCTG
>NZ_LRTR01000127.1 GCF_001550375.1 Streptomyces europaeiscabiei | reverse complement strand
GCCCCCAACCCGTTCGCCCCGCCCGCGCCCAACGCGCCCGGTACGCCCCACGCGTCCTACCCGCCGCCTGCGGTCGGCGCCCCTTACGCGGCCCAAGGGGCCGCCGTACCACCCCCGCCCCTCAGCCCGGAAGGGCCCGGTCAGGTCCCGTACGGCTACCCGCAGTACCCCGCCTATCCGGGGGCCCACGCCCACCCCGGTGCGGGTTATCCGGCACCCAACGCCGGCTACCTCGGCGCCGGCCACCCCGCCCCCGGTGCCGGCTACGCCTGGCCCGTGATGGCGCCGCCGCCGAGCAACGGGATGGGCATCGCGGCGATGGTGCTCGGCATCTGCGCCGCCGCGCTGTTCTGTCTGTGGCCGCTGGCGATCCTGCTCGGGATCATGGCCGTGATCTTCGGATCCATCGGCCGGGTCAAGGCCCGCCGCGGCGAGGCGACCAACCCGGGGCACGCCCTGGCCGGGATCATCTGCGGAGTGGTCGGCATCCTGCTCGGCATCGGCTTCATCGTCCTGATCATCGTGGCGCCCGGCAGCGACGACTACGACTCGGACCCCGACCCCTTCGACGACGGCTACTCCACGTCGCTCTCCCTGACGCTGCCGGCCGGGGCCGACGACGTGGCCTCCGTCACCGACGCGATGCCGCGCGGCACTCACTAGGCGCGGCACTCACTCGGCGCCGCACCCACCGAGGCGCGGCGCCCAAAGCACGCGGGGAACCGCGCGACGACCCACGACGCACCCGCGGGTGACCTGCCGGGTTTCCGGCGTCGCGCCCCGCCGCGGTCGCCCTCGTGCCGCACCGACCCGGCACGGCCTCCCCGAGGAGCCGAAGTCCGGCGGTGGTCCACCGTGCCCCCGGCGGACCGCCACCGGGGGCACGGGCGGCCGGCGCCTGGCGGCTTCGGACGGGGCGCGACCGGTCACGTAGCCCCCGCCGGTGCTGGGCTACCGGGCTTCCGGCGGAGTGCTCAGGCGTCGACCCCGCTCAGCAGTCTCTCCCGGGCCGCCATCAGCGCGAAGCCCAGCAGGTTGGGGCCCCGCCAGCGGGCGGGGTCCATGGCGCGTTCGTCGTCCGCCGCGAGGCCGATGCCCCAGACGCGGTCGAGGGGGCTGGCCTCGACCAGTACGAGGTTGCCCGTGCCCAGGAGGAACGCGAGCAGGTCGGCGTGGGCGGCGAACTTGTGGACGCTGCCCTCGGCGACGATCGCGAAGCGCTCCCGCTGCCACACGGCGTCGTCGAAGCCGCGCACGAGCCGCCCGATCTTCTTCGCCTGCGCGGGGCTCGACGCGGCGACGGCCTTGCGCTCCGCCTCCGCGTCCCCGAACAGCCGGGCCTTCGACGCCATCATCCAGTGCTCGGCCGTCGCGTACTCCACCCCGTCCACCGTGAACGGCGACGGCCACCACTGGCTCAGACAGCTCGCGCCGATCCGGCCGTCGGGCCGCGGCCGGTGCCCCCAGAAGTGCAGGTACTTGACCCTTGCCCCCGACTGGACCGCCTTCGTGAGCGTGTCCCAAGAATCGATCTTCTCCATGCCGACGAGTCTGTCAGCCACCACGGACAATCCGTCCTTGATTTTCCATGCCGACTCGACACCCGGTCGACAGATTCCGTCGCGTAACCAAAAGGCAACAACGGAATCACTTGTTGGTGCCGCATGGCTCTGCCAGGATCGGCACTCAAATCGAGCCGGAGCTACGCCACCCGCCCCCGGGGACAGAGGGGGCACCGGCGGAGGAGAGCGACATGCAGAACCCGGGCACCGCCACCCCGGACCGATTCCCCGCACAGGACCGCTTCGCGGCCGGCGCGCAGTACATCGCCGGCCGCCTGACGAAGGGCACATCGGGACGCACCCACGCGGTCGTCGACCCCGCGACCGGCGACGAGGTCCTCACCTACGAACTGGCCGGCACGGACGACGTGGACGCGGCGGTCGCCGCCGCCCGCGCGGCGTTCCCTGGCTGGGCCGCCACCACACCCGGCGAGCGGTCGGACGCGCTGCACCGCTTCGCCGCGGTCCTGGCCGACCGGGCGGAGGAGTTCGCGCGGGCCGAGTCCCTGCAGTGCGGGAAACCGCTCAAACTGACGCGCGAGTTCGACGTGCCCGGCACCATCGACAACACCGCGTTCTTCGCGGGCGCCGCCCGGCACCTGCAGGGCCAGTCGGCCGGCGAGTACTCCGGCGACCACACCTCGTACGTGCGCCGTGAACCCATCGGTGTGGTGGGTTCCATCGCGCCCTGGAACTACCCGCTCCAGATGGCGGCCTGGAAGATCCTTCCGGCGGTCGCGGCGGGCAACACGATCGTCCTCAAGCCCGCCGAGACGACCCCGCTCACCTCGCTGCTGTTCGCACAGGCCGCCACGGACGCCGGGATCCCCGACGGCGTGATCAACGTCGTCACCGGGACCGGCAAGGAGGCCGGTGAGCACCTCGTCGGGCATCCCGACGTGGTCATGACCTCCTTCACCGGGTCCACGGCGGTCGGTAGGCGCGTGGCCGAGATCGCCACGGCCACCGTCAAGCGGATCCACCTGGAACTGGGCGGCAAGGCCCCGTTCGTGGTCTTCGACGACGCCGACCTGGAGGCCGCCGCCAACGGCGCGGTCGCGGGTGCCCTCATCAACACCGGCCAGGACTGCACGGCCGCCACACGCGCGTATGTGCAACGGCCCCTCTACGACGAGTTCGTCGCGCGGACGGCCGCCCTCATGGAGACCGTCCGGCTCGGCGACCCCTTCGCCCCGGGCACCGACCTCGGTCCGCTGATCTCGCACGTCCAGCGCGACCGCGTCGCCGGGTTCGTCGAGCGGGCACGCGCGTACGCGCGCGTGGTCACCGGTGGCGAGGCGCCCCGGGGAGAGCTGGAGAACGGCGCGTACTACCGGCCCACCCTCGTCGTGGACGCGGCCCAGGACAGCGAGATCGTCCAGTCGGAGATCTTCGGACCGGTGCTGGTGGTCCTGCCTTTCGACAGCGACGACGAGGGCATCCGGCTGGCGAACGACACCCCGTACGGGCTCGCCGCCTCCGCCTGGAGCCGGGACGTGTACCGGGCGGGCCGCGCCACACGGGAGATCAAGGCCGGGTGCGTGTGGGTCAACGACCACATCCCGATCATCAGCGAGATGCCGCACGGCGGCTACAAGGCATCCGGCTTCGGCAAGGACATGTCCGCGTACTCGTTCGAGGAGTACACCCAGATCAAGCACGTCATGTTCGACAATACGGCGATCGCCAGGAAGGACTGGCACCGCACGATCTTCGGGGACCGCTAGCCAGCCCGGGGGCCGGCCGCCCGACCCCCGGCCGGCCCCCGCCCACCCTCCCGAAAGGGCACCTCCGAAAGGGCACCACGCGCATGGAGCAGTTCGAGCCCGACCGCCTGTCCCCGGCCCAGGTGGCCGCCATGCGGCGCAGCCTCAGGAACGGCCGGGCCGCCCTCAGCCGTCGTTCGCTGCTGCGCGCCACAACCGGCGGCGCACTCGCGATCGGCGGGCTCGGCGCGCTGAGCGCCTGCGGCATCCCCGCGGCGAAGAACACCTCGGCCGTCTCGTCCGAGGACCACTCGGCCAAGGAGAAGAAGGTCCACTTCTCCAACTGGACCGACTACATGGACATCGACGACACCGGCAAGCGCCACCCCAGCCTGGACCAGTTCACGCGACGCACCGGCATCAAGGTCGAGTACACCGAGGACATCAACGACAACGTCGATTTCTTCGGCAAGATCAAACCGCAGCTCGCCGCCGGTCAGGACACCGGTCGCGACCTCATCTGCGTCACCGACTGGCTCGCCGCCCGGCTGATCCGCTTCGGATGGGTCCAGAAACTCGACGCGTCCAACCTGCCGCACGCCTTCATGAACCTCTCCCAGCAGTTCCGCAACCCCGACTGGGACCCGGGACGGGCGTACTCCTACCCCTGGCAGGGCATCTCGACCGTCATCGCCTACAACAAGAAGGCGCTCGACGGCGAGGAGGTGAAGTCGGTCTCCGACATGCTCGACAACCCGAAGCTCAAGGGGCGGATCGGGTTCCTCTCCGAGATGCGCGACAGCATCGGGATGACGCTGCTGGACATGGGCAAGGATCCGGCGAAGTTCACCGACGACGACTACGACGCGGCGATCGCCCGCCTCCAGAAGGCCGTCGACAACGGCCAGATCCGCCGCTTCACCGGCAACGACTACATCTCGGACCTCAGCAAGGGCGACTTCGCGGCCTGTATCGCCTGGGCCGGTGACGTGGTCCAGCTCAAGGCCGACAGCCCGGACGTCGACTTCGTCATCCCCGACAGCGGTTACATGACCTCGACGGACAACCTGCTGATCCCGAACAGGGCCCGGCACAAGACCAACGCCGAACGGCTCATCGACTACTACTACGAGCCGAAGCCGGCCGCCGAACTCGCCGCGTACATCAACTACGTGTGCCCCGTCGACGGCGTGAAGGCGGAGCTGGCCAAGATCGACCCGGACGCGGCGAACAACCCGTTGATCATTCCCGACGCGGCCATGGCAGCCAAGTCCCACGCCTTCCGTTCCCTCAGCCAGCAGGAAGAGACGGCGTACGAAGAGAAGTTCGCGAAGCTGACAGGGGCGTGAGAAGGACGATGACCAGCAAGAAGACCACGGACGACGGCAGCGGTGACGTCCGCCTCTCCGGTATAGGCAAGACCTACGGCTCCTTCACCGCCGTGCACCCGCTCGACCTGACCGTGCCGGAAGGTTCCTTCTTCGCCCTGCTCGGCGCCTCGGGCTGTGGCAAGACCACCACCCTGCGCATGATCGCCGGTCTGGAGGAGCCTTCCTGCGGAAGCGTCCGACTCGGCGCCCACGACGTGACGAACCTGCCCCCGTACAAGCGGCCGGTGAACACCGTCTTCCAGTCGTACGCCCTCTTCCCGCACCTCGACATCTTCGAGAACGTCGCCTTCGGTCTGCGCCGGCGCGGCGTCAAGAGCGTGAAGAAGCAGGTCGAGGAGATGCTGGAGCTGGTCCAGCTCGGCGAGCAGGCCCGCAAGAAGCCGCACCAGCTCTCGGGCGGCCAGCAGCAGCGCGTCGCCGTCGCCCGCGCCCTCATCAACCACCCGAAGGTCCTCCTCCTCGACGAGCCCCTCGGCGCCCTCGACCTCAAGCTGCGCCGCCAGATGCAGCTGGAGCTGAAGCGCATCCAGACCGAGGTCGGCATCACCTTCATCCACGTCACGCACGACCAGGAGGAGGCCATGACCATGGCCGACACGGTCGCCGTGATGAACGGCGGCAGAGTCGAGCAACTCGGCTCACCCGCCGACCTGTACGAGAACCCGCGGACCACCTTCGTCGCCAACTTCCTCGGCACCTCCAACCTCATCGAGGCCGAGGTGGACTCCAGGAGCGGCGACGAGATCGTGCTGAAGGCGGGCGACGGCAAGCTCGTCCTCCCCGGGGCGCGATGTTCGGCGCCCGCCACGACCGGCGGCAAGGTGCTGGTCGGTGTACGCCCGGAGAAGATCACCCTCACGCACGCGGACGACGCCGGAGAGATCCCCGTCGGCCGTAACCGCATCAGCGGGAAGATCGCCGCGACCAGCTTCATCGGTGTCTCCACGCAGTACGTGATCGACAGCTCGGTGTGCCCCGAGTTCGAGGTCTACGTCCAGAACATCGACCGCGACGCCCGGCTCGTCCCCGGCGCCGACGTCGTCCTGCACTGGAACCCCGCGCACACCTTCGGCCTGGACGCCGCCCAGTCCCTGCTTGCCGGGACAGCGGGCTCCGCGGGCGTGGACGAAGGGGCGGCGCTCTGATGTCCACCCTCACCGAAGCGGAGGCGCCACCACCCCTGGCGCCCGCCCCGACCACCGGTAAAGCGCCCCGCAGGCGGGGCCGCTGGACGCCGTATCTGCTGCTGGCGCCCGGCCTCGTCTGGCTGCTGGTCTTCTTCGCGATGCCGATGGTCTACCAGGCCTCCACGTCCGTGCAGACGGGCTCCCTGGAGAACGGCTACCAGGTCACCTGGCACTTCGCGACCTACTGGGACGCGCTCAGCGAGTACTACCCGCAGTTCCTGCGCTCGGTGCTCTACGCGGGCTCGGCGACGCTCCTGTGTCTGCTCCTCGGCTATCCGCTGGCGTACCTGATCGCGTTCCGGGCCGGCCGCTGGCGCAATCTGATCCTGATCCTGGTGATCGCCCCGTTCTTCACCAGCTTCCTGATCCGCACCCTCGCCTGGAAGACGATCCTGTCGGACGGCGGCCCGGTCGTCGGCGCCCTCAACACCCTGCACGTCCTGGACGTCACCAGCTGGCTCGGCCTCACGGCCGGGGACCGTGTGCTGGCCACGCCGCTCGCGGTGGTCTGCGGACTCACCTACAACTTCCTGCCGTTCATGATCCTGCCGCTCTACACCTCGCTGGAGCGCATCGACGGGCGGCTGCACGAGGCGGCCGGCGACCTCTACGCGAGGCCGTTCACGACGTTCCGCAGGGTCACCTTCCCGCTCTCCATGCCGGGCGTCGTCTCCGGCACGCTGCTGACCTTCATCCCGGCCAGCGGCGACTACGTGAACGCCGAACTCCTCGGCTCCACCAACACCCAGATGATCGGCAACGTCATCCAGAGCCAGTTCCTGCGGATCCTCGACTATCCGACGGCGGCGGCCCTTTCGTTCATCCTCATGGCTGCGATTCTCCTCATGGTCACGGTCTACATTCGTAAGTCAGGGACGGAGGATCTGGTTTAAATGGCCTTCGTCAAATGGCTCAAGCGCCGTTTCGTCGTCATTGCGGGACTGCTGACGCTCGGATATCTGCTCCTGCCGAACGTCGTCGTCACGGTCTTCTCCTTCAATCAGCCGAAGGGCCGCTTCAACTACGAGTGGCAGGAATTCTCCACGGCCGCCTGGACCGACCCGTGCGGTGTCGCCGACCTGTGCGGATCGCTCTCGCTCAGCCTCCAGCTGGCCGCCTGGGCGACCCTCGGCGCGACCGTCCTCGGCACGATGATCGCCTTCGCGCTGGTGCGGTACCGCTTCCGCGCGCGGGGCGCCGTCAACTCGTTGATCTTCCTCCCGATGGCGATGCCCGAGGTCGTGATGGCCGCCTCACTGCTCACCCTTTTCCTGAACCTGGGTGCACAGTTGGGATTCTGGACGATCCTCATCGCCCACATCATGTTCTGCCTGAGCTTCGTCGTCGTCGCCGTCAAGGCGCGCGTGATGTCGATGGACCCGAGGCTGGAGGAGGCCGCGCGCGATCTGTACGCGGGTCCCGTCCAGACCTTCGTCCGGGTCACCCTGCCCATCGCCGCTCCCGGTATCGCGGCGGGCGCGCTGCTCGCCTTCGCGCTCTCCTTCGACGACTTCATCATCACCAATTTCAACGCGGGCTCGACCGTCACCTTCCCCATGTTCGTCTGGGGATCGGCGCAGCGCGGCACACCCGTCCAGATCAATGTCATCGGTACGGCCATGTTCCTGGTCGCCGTACTGTTCGTGGTGGCCGGAATGGCCATCGGAAACCGCAGGAAAAGACAAAAGGCATAAGCCTCTGTTGGCTCTGTAGGGAGTTGAAATCATGGCCCCAAGCGCCATGAACCGTTGGACGAAGTCTCTCGCCGACGCGCAGCCGGAGCCGTACTGGCTCGAAGATCCCGGCAAGCCCCACCCCGAGCCCGCGCTCACCGGCGCCGAGAGCTGCGACCTGCTGGTCGTCGGCGGTGGCTACAGCGGGCTGTGGACCGCGCTGATCGCCAAGGAGCGCGACCCCGGACGGGATGTCGTCCTGCTGGAAGGCCGTGAGGTGGGCTGGGCCGCCTCCGGCCGCAACGGCGGATTCTGCGCCGCCTCGATCACCCACGGCCTGGCCAACGGCCTCGCCCGCTGGCCCGACGAGATCCACAAGCTGGAGGAACTGGGCGCCCGCAACCTCGACGAGATCGAGGCGGCGGTCGCCCGCCACGGCCTCGACTGCGACTTCGAACGCACCGGCGAGATCGACGTCGCCACCGAGACCTATCAGGCCTGGGAACTGCGCGACTGGTACGACGAGATCACGCGTAAGGGCCTCGCCGACGGCATCGAGTTCCTCGACGCCGACGCGGTCCGCGATCAGGTCGCCTCACCCACCTTCCAGGCGGGCCTGCACGACCGCCGGGGCGTCGCCATGCTGCACCCCGCCAAACTCGCCTGGGGCCTCAAGCGGGCCTGCCTGGACCTCGGCGTCCGCGTCCACGAGCACACCCCCGCGCTGAACCTGAAGGCGTACGGCGCCGGCATGGCCGTCCGCACCCCCTACGGCCAGGTCCGTACCCGGCAGGTGGCGCTCGGCACGAACATCTTCCCCAGCCTGGTCAAGCGCGTCCGCGCGTACACCGTGCCCGTCTACGACTACGCCCTGATGACCGAGCCGCTGACCGCCGACCAGCTGGCGGCGATCGGCTGGAAGAACCGGCAGGGGCTCGGGGACTCGGCCAACCAGTTCCACTACTTCCGGCTCAGCGCGGACAACCGGATCCTCTGGGGCGGCTACGACGCGGTGTACCAGTACGGCGGCCGGGTGCGTGCCGAGTACGACGACCGGCCGCAGACGTACGCCAAGCTCGCCGGGCACTTCTTCACCTGCTTCCCGCAGCTGGAGGGCGTCCGCTTCACCCACGCCTGGGGCGGCGCGATCGACACCTGCTCCCGCTTCTCGGCGTTCTTCGGCACCGCCCACCAGGGCAGAGTCGCCTACGCGGCCGGATACACGGGGCTGGGAGTGGGCGCCACCCGGTTCGGCGCCGACGTCATGCTCGACCTGCTCGCGGGCGAGCGCACCGAGCGCACCGAACTGGAGATGGTCCGCAGGAAGCCGCTGCCGTTCCCGCCGGAGCCGTTCGCCTGGACCGGCATCGCCCTCACCAAGTGGTCCCTGGCCCGCGCCGACTCCCACGCCGGCCGCCGCAACCTGTGGCTGAAGGCCATGGACCGACTGGGGCTGGGCTTCGACAGCTGACGGCGCGAAGACCGGAATCCAAAGGTCAGCGGGGCGTGAAGGCGCACACGTGATCAACAGGCGTGCGCCCTGCTGGGCCGTGTTACCCCATTCACCACCAAGAAGTGGTCGGAACCCGCGTAACGCCCGGCCGCAACCTCTGTCTGTGCTCCTGACGCGAAACCGCGTCCGACGGAGCTCTAGAGAGAGGAAGGTCCCTGTCATGACTGGGGCCAAGACGGCGGCCGAGTGGCTGGCATCCGTATCACCGGATCCCGAGGCCTGTCGCTGGGAGTGGGAGCGCAACCCGCTGGGGGTCGCCCTGCTTCCGGCCGGCAGTGCCTGGGACGTGCTGATCCTGCCGGGCCCGCTCGGCTATCCCACACTCGACGTCCTGACCCGCATCATCGACCGGCCCGGCCCCGTGCTCGTCGACTTCGGCGACGACCGCATGGGCTTCTTCGTCCCGCCGGGCACGGCGGCGCGCTGGCTGGGCACGGGGGTGCGCAGCGCGGGCCGCGGCACCTGGATCGTGGTGCCGTACCCGGGCCGCCAGACCGGTGGCGTCCGCTGGCTGATCCCGCCGGACGGCAGCGGCACCCTCACCGACCCGGTACTGCTCGAACTGGCGATGCACGAGGCGGCGGCGAGCCTGGCCAGGGACGAGAACCGGTGACCGGGGACTGACGGCCCCACGTCGTGACGGCGGCCGTCCCCCGGCCGCACCGCGCTCTCGTCGGCCGCCCGTGCGGCCGACGCGGACGTCACCCGACAGGACCCCGGCGTACCCGGAACCATGGAGAGGAGAGCAGCAGCCTCAGCGAGGAGAGCAGCAGCGCGCACACGCACCAGCTCGCCACCACGTCGAGCGGCCAGTGGTAGCCCTGGCGCACCAGGCCGAAGCCGACCCCGATGTTCACAACGACCGCGAGGATCACGAGCGCGCGGCGCGCGGGGGCGCCGCGCAGCCACGGCAGCAGAAGCAGGACGGCACCGCCGTACGCGACGGAGGCGGTCGCGGTGTGGCCGGACGGGTAGAAACCCGTGCCCGGGCCCATGATCGGCGGGCCCGACCGGGCGATGAACTCCTTCAGCGGGATCACCCAGAGCGGTACGGCGGCCAGGAGGAGAGCCGCCGCTGCGGAGGGCCGCCACCAGTGGTCACTACCGGTGGCACGCGTACGCCACGCCACGTACAGGAGCGCGAGGGCGAGGACCGGGACGGCGACCGTGATGTTGCCGAGGTCGGCGAGGAACTGGGTGGGGGCGCCCCGGTGGACGAGGGAGTCGCTGAGGCGTTCGTCCGCGCGGGCCAGTGGGCCGTGCGCGAGGACCTGCCAGGTGATCAGCGTGAAGAGGAGGGCCGGGATGCCGAGAAGGAGGAGGGCGGCAGGGCGGCCGGAGGGGGTGGTCGGCCACCCCCGAACAGGGGGGGTGGTTCGGGGGTGGCCGACCGGATCGGTGTGCCGCTCGCCCCGGGGGGTTTGGGGCGGGCGGCCGTCCGATCGGTGAGGAGACCCGGAGCCGGAAGCTCCGGTTGTGTGCGCGAGGGCACGACCAGGGCGAAGCTGGGGAGGCCCCGACCCGGTGTCGCCCACAGTCCCCTGTGGGCGGGGTGTATCTCTCATCTGCGTCAGAACCTACGACAGGGAACGCGGTGACGACAGCCGGAATCGCGACCCGACATGCACCTTGCACACCTTCTTCACGCGCTCTGACGCTTGTCCACAGGGACCGGAATCCTGGATCGGATTCCGGTTCCGGGAAGCGTGGGACGTCGGAGGCGGATGGGAGATTCCGTATGCGGGCGCCCCGCCGAAAAGGGGCGCTCGGCACCGTGCGTCGAGCGTCAGAGGCGGGTGAACGCCTGCTCGATGATGTCGAGGCCCTCACTCAGGAGGTCCTCGCCGATGACGAGCGGCGGCAGGAAGCGCAGCACGTTGCCGTAGGTGCCACAGGTCAGGACCAGCAGGCCCTCCTGGTGGCAGGCCTTCGCCAGCGCGGCGGTCGCCTCCGGGTTCGGCTCCTTCGTCGTACGGTCCTTGACCAGCTCGATGGCGATCATGGCGCCCCGGCCGCGGATGTCGCCGATGACGTCGAACTTCTCGGCCATGGCGGTGAGGCGGGCCTTCATGACCGCCTCGATGCTCTTCGCCCTGGCGTTGAGGTCGAGCTCCTTCATCGTCTCGATCGAGCCGAGGGCGCCCGCGCAGGCGACGGGGTTGCCGCCGTAGGTGCCGCCCAGGCCGCCCGCGTGCGCCGCGTCCATGATCTCCGCGCGCCCGGTGACGGCGGCGAGCGGGAGACCGCCGGCGATGCCCTTGGCGGTGGTGATCAGGTCCGGGACGATGCCCTCGTCCTCGCAGGCGAACCACTGGCCGGTGCGGCAGAAGCCGGACTGGATCTCGTCGGCGACGAAGACGATGCCGTTGTCCGCGGCGAACTCGCTGATCGCGGGCAGGAAGCCCTTGGCCGGCTCGATGAAGCCGCCCTCGCCGAGCACCGGCTCGATGATGATCGCGGCCACGTTCTCCGCGCCGACCTGCTTGGAGATCTGGTCGATGGCCTGCGCGGCGGCCTCCGGGCCCGCGTTCTCCGGGCCGGTCGGCCAGCGGTAGCCGTACGCCACCGGGACGCGGTAGACCTCGGGCGCGAACGGGCCGAAGCCGTGCTTGTACGGCATGTTCTTCGCGGTCAGGGCCATCGTGAGGTTGGTGCGGCCGTGGTAGCCGTGGTCGAACACGACCACGGCCTGCCGCTTGGTGTACGACCGGGCGATCTTCACGGCGTTCTCGACGGCCTCGGCGCCGCTGTTGAACAGCGCGGACTTCTTGGCGTGGTCGCCCGGCGTCAGCTCGGCCAGAGCCTCGGCGACGGCGACGTAGCCCTCGTACGGCGTGACCATGAAACAGGTGTGCGTGAAGTCCTGGAGCTGGGCGGTGGCCCGGCGCACGACGGCCTCGGCGCTGGCGCCGACGCTGGTGACGGCGATGCCCGAGCCGAAGTCGATCAGCCGGTTGCCGTCGACGTCCTCGATGATGCCGCCGCCCGCGCGCGCGGTGAACACCGGCAGCACCGACCCCACCCCCGCCGCGACCGCGGCGACACGACGGGCCTGCAGCTCCTGGGACTTCGGTCCGGGGATGGCGGTGACTACGCGGCGCTCCTGGGGAAGCGGCGGAAGGGCGGTCATGGGAGCTCCCTGGTGATCGTGCGTGTGTACGCCGTGGGACGTACGGGGGCGGGTCGGTGCTCGCGCCGACCGGTGAGGGTGTTTTCGGACGCTTGCCTTCTCTTTTCTCGCAGGCTAGGGCGGCGACCGGAGGGTGGGCATGCTCCATGTGGGCGTTGTCGAGGGTTCGTCTTGTCCGCGTTGGACATGGAGCAACGGTGGGCGCGGGTGTGCGCCCGGCCGCGTAATACGGTGAGCACAGGGGACCACCCGGGCGCGTAAACGGTGAACTCCCCTTGCGGGAGCGTTAGATTGGCTCGCTGATGGTGGACGGAACGGCTGGTCAGGGGGCAGGCGCGATGAACAGCGACGGAACGCGGGACGCGCGAGGCACGCAGGCGAATCCCGTGCCGCGTCCGGCGGGGTCGCCGGAGATGCCCGCGGCACCTCCCCTGCCACCCATGCCCGCAGGAACCCCGGGAGCGCCGCCCAGGCCGGACGGGAGCACCTTCCTGTCCTGGCTGCGGACGCCGCGACCCGACGCGGCACCCGGCGTGTGGCGGTTCGGGCACCGGCCGCGGCCGGAGGAGGAGCCGGAGACCGTCCCCGCCCGGCAGCTGCTCGGCGGCGCCCTGATCGCCTTCCTCGTCGGCTGGCTGATCTGGTCCCTGCTCTGGAACGGCTACCTCGGCGGATGGTGGCTCGTGCCGCTCTTCGCGATGATCCCGGACTCCTGGGCGCCGGCCCACTCGTACTCCGCGGTGGTCCTCAGCTATGTCTGGTACACGGTCGTCGCCCTGACGATCCTGATCGGTGTCGGACGGCTCGGCCGCTGGGGCGAGGTCTGGCGCCGGTACGGCGCCCCGCGCTTCCGGCGGCCGCAGCAGCGTCAGGTCGTACCGCCGCCCGAGGACGACCCCGCCCGGTGGAACCAGCTCCGCGAGGCCGGGGCCGCCGAAGCCGCCGAGCGGCTGGCCGCCGAGGCGGGGGCCGGGCTCATGCGGGATGTGGATCATGCGCGGATCATGCGGGCCTGGCAGGGCGTGCGGAGCGGGCGGCACAGTCTGGCGACGTTCACCGGCGCGGTGCTGAAGGACGGCGCGGCAGCGTGTCTGCACCCCTCCGGGGAGCGGGACCTGCCCGGCCGGCTCGCCAGGCACGACATGGTCACCGGACAGGTCCGCCTGGGCGGCACCGTCGACGACCCGCGCAACCCGTACGCCTACCGGGGCACGGGCCTCGCGCTGGGTCCCGAACTGCTCGGCACGTCCCTGCTGGCCGTCGGGCCCGCCGGATCGGGCAAGACCGGGAGTGTCGTCTGGCCCGTCGCCGAGTCGCTGTGTCTGCACGCGCTGGCGGGGCGGGCCGCGGTGGTGGTCGTGGGCGCGGCGGGTGCCGGGCTCGGACCGGCGGACGCCTACGACGTCGTCGTACGCGTCGGGAACCCGGAGTCCGTCCACGACCTGGACCTCTACGGGGGGACCACGGACCCCGACGAGGCCGCGGCCGTCCTCGCGGAGGCGCTCGTCGGCGACCTCACCGACCCGCACCCCGGCGGCGACAGCCGGCGCTCCACCACGGTGCTCGCCCAGCTGCTCGGCCCGTTCCGGGCGGTGCACGGGCGCTTCCCGTCGGTGCCGCAGCTGCGGCAACTGCTGGACGGCTCGCCCGGCCCGCTGGGCGAGCTGCGCAAGGCCCTCCAGGACGCCGGACAGGCGTCGCTGCTGCGGGAACTGGACGCGCGGGAACGCCAGCTCGGGCATCCCGGGGACGTCAGCGGCGTACTGGCCGACCGGGTCGCCCTTCTCGACCGGCCCGCCTTCGCCGGGTTCTTCGACACCTCCGGCCAGTCCCGGCCCTTCTCCCTCCGCGCCCTCGACCACCCCGTACGGGTCCGTATCGACCTCCCCGAGCGCGGTCACGCCGATGCCTCGCGCATCCTGGCGCGGCTGGTTCTGGCCCAGTTCACCGCGAGCGTCGCCGTACGGGAGGACCGGTCGCTGTTCGCCTGTCTCGTGCTGGACGACGCGACCGGGGTCGTCACGCCGGAGGCCGTACGCGGCATCCAGCGGCTGCGTTCGACCAACGCGGGCACGGTCCTCACCCTCCGCACCCTCGACGACGTGCCCCGGCCGCTGCGCGGGCCGCTCCTCGGTGCCACCGGCTGCCGGATGGCCCTGTCCGGGCTCACCCCGTGGGACGGGCAGGACTTCGCCGAGGTCTGGGGCAAGGAGTGGACCGAGGCGCGGGACGTCACCGACCGGCAGATCATCGCCGACTCCCCGGCGGGCAAGGCCTGGCACGCGCTGCGCCGCGCCATCACCGGCCACGCACCCACCGCGCGGGCCGTGACCGTACGCCAGGTCGAACGGGAACGGTGGTCGGCCTCCGAATTGGCGCACGGTGTGCCGCCGGGCCACGCGGTGCTGTCGCTGACGAACGTGCGGGGCGAGCACGCGCCGCCGTTGCTGGTGGATCTGCGGGGCTGAGCGGAGCCGCCGGGGAGCGGTCGTGGACGGCGTTCGATTTGAGCCATTCGGTATGCGGTGCGTGGGGCTTGTGATCGTACGGTGAGGCAGAATCGGGACACGTCGTTCATACGCGGCGGCCAAATGCCGATGCGCGCCACGCAGCCCGACTCCGACTCCGCCTCCGTCTCTGACGTCGACCTGAAGGTCACATGCCCCTCACGCTCGCCTCGCTCGTCCACCACTCCGCGCTCAAGCTGACCGTGCGGGCGGGCGAGGGCCGTCTGGACGTGCCGGTGCGCTGGGCGCACGCCAGTGAGCTCGCCGATCCCGTGCCGTACATGGAGGGCGGGGAGCTGCTGCTGATCACCGCGCTCAAGCTGGACGCGGAGGATCCGGAGGCGATGCGTCGCTATGTACGGCGGCTGGTGGGCGCCGGGGTCGTCGGGCTCGGCTTCGCCGTCGGGGTGCACTACGAGAACATCCCCGAGGCGCTCGTCGCCGCGGCGCAGGGGGAGGGGCTGCCCCTGCTGGAAGTGCCCCGGCGTACGCCCTTTCTCGCCATCAGCAAGGCGGTGTCGGCCGCCATCGCCGCCGAGCAGTACCGGGCGGTCACGGCGGGGTTCGCCGCGCAGCGGGAACTCACCAGGCAGGCGTTGACCGGCGGCCCCGAGGGGCTGCTCGGCTCGCTGGCCACGCAGGTCGACGGATGGGCCGCCCTGTACGACGCCTCCGGTGCGGTCGTCGCGGTGGCGCCCGACTGGGCGGAGCGAAGGGCCGGGCGGCTCACCGCCGACGTCGAACGGCTGCGAGACCGGCCCGCGCCGGCCAGCGCGGTCGTCGGCGGCGAGGACCGCGTCGAACTGCACTCCCTGG
>NZ_LRTR01000126.1 GCF_001550375.1 Streptomyces europaeiscabiei | reverse complement strand
CTCGGGGTCGGTGGCGGTGGCGGTGGCGGTGGCGGTGCCGTGGGTGGTGGGCGGTGGGCGGTCGGTGGGTCGGTTGCCGTCGGCTCGGGTGGTGATCTGCTCGGGCAGCTCGTCGAGGTGGTGGAGGCCGCCGCCGCGCGGGGCGGGGAGGCCGTGCTCGTCGTTCCCGACGGGGAGCGGCTCGTCATACTCGCCGTGGACGGGGGTGCGGCGGTCGCCGCGTGCGGGGAGTTCGCGGTGGAGTTGGAGACGTCGCGGGCGGCCGGACGGGATCCGGGGGCCGTCGCCGGCCCCACCTCCGTGGCCGTCCCCGTCTCCGTCGAGGAGGAGGAACTCGTCGTCGGGCTGTCCGCGCCCGCCGGGCCGATCGCGGCCGCCGCCGCGTACAAGCAGGCCGAGCAGGCGCTGTCCGTGGCCCGGCGGCGTGGGCGGTGTCTGGTCGAGCACGAGGAGCTGGCCGCCGGGTCCGTGCTGCCGTTGCTCGGTGACGACGCGGTGCGGGCCTTCGCCGACAGTCTGCTGCGGCCGCTCCGTGAACACGATGCGACCGGGCGGGGGGATCTCGTCGCCTCGTTGCGGGCGTGGTTGTCCCGGCACGGGCAGTGGGATGCGGCTGCCGCCGATCTGGGGGTTCATCGGCACACCCTGCGTTACCGGATGCGGCGTGTGGAGGAGATCGTGGGGCGGTCGCTGGACGATCCCGATGCGCGGATGGAGCTGTGGCTGGCGTTGAAGGCTACGGCTGCGGCGGGGGAGTAGGGGGCTTTCTTCGCCCCCGCCGCCCCTACCCGTCCCATCCTCAAGGGGCGGTGCCCCTTCGACCCCCGGCCGCGGGTCCGTCGTGGTTGCTCGCGCAGTTCCCCGCGCCCCTGAAAAGCAGGGGCTTCGCCCCTGGCTTTTCGGGCCGCCGGACCGTTGCCCTTCAGGCCGGCGGGGCCTGGTCCTTCAGGCCTGCGGGGCCTGGTCCTTCAGGGGCGCGGGGCCTGGTCCTTCAGGGGCGCGGGGAACTGCGCGAGCAGGCCCCACCGGATCAGCACCCGGCGACCCACCCCTCCAATCCGGCGCAACCCCCGCCCGCACTCATACGTGCCGGACAAGCGACCGCCCGTCGCCCCGGCCCTACCGTGGAGCCGGAAGCCGAAAATGTGTTACCCACCGAAGGGCCGGGATCGACTATGACCGCCACCCACGCCTTCTGGCTCGCCGGCCGTCAGGCCACCGGTGAGACCACGTTCGATGTGACGTCGCCCTGGGACGGCCGCCTGGTCGGCAGGGTGAGCGTGCCTACGGACGAGCAGGTCGAAGAGGCCGTGGCCGCCGCGTACGCCGTGCGGGACGAGTTCGCGGCGACGCCGGCGCATGTGCGGGCCGCCGTTCTCGACCACGTCAGCAGGGGTCTCGTCGAGCGGACCGAGGAGATCGCGCAGCTGATCTCCGCCGAGAACGGCAAGCCGATCAAGTGGGCGCGGGGCGAGGTCGGCCGGGCGGTGTCCGTGTTCCGGTTCGCGGCCGAGGAGGCCCGGCGGTTCAACGGCGGCGAGGCTCAGCGGCTCGACACCGACCTGGGCGGACAGGGGCGGCTCGCCCTCACCCGCCGCTTCCCCAAGGGCGTTGTCCTCGGTATCGCGCCCTTCAACTTCCCGCTCAACCTCTGCGCCCACAAGATCGCCCCGGCGATCGCGGCCGGTGTGCCGATCATCCTGAAGCCCGCCCCGGCCACCCCCCTCTCCGGTCTTGTCATCGGCGACCTGCTCGCGGAGGCCGCGACCGCGCTCCCCGCCGGGTCCTGGAGCATCCTCCCCGTCGCCAACGACCGTATGCCCGCCCTCGTCCAGGACGAGCGGCTGCCCGTGATCTCCTTCACCGGGTCCGAGAAGGTCGGCTACGCGATCATGGACTCGGCGCCGCGCAAGCACTGCACGCTGGAGCTGGGCGGCAACGGCGCGGCGGTCGTGCTCGCCGACTACACGAGCGACGAGGACCTCGACTGGGCCGCCGGCCGCATCGCGACCTTCTCGAACTACCAGGGCGGACAGTCCTGCATCTCCGTGCAGCGGGTGATCGTGGACGCGTCCGTGTACGACCGGCTGCTGCCCCGCATCGTCGCCGCGGTCGAGGCGCAGGTGACCGGCGACCCGTCCGACGGCGCGACCGACGTGGGGCCGCTGGTCAGCGAGGACGCCGCCAAGCGGGTCGAGACGTGGGTGCGGGAGGCGGTCGACGCCGGGGCCGCCCTGCTCACCGGCGGCAAGCGCGACGGCGCCTCGTACGCGCCGACCGTCCTCGCCGACGTACCCGCCGAGGTGACGATCTCCTGCGAGGAGGTCTTCGGGCCCGTCCTCACCGTGCGGAAGGTGGAGGGGGAGGCCGAGGCCTTCGCCGCCGTCAACGACTCCAAGTACGGTCTCCAGGCGGGCGTCTTCACCCATGACCTGCAGACCGCCTTCCGCGCCCACCGCGCGCTGGAGGTCGGCGGCGTGGTCATCGGTGACGTGCCGTCCTACCGCGCCGACCAGATGCCGTACGGCGGGACCAAGCAGTCCGGTGTGGGGCGTGAAGGTGTGCGCTTCGCCATGGACGACTACACCTACGAGCGGGTGATGGTCCTGACAGGGCTCCAGCTCTGAGGATGTCCGGATTTCCAGCTCTGAGGGTCTGAGGGTCTGAGCATCTCCGGATCTCCGGATCTCCGGAAGTTCCTGGTGACCTCTAGCTTGTGACAATCATTTTCATGTAGTCTGGGGTCAGATCCCGGGATGAAGAGGCCCGGCACCGATGCCTTCCGGTGCCGGGCCCCTTCTGTGTGTCGGCCTGTTCCGGACCCTCAACCGGAGAAGCCGACGTGCGCCAGCCGCAGCGGGCCGCGCAGCCTGAGATGCACGTCGTGGACGCCGGCCGCCGAGACGGCGGCACGCAGGGTCGTGTACGTGTACGAGTCCGCGGTGGGCGTGGCGAGCGTGAGGGCCGCCAGCACCGGGCCGCCGACGAGCGAGAACTCGACGCTCCCCTCGCCCGCCACCTCCACCGTCATCCCGGTGACACCCGCCCCGAAGTCGCAGTGGCGGAAGAGTAGTTCGCCCGGCCCGCCCGAACCCTTCGGCCCGCCCGAACCCTTCGGCCCACCCGAGCCCGCCGGTTCTCCTGACGCGCCGCCCGCCGGCGCCACCGCGTCGCCCGACACCTTCGCGCGGTCGACGATCTCCGTGCCGCGCTGCTCGTCGAAGTCCGCCGCGTTCAGGCCGTGGGTCACGACCGGGCGCGGGGTGACCGGCTCGCCCTCGACGGTGACGGGCGTACGGAGGCGGATGTCCTCGCTCGACGCGCCGGCCAGCAGTTCGTACGTGCCCGGCTCCAGATGCCAGGTGCCGTGTGCCACGTCCCAGAACTCCAGGACGGAGAGCGGGAGCCGGAAGGTCAGCTCCGTCGAGGCGCCGGGGGCGAGGGTGACGCGGCGGTGGCCGGCCAGCTCGCGGCGGGGGCGCGGGACCGACGGGTCCTCGGCGCGGACGTAGAGCTGGGCGACCTCGTCGGCGGTCACCGCGCCCGTGTTGGTGACGTCGAAGGAGACCGTCAGCTCACCGTCACCCATGTGGGCGACCAGGTTTCCGTACGCGAACTCCGCGTACGACAGGCCGTGGCCGAACGGGAACAGCGGGGTGCCCTCGAAGTAGAGGTACGTCTGACGGGCGCCGATCACGTCGTAGTCGAGCAGGTCGGGAAGGTCCGCGTCGGTCGCGTACCAGGTCTGCGGGAGGCGGCCCGCGGGGGAGACGTCACCGGCGAGGACCCGGGCCAGGGCGGTGCCCGCGGCCTGCCCGCCGTGCGCGGTCCACAGGACGGCGGGCAGGTCCGCGGGGTCGACCGCGTACGGATAGGCCGAGACCAGGACCAGCGCCGTGTTCGGGTTGGCGGCGCGGGCCGCGCGCAGCAGACGCTCCTGGTGGGCGGGGA
Organism: Streptomyces europaeiscabiei; assembly: GCF_001550375.1. Taxonomy (GTDB): domain Bacteria; phylum Actinomycetota; class Actinomycetes; order Streptomycetales; family Streptomycetaceae; genus Streptomyces; species Streptomyces europaeiscabiei. Next base: position 6,060 of record NZ_LRTR01000126.1, on the reverse strand, counting down.
GAGCGAGGGTCGCACGGTCCTCGGTCTCACGGCCGTTGATGTGCGGGTCGTTGCCCGCGACCACGAGGACCACGTCGGCCTCGGCGGCCACCCTGGCCACGGCCTCCTCGCCGGGCTGCACCACCATGAGCTCGAAGATTTCCGGATTCTCGTCGGCAACCTTTACGCCGTCGGCGTCGACAGTGACGTACCGGCCTGTCCCTGTGTGCTGGAGGAGGTGACCGTTCCCGTGGGATTCGGAGGGCTCCAGGCGGAAGGTCTCCTGGACGATCCAGCCGCCCGGCTGATCGGCCGAGGCGCGCAGATACCCGTCGTCGGCGACCGAGAGGTAGCGGCCGTCCGGTGCCCGGAAGGTGAGCACGCCCTCGCCCCAGTCGACGAGTGCCAGCTCGGTGCCGTCCGCGTCCGTGGTGAGCGGCGACAGGTCGGTGCGGCCGGCCAGGAGCGCCGGATCGAGCGCCCCCTGGGCGCCGCGTACCTCGTCGGCGGCCTCGGCCGCCTCGGGGACGGACACGAACGCGCCGGTGGACAGCGCCCTGAGGCGTACGCGGTCCACGCCCTCGGCGAACGACACGCGCTCGGCGCCGAAGCGGTCGTACAGGCCTTCGAGCGGGGTCGAGCGGTGGATGAGGGTGCCGCTGTACCAGTCGAGCTTGCACTCGTCGGCGAGCAGGCCGACGACGGCGATCCGGGTGTCGGCCGCGAGCGGCAGCAGACCGCCCTCGTTCTTCAACAGGACGACCGCCTGCTCGGCGGCCTCCTGGGCGAGGGCGCGGTGGGCCGGGGTGTCGAAGTCCTTGAGGTCGGCGTACGGGTCGGACCCGGGGTCGAACTCGCCGAGGCGGAAGCGGACCGAGAGCTGGCGGCGGACCGCCCCGTCGACGTCGTCCGAGGTCAGCAGCGATTGGGCCAGGGCGCCCCGGATTCGTCCGATCATCGTCGAACTCTCCGTGCCGTGGTCGGTGAAGCTGTCGACGCCCGCGCGCAGCGAGGCGGCGGTCGCCTCCTCATGGGTGTCGAAGTAGTGCTCGGAGTCGACCAGGTTCGACGGCGCGCCCGCGTCCGAGCAGACCAGCAGGTGTTCGTCGGTCCAGGTGCGCAGATGGTCGGCCAGGTAGGGCGAGACGTGGTTGGGGCGGCCGTTGACCAGGTTGTACGCGGGCATGACACCGGCCACCGCGCCCGCCTCGACGGTCTCACGGAAGGCACGCAGGTCGTACTCGTGCAGGACACGGGGACGGACCGAGGAGGACGTGACGGAGCGGTCGGTCTCGTTGTTGTGCGCCAGCCAGTGCTTCAGCACGGGGGCGGTGCGCCAGAACGTGGGATGGTCGCCGCGCAGGCCGCGGGTGTACGCGGTCGCGATCGCCGAGGTCAGTCTGGGGTCCTCGGAGTAGCCCTCCTCGTTGCGGCCCCACAGGGGGTGGCGCAGCAGGTTGACCGTGGGGGACCAGACGTTGAGGCCGACGCGGTCGTCGCGCGCCCGCATCGCGCGGGTCTCGGTGGAGACGGCCTCGCCGACGCGGCGGACGAGGTCGTCGTTCCAGGTCGCGCCGAGCCCCACGGCCTGCGGGAACACCGTCGCGGGACCCATCCAGGCCACCCCGTGCAGGGCCTCCTGGCCGGTACGGAAGGCGGCCACCCCGAGACGGTCGACGGCGGGCGCGAACTGGTGCAGGAACGCGACCTTCTCGTCCGGGGTGAGCCGCTGGAGCAGGTCGTCGATGCGCTTCGCGAGCGGCAGCTGCGGATCGCGGAAAGGCGGCGTGGGCGTCGTCTGTGCGGTCACGTGGGGATCCCTTTGCGGTGGAGCGGCGAGGCGCTTTCGAAGCGCTTCGATGCTCATTCGACCGTGGGGTGGGTGTCAAGAGACCAAGGCGCAACAGATCCGTTTCCCCACCGTCATTCAGGCCGGGATATCGAAGGTCGGAAGGGGTTGCTCCGGTCGTTCACACCTCCGAGGAATCTGGGAATCGACCCTTGTGCACCCCCGGTCGTTCACTTAACCTCGCAGCAACATCGAAGCGCTTCGACTGCGGAGGGAAACGCTTCGCGTGCTCACCTCCCTCCGATGATCATCGCTTCAGCACAGCCAGTTCTACTCAAGACACCGCAGCCGACGGCCACCGCCGGGTGTCCTGGTGTGCGCCATGAAGGGTTGACGCAATGACGCCGAACTCCGCCACCTCCGCCGCGCCCAGCCGGAGAAGCTTCCTCGCCTCCACGGCGGTCGCCGCCGCCGTCGTGGCGGGGGGTGTGCCGCTGCTGTCCGCCTGCGGCGGCTCGCAGGAAGGCCGCAAGGAGGGCACGACGTCGGGCAAGGACGCGCAGAAGATCCTTCCGACGTTCGTCGCGTCGAGCGTCGTGGCGCCCGACATCCCGGCGAAGAACGGCGCACCCGCCGGCTTCAGCAAGGCGATCGCCACCGCCGACCTGAAGACCTCGGTGCCGAAGAAGCTCGGCAGCGGCGGCAAGCTGAAGATCATGTCCCCGTTCTGGGGCACCCCGCCGAAGGCCGACAACCCGTACTACACGGCGGTGAACGAGGCCGCGGGCGTCGAGGTGACCTGGCAGAACCAGGACGGCGTCACCTACGACCAGAAGCTCGGCGCGGTCCTCGCCTCCAGCGACATCCCCGACGTCGTGGTCGTCCCCGGCTGGAACCTGATGGGCAAGATACCCAGCGCCATCAACGCCAAGTTCGCCGACCTCGGCCCCTACCTCTCCGGCGACAAGGTCAAGGAGTACCCGAACCTCGCGGCCGTCCCCAGCGAGGCCTGGCAGCGTGGCATCTTCGGCGGCCAGCTGCGCGCGGTCCCGATGCCCGCCCCGTACGTCACGGACATCGCGCCCATGTACCGCAAGGACATCTTCGAGAAGAAGGGCTACAGCGTTCCGACGAGCCCCGAAGAGTTCCTGTCCTGGGCGAAGGAGGCCACCGACGCCAAGTCGAAGGTGTGGGCCTGCGACGACATGAAGTGGTCGTCGTTCAACTTCTACGGAGTCTTCCCCGGCAGCGACAAGGCGCTGTGGTGGAACATGGTCGACGGCAAACTGGTCAACCGCGTCGAGACCGAGGAGTACCTCGAAGCGCTGGAGTGGACGCGCAAGCTCTACGCGGCCGACGTGGTCCACCCGGACGCGGTGTCCGGCAAGGCGGGCGGCGATGCCAGGAACCGGTTCACGGCCGGTCAGTCCCTGGTCTTCAACGGCAACATCTCCGCCTGGTGGGGCTCGGTCTCCGAACAGGCCACCCAGAACTCCGACTTCGACATGGCCGCGTTCGACATCTTCGGCCCCGACGGCGGCGACCCCACCCTGTGGGCGGTCCAGCCCGCCAACATCTTCACCTTCGTCAGCAAGAAGGCCACCGCGCAGCAGATCAAGGACTTCCTCGCCCTCTGCAACTACTGCGCCGCGCCCTACGGCACCAAGGAGTTCATGCTCACCGCCTACGGCGTCGAGGGCACGGACTACGACATCAAGAAGGGCCTGCCGGTCAAGTCCACCCAGGGTGTCAACGAGGTCAACGGCGCCTACGACTACACCGGCAACCCCGCCCCGTACGTCGCCTACCCCGACTTCCCCGACGTGACCAAGGGCATCGTCGAGTGGCAGCAGCGCATGGGCGCCTTCACCAAGAAGACCTCCTTCTTCGGGCTGACCGTCACCGAACCGAACCGCTGGGCCAACCTCGCCGACAACTTCGAGCAGTTGGAGGACGACGTCGTGCGCGGCCGCAAGAAGATCAGCGACGTCCAGCAGGCGGTGTCCGACTGGAAGAGCAAGGGTGGCGACGGCCTGCGCGACTGGTACAAGAAGCTGCTCGACGACACCGGTTCGGCGAGCTGATCCGGGGCCGAGGCAAGGAGAACGCCGTGTCCCACAGCACGGTGCCCCGGCCCAGGGCCGAGGCGAAGACCCCGGAGAAGACCCCGGTGGCATCCGGCGACGCCAATGGGCCCCGCCCCCGGGGCGACGGACGCGCGGGCAAGCTGAGCCTCCGCCTCAGACTCCGGCGTGACCGCACGCTGATCCTGATGACGCTGCCTGCGGTCCTGCTGATCCTGGTCTTCAACTACATACCGATCCTCGGCAACCTGGTCGCGTTCCAGGACTACGACCCGTACCTCAGCGAGAACGGCTTCGTCGCCATCTTCCAGAGTCCCTGGGTCGGCGTCGAGCAGTTCGAACGGATCTTCGCGGACTCGGCGTTCTGGCACGCGGTGCAGAACACGTTCGTGCTGTTCTTCCTCCAGCTCGTGCTGTTCTTCCCCATCCCGATCCTGCTCGCGCTGCTCATCAACAGCATCGTCAGGCCCCGGATCCGGGCCGTCGCCCAGGCGATCATGTACCTCCCGCACTTCTTCTCCTGGGTCCTCGTCGTCACTGTGTTCATGCAGATCTTCGGCGGGGCGGGCGTCCTCGCGCAGACCCTCCGTCAGCACGGCTACGACGGCTTCGACCTGATGACCAACCCGGAGATCTTCAAGTACCTGGTCACGGTCGAGATGATCTGGAAGGACGCCGGCTGGGGCATCATCGTCTTCCTCGCCGCGCTCTCCTCCGTCTCCCACGACCTGTACGAGGCCGCCGCGATGGACGGCGCGGGCCGCTGGCGGCGCATGTGGCACATCACGCTGCCCGCCCTGCGCCCGGTGATCGCCCTGCTGCTGGTGCTGCGCGTGGGCGACGCCCTGACCGTCGGCTTCGAGCAACTGCTGCTCCAGCGGCAGGCGGTGGGCGTCGACGCCTCCGACGTCCTCGACACCTACGTGTGGTGGAACGGCATCCGCAACCAGGACTTCAGCTACGCCGCCGCCGCGGGACTCATCAAGGGCATGGTCGGCCTCGCACTGGTCCTGACCGCCAACAAGGTCGCCCACCTCATGGGTGAGCAGGGGGTGTACAAGAAATGAGCGCACTCCTCGACAAGCCGACCGAGCCGGCCGACCAGCGGCCGACGGTGCGCGGGCCGAGCCGCTGGGCCGCGCCGCCCCGTCCGTCATGGGAGGAGGAACCCGCCAAGGCCGGACTCGCGGGCAAGGGCATCGCCCTGGGCTTCGCCTGCTTCGCGATCCTCTTCCCCCTGTGGATCGTCATCGTCACCAGCCTCCAGACGAAGAAGACCATCGACGAGGCGGGCGGCCTGGTCGTCGTCCCCAGAGGCATCACCTTCATCGCCTACAAGGAACTCCTCAGCGGTGGCCAGGTCCAGACGGCCGCGCTGGTCAGCGTGGGCGTCACGCTCGTCGGCACCCTGTTCAGCATGACCGTCTCGGTGCTGTGCGCCTACGGCCTCTCCCGCGTCGGCTCGGTCGGCCACCGCTGGATCCTGATGACCCTGCTCGCCACGATGTTCTTCGGCGCGGGCCTCATCCCGACCTATCTGCTGGTCCAGGGCCTCGGTCTCACCGACACCTACCTCGCGCTGATCCTGCCCAGCGCGGTGAGCGTCTTCAACATCCTGGTGCTGCGCTCGTTCTTCATGGGCATCTCGCCGGAACTCATCGACAGCGCCCGCATCGACGGCGCCGGCGACTGGCGCATCCTGTGGAAGATCGTGATGCCGCTGTCGAGAGCCGTCCTCGCGGTCATCGCCCTCTTCTACGCCGTCGGCTACTGGAGCGCCTGGTTCAACGCCTCCATCTACCTCACCGACCAGGACATGATGCCGCTGCAGAACGTCATGATCCAGCTCGTCCAGAGACAGGAACGCCCGGTCGGCCTCTCCGCCCAGATCAACACCGGCCAGCTCTCCCCGCTGGCCATCCAGATGGCGGTCATGGTCATGGCGCTCCTCCCCGTCGCCGTCCTCTCCCCCTTCGTCCAGAAGCACTTCAAGAAGGGCATGCTCACCGGCGCGGTCAAGGGCTGACCGGGGCGCCCATGAGCTCGGGGTGCGGGGGCGTCGGCGGCTGCGGGTGATTCGTGGCTGGTCGCGCCGTTCCCCGCGCCCCTGAATAAGCGGGCAGCGCCCCTGCTTTTCGACTCGGAAGGGCCGTAGGCCCTTGAGAGGCGCGGGGAACCGCGCGAGCACCCGCACACCACCCGCAGCCG
>NZ_LRTR01000125.1 GCF_001550375.1 Streptomyces europaeiscabiei | reverse complement strand
CCCCCACCCGCCCCGGCCGGGCACGCTCCACCCCGTACGACCCAGCCGAACTCCCCACCCGATCAGCGCTGTTCCGCATCCCGCCCTGCCCTGAACCACCCGTTCTCGAAAGGCAAGCGATGAAGACAAGAGCTCTCCCGACGCTGGCCCTCATATGCGCCCTCGGCCTGGCCGCCACCGCGTGCAGCGATCCCACGGCAGGGACCTCCGGCGCGGACACGGACACCAAGCGGACGGCCGTCGACCCGACCGCCCGTCTCGACGGCGTGAAGCTGACCATGTGGACCGCGCAGAACACGGTGACCGCGCCCGAGCAGGTCATCGACGCCTTCGAGAAGGCCACCGGCGCCGAGGTCGAGACCCAGCCGGTCCCGGACCCCTACGAGTCGAACGTGCCGACGAAGCTGGCCTCCGGCGACCGCCCCGACCTGATGTTCTGGCAGCCGTCCATCTCCACGCTCCCCTTCATCCAGCCGCAGCAGAATCTGCTCACCCTCGACGGCGAGGAGTGGGTCTCCAAGCTCGGCGACACCGAGAAGTCGCTCGGTGTCATCGACGGCAAGCGGTACGCGGCGATCGTCACCAGCCCCGCCATGCTCGGCGTCTACTACAACAAGGACGTCTTCGAGAAGGCCGGGCTGAGCGAGAAGGACTTCCCGAAGTCGTACGACGAGCTCCTCGCCCTCGGCCACAAGGTCGTCGACGACACCGACGCGGCCGCCTTCTACGAGGCCGGCGGTGACAAATGGCCCCTCCAGTGGCAGATGCAGGTGCAGCTCACCGACCTCGACAAGCAGTGGTGGGCGGGCCTGAACGAGAACAGGGAGAAGTGGACCGACCCGGTCGTCGTCGGCGCGATCAAGAAGTACAAGGAGAAGCTGCTCGACGCCGGGCTCGCCCAGAAGAACTACCGGACCGGCACCTTCACCGGGCAGGCCGACGCGCTGTGGAAGGGCGAGGCGGGCATGGTCCTCAATGTCACCTCCTTCCAGAGCCAGCTGCAGGCCAAGTACTCCACCGCCCGGATCGACGAGAGGATCGGCTGGTTCCCGGTCGCCAACTCGGCCGCCACCGGCCTGTATTCGCCCGACCAGACCAACGGCGTGGTCGCGTTCAGGACGGGTGACGAGAAGCGGCAGAACGCGGCCCGGCAGTTCCTCGCGTTCTGGCTCGGCCCCGATTACCCCGACTACATCAAGGCGATGAAGATCCCGTCCGTGCAGCCTTCCGTGCCCACCCCGGACGGCCTCCCGGAGGCGTCGAAGGACCAGGTCACGGCCCTGCCCACCGCCATAGGCGTCTTCCAGGCCAAGGCGATCGTCGCCCCGGACACGCACCTGTACCTCGCCGACATGCTCTTCGACAAGAAGAGCCCGCAGCAGGTCGCCCAGGCCATCCAGGACCAGTTCGCGCAGGTGGCCAAGGCCCAGGGCGCGCCCGGCTTCTAGCCGGAGGGAGAGACAGGGCTTCCGATGGCGGACACGGCCGTACGTACGCGCAAACAGGCACCCACGAGAGGCGAACCCCGGCGGGTGGGGCGACTGCCCCGTGCCGCCGTGCACCACCCCTGGTGGTTCGCGCTCCCCGCGCTCGTCGTCTTCGCGGGCTTCTTCCTGGTGCCCAACCTGCTCAACTTCTACTACCCGTTCACGAACTGGTCCTCGTACCACCCGGACATCGCCTTCACGGGCCTCGACAACTTCGCGACCATCGCCGACGACGGCACCCTCGTCCGCGCGATCCGCACGACCCTGCTGTACGCGCTGCTCGCGGCCGTCTTCCAGAACGGCTTCGGGCTGGTGCTGGCCCTGCTGCTGGAGGACGACACCCGCTTCAACCGGTTCTTCCGCGCCGTCTTCTTCCTGCCGGTGCTCATCTCGGCCCTCGCCACGGGGTACGTCTTCCAGTCGCTCCTGGACCAGGACGGCGCGGTCAACTCGGCGCTCGGCACGGACGTTCCGTGGCTGGGCTCGACGACGTGGACGCTCGTCGTCGTCACACTCATCCACGGCTGGAAGTGGATGGGCCTGTCGATGCTGATCTACCTGGCGGGCCTGAAGGGCATCCCCGGCGACATGCTCGAAGCCGCGCGGATGGACGGGGCGGGTCCCTGGCGGACGTTCTGGTCGGTGCGGTGGCCGATGCTCGCCCCGGCCCTCACTTTCAACGTCACCACGGCGCTCATCGGCTCGATGAACACCTTCGACATCGTGCAGGCCACGACCGGCGGCGGCCCCGCCGCCTCGACCGAGGTCTTCAACATCTACATGTTCCGGATCTTCGGCCAGGGCCTGTACGCCCAGGCGTCCGCGATGAGCCTCGTCCTCTTCCTGGTCGTGGTCGCCGTGGCCATTCCGCTGGTCATCGGATTGCGCCGAAGGGAGCAGCTGCTGTGAACCCGCCCGTGCCCCGGCTCTGGCGGTACGGCCGCCCCGCCCTCGTCCTCCTCCTCGCCGGCCTCGCCGTCGGCGTCCCCCTGTGGCTGGTCCTCGTCACCTCCGCCAAGCCGCAGGCGGAGGCCATCAAGCCGAACCTCGACGTGCCGCAGCACTGGCAGCCCGGCACGAACTACGACGACGCCGTAGCTCAGGGCGAGATGCTGCGCGGCCTCCTCAACTCCCTGCTGGTCGTGGTCCCCTCGGTGCTCCTGGTGCTGATCCTCGGCGCGGGCGCCGCCTGGGTCTTCGCGCGCCGCAGGTCGAAGCTGGTCTCGGCGGCGTACGCGCTGTGCATCAGCGGGCTGCTGCTGCCACCGGCGGTCATCACGATCGTGATGGAGCTGCGGCAGCTCGGGCTCGCGGGCACCCGGCCCGGAATGATCGCCGTCTACACCGGGATGTACCTCTCCACGTCGATCTTCTTCATGACGGGCTTCATCCGCGCCATCCCCGCGGAACTGGAGGAGGCGGCCCGCATCGACGGGGCGAAACCGTTCCGGATCTTCGCGCGGATCGTCCTTCCCCTCCTCCGGCCGGTCATCGCCACCGCGACGATCATGGTGATGCTCTACGCCTGGAGCGACATCTTCTACGCCTTCTTCGTCCTCGGCGGCGGCGACCGGGCCACCCTCCCGCTCAACCTCTACAAGGTCGCGAGCGCCCAGCTCTACCTCAACAACTGGCATCTCGTCTTCGCGTACGTCGTGGTGATGAGCCTGCCGATGGTCGCCGTCTTCCTCGTCGGCCAGCGAAAGATCGTGTCCGGAATCACCAGTGGAGCCGTCAAATGACCGGAGGTCCAACAGCGTGATCACCCCCACCCGCACGAGAACCCGCACCCGGACCCGCACCAGGTCTCGTACGAGAATCGCCCTGGTCACCGCACTACTTGGAGTCACCGCCATGGCAGGCACCCTCCCCGCCACCGGAGCGTCGGCGGCGGCCGCCGAACCGCAGCGCCTCACCGTCGACCTCTCCGCGTCCGAGGGGCCGGTGATGCGCGGCGCCAACGGTGCGCTGTACGGGCTCAGCGACGACGGGGTGCCCAGTGACGCGGCCCTCGCTCCCCTGAAGATCACCAGCATCTCGCAGAAGCCGGAGGGCGGCGCACAGCACCCCAACGGCGACGCGCTCACCGTCTCCAAGTCGTTCTTCCGCAACGGCGGCGGCGAGGTCCTGGTGATGATGCAGGACATCTACGCCAAGTGGCCGTACGAGGACCTCGGCATCGACGACTACCTCCCCAAGGTCGACAAGATCGTCAAGGAGGTCTCGGCCGACCCGAACAGCGACCGCTTCGTCTACATCCCCTTCAACGAACCCGACCTGATCTGGTACGGCCTCAACGCCTCCGACCAGACGAAGTACGAGGCCAACCGCGACCGGTTCCTCAAGGACTGGAAGACGGTCCACGAGCGCATCCGCGCGATCGACCCCGACGCGCGCATCGCCGGCCCCAACGAGTCGGGCTACCACACCCGCCTGATCACCGACTTCCTCACCTTCGCCAAGCGCGAGAACGTCATGCCCCAGATCATGACGTGGCACGAACTGGGCTCCGGTTCGCTCCGCGACTTCCAGGGCCACTACGACGACTACCGCTCGATCGAGCGGCAGTTGGACATCGAGCCCCTCCCCGTCAACATCGACGAGTACGCCAACCGCCGTGACCTCTCCGTCCCCGGCCAGCTCGTCCAGTGGGTCTCGATGTTCGAGCGGAACAAGGTGTACGCCAACCAGGCCTACTGGGACGCGGCGGGCAACATGGACGGCAACGTCGTCCGCTCCAACATCCCCAACGGCGGCTGGTGGTTCTTCCGCTGGTACGCGGGCCTGACCGGGAACACCGTCAAGGTCACCCCGCCGCAGGCGAACACCATCGACACCCTCCAGGGCCTCGCCTCCCTCGACACCTCCCGCCGCCAGGCCCAGGTCCTGCTCGGCGGATCCGCCGGTGACACGGACGTCGTGGTCCGCAAGGTCCCCCGCTCTCTCTTCGGCCGTACGGTCACCGCGACCGTCGCCGAGGCCGCCTGGTCCGGCTACGAGGGTCAGCACGCGACCCCGCGCGTCCTCTCCCGTACGAAGGTGAGGATCGCGGACGACGGCACGGTGACCGTTCCGCTGCGCGGGCAGCACAAGATGTCCGCCTACCGCGTCGTCCTCACCCCGGGCGGCTCCGGCACACCGGCTGCCCCGTCCGTCCCCTGGACAGCCTCCTACGAGGCCGAGGACGCCGCCGTCACCGACGGCAAGGTCTACACCCAGGGCACCGTGAGCAACGCCAACGGCTACGCGGCCTCCGGCACCAAGGACGTCGGTTCGCTCAACCAGGCAGGCAGCAAGGTCGACTTCACGGTCTCGGTGCCGAAGGACGGCACGTACGACCTGGCGATCCTGTACGGCAACCAGTCCGGCGTCCCGGCCACCCAGAAGCTCACGGTCGACGGCGGCGAACCGGCCACCGTCACCTACCCCTCCACCGAGAACTGGACCTACCGCGCCAAGAAGGACCTCACGGTCCAACTCTCGGCGGGCACACACCAGTTGGCTCTGGCCAAGGGCGACACCGAGGTCACCCTCGACCGGATCGACCTCACCGCCCGCACCGCCGAGCCCGCCGCCTCCTACGAGGCCACGCTCGCCGACATCGGCGGAAGGCCGTCGTACGACTACTCCTCGTCGGCGGGTGTCGGCACCGGCGCCCTCGTGCTCCGCTCCGGCGACAGGGCGGTCTTCGACGTGTACGCCCCGCGCGACGGCTACTACCGGGTGGTGCCCCGGGCGTCCGCGCCGGTGAAGCTCGCCCTGCACGGGGAGTCGGTGGCCGCGGTGCCCGACCGGCCGCTGCGGCTGTACCTCGTGGCGGGCAACAACCGGATCACCGCGACCGCCAAGCACACCGCCGTCCGCTCCCTCGACGTCACCGGCGCCGGCTCGACCACCGGCACGCTCGCGTACGAGGGCGCCGCGGCCACGCTCGCCGGCGGAGCCAAGCTCGTCGACTCCGCGTACGCCTCGGCCGGGTCGTACATCGGCCGGCTCGGCAACAGCGCGGACAGCACCGCCGGGTTCACGGTGAACGCCCCCACGTCCGGCCGCTACGTCCTGGTCGTCCACTACGCGCACAACGACCGCCGCGACAACGGCCACTCGTACAACACCGACATCATGTCCCGTACGGCGGACATCACGGTCGGGGACGGTGCGCCGCGCACGGTCACCTTCAAGAACACCTGGGGCTGGGACGACTACTGGACGGTGGGCGTCCCGGTCGACCTGCGGAAGGGCGCCAACAAGGTGACCTTCGGCAACGCGGGCGCGTGGGCGCCGAACATCGACCGGATCGAGGTGGGCCGGGTCGTCGGCTAGGACACGACGGACCTCGGCCACCGGTGGCGGCGCCGGTGGCCGAGGTCCGTGTCGTCCCGGGTCCCGTCAGGCCCGGTCGACCTCGGCCCGCAGCGCGTTGTAGTCGGCGAAGGCGGACTCGACGTCGGTCCGGGTGAGGCCGTACCGGGCCAGGTCGTAGTGGTGGGGACGCGTGCCCTTGGGGCGGGCGACGATCCGGGGGAGCCGGGCGGCGTCGGCGTCGGTCCAGTGGGCGCCGACGGCCTCGTAGAGCTTGGGGGCGCCCGTGGCCGGGTCCGTACCGAGCCAGGAGTACGGGACGTCCACCAGGGCCTCGCGGGGGATGGCGGCCCGGGCCGCGAGCGCGCGCTCCATGGAGCGGCTCAGCAGTTCGAGCCACTGGGCGCCGAGGACGTGCAGGTCGAGGGGGCGGAGGGTGCCGACCATGCCCTGCTCGACCAGGCTGCAGAACGACCCGACGACGGTCGCCGGGTCGCGGTGGGTCCACACGATCGTGGCGTCGGGGAAGACGGCGCGCAGGGCGTCGAGGTTCCCGAGGTGCATGGGGGACTTGAGCATCCAGCGGCGGCGCGGGCGGCCGTACTGGAGCACCTGGTAGGCCTGTTTGAGGTAGCTGTAGTCCGGGACGAAGTCACGCTCGAAGTGCCAGGCCTGGTACTCGGGTATACGGGCCTGGGACAGGGGCACCAGAGCGTGCGGCAGGACGAAGGTGCACTCCTCGGGGCCCTCGGCGGCCATGGGGTGGATGTCCTGGAAGCGCGGGGCGAACAGGTTGATGCCGCCGACCCACCGGCGCGTGGACGTGATCGCCTTTTGCCGGGACTCGGCCGACGGGTAGAGGCCGGGCGCGAGCAGCTCCCACAGCAGCGGGCAGCGGTGCTCGTCCGAGATCGACAGCACCCCGTGGGTGAGTGTGGTGGCGGTGCGCGGCAGACCGACCACGAACACCGGCCGCTCGATGGTCTCCCGCTCGATCTCCGGGTGCTCGGCGATCAGCCGCCGGACGTGGGCCCGGTTGGTGAGATGCCTGCGCAGATGGGCCTGGGCGGACTGCCAGCCGACGGCGGTGAGGTCGGCGTCGCCCGCCCAGTGGCGCAGCAGGAACCGGAAACCGTCGGTGAACTCCTCGTCCCCGTCGCTCTGTCCGGCCTTGGTGGCGATCCGGTCGAAGACCCGGTCCGGGTCGCGCCGGGAGCCGAGCGTCGGCCGGAGTAACAGATTGGCCAGGGAGAGGGACAGGGGAGCGGAGGTCATCGAGGACTTCCCTTCGGCGCGGTCGGGGTGTGTGCGGTCCGGGTCCGGGCGCGGATCCGTCGGCGGTCGCCGGGGAGACGCGCCCGCCCCTTGATCATCCTGCCGCGCGGACGACTTCCCGTGTCCCCGGGGGTGCGGTCGCGCCCGCCCCGTCCCCGTACCGCGCCCGCAGCTCCGACAGCACACCGGACACCGCCGCCGTGAGCGGCACCGCGAGGAGCATGCCGAGGATGCCGGCGATGGAGGCGCCCGCCGTGAGGGCCAGCAGGATCGCCGCCGGGTGCATCTGCACGGTCCGGCTGTGGATCATCGGCTGGAGCACGTTCCCCTCCAGGATCTGCACCGCGAAGACGACCCCCACCGCCCACAGCGCCGTCACCACACCGCGGTCCGCGAACGCCACGAGGATCGCCACCGCGCCCGACAGGAACGAGCCCAGATACGGGATGTACGCGCCGACGAACACCAGCGCGCCGAGGCCGATCGCGCCCGGCACCTGGAGTATCAGCAGACCGATGGCGATACAGGCGCCGTCGATGAAGGCGATGAGCGTCGTTCCCCGCATATAGCCCTCGATGGCCCGGAACGCGCGCCGGGCCATCACCTCCAGGGTGTCACCGGAGCCGCGCGGCGCGAGCGAGTGCAGGGAGGCGACCGCCTTGTCGGAGTCGCGCAGGAAGAAGAACATCAACAGCATCGCCAGGATGGCCATCGCCACGAACTCGCTGACCGCGCTGACCCCGGTGAGTACCCCGGAGGCAGCGGTGCCGCCGAACTTCGACAGCAGCTCCTTGGCGTTCGTCGCGAGGTCGTCCAGCGAGGTCCCCGCGAGCCCGAACTCGTCGCTGAGGGCCTTCGCCGCGTCTCTGAGCGAGGTGATGATCTGGTCCCCGGTGTCGATCAGTGCGGCCACCACGATGTACGCGGCCCCGCCCATCACCACGATCACAGCCGCGCAGGTCAGCCCGGCGGCAAGGGACTTGTTGAACTTCATCGCCACCAGCCGCCGGTAGAGCGGGCCGAGCAGCGCCGTACCGAGCAGGGCGATCAGCACCGGCGTGACCGCCGTCTGGAACGTCACGCAGATCCACACGCCCACGGAGACGACCCCCGTCACCAGCAGGGTGAGCGCGCTCCACACGGCGATGTGCCGCGCGGGCCCCGGCAGGAAACCACGGGGGACACCCCCGTCCGACGGCACGACCGCCCTCGGCGGCTCCACGTACCCGCCGGTGGTGCGTATCGTCGTACGCGTCCGGTGAACCGGTCTGCGCGCGGCCCCGCCCCTGCGGCCCGGCCGTCCCCCGCGGGCTCCGCGAGGGTCTCCCGTACGGCTGTTCATCCTCGGTCAGCTCCACTCACTCAGGGTCGTGCGCACCCCCTGAGGATCATGGGATGGCCCTGGCGCCCTAGCGTAGACCCGGCCGCCGAACGGCGATCGGGCCGGTCCACGCACGGCGATCGGGCCGTTCCGCCTACGACGACCGGGCCGTACTGCCTACGACGGTCGAACCGTTTCTGCCTACGACGGTGCGTCGGCCCTTGGCCGAGGGGCGGGCCGGTCCGCCCGGTGGAGCACTACCGCTGCGAGGTGGTCTCCCGCACCCAGGGCAGCAGCAGCCGCTCCGCCACGACCAGCACGGAGAACAGCGCCACACTGATCACGCTCAGCAACGCGATCGCCGCGAACGCCAGCGCCGTGTCCGAGTTGGCGCCCGACTGCACGATGACGAACCCGAGCCCCTCGTCGCCCGCGCTGAACTCCCCGATCACCGCGCCCACCGCGGCCAGCGGCATCGCCACCTTCAGCCCGACGAAGATCTGCGGCAGCGCGCCGGGGAACCGGAACCGCAGGAACGTCCGCGTCCGGGACGTCCGCAACGACCGGGCCAGCTCGGCGAGTTCGACCGGCGTCGAGGTCAGCCCCTCGGCGACGGAAAGGACCACCGGAAAGAAGCAGACCAGCAGCGCCATGACCACCTTGGGCTGCGAGCCGAAGCCCATCCACACCACGAGCAGCGGGGCCAGTGCCACCTTCGGTACGGCGTTGAAGGCCACCAGCAGCGGGGCGAACATCAGCTCCACTCTTCGGGACGCCGCGATCGCCACCCCGATCAGCAGCCCCGCGGCCACGGCCAGCGCGAAGCCCGCGACGATCACGTACAGCGTGCTCAGCGCCTCGCCGAGCAGATATCCGGGTACGCCGAGGAAGGCGTCCAGGACGTCGGCGGGCGACGGGGCGATGATCTCGGGCGGATCGAGGACCTCCACGGCCAGGGCCCAGCCGCCGACGGCGACGACGAGCCCGAGCACCGGCCAGACCACCACCACGAGCCGCCCCCGCACCGCCCCCCTCCTCCCCGGCCCGGAGTACACCCGCTCAGGACTTCGGCACCAGGTCGAACGACACCAGCTCCTCCGGCGTCAGCCCCGCCTCGACGGCCCCCGCGTCGACCAGTGCCTCGATCGCGCCGGCCACCCGCTCGCGGTCCATCGTCCCGATGGGCGCCCCGCCGTCCTTCGGCTGTACGGCCGTGCCGACCAGCTCGATCTCGGCGGCGGCCGTCCCCGGGCTCACCGTCGGGAACTTCTCGTGCATCAGCTCGGCGGCCTCGTCCGGGTGGGCGATGGCGTACGTCATGCCCTTGAACAGGGCCGTGGTGAAGCGCTCGACCAGCTCGGGGTCGTCCTTCGCGATCTCGGTGGTGGTCGTGATGGCGGCCCCGTAGGACTCGGTGAGGTACTCGCCGAAGGGCAGGACGACGACCTTCTCGCCCTTGACCGCGTTCTCGATGTTGGGCCGGCCCACCCGGTACTGCCCGACCGCGTCCACCGACCCGGACGCGAGGTTGGCGCCGAGCTGCTGGGGCTCCAGGTTGACGAAGTCGACCTTGTCCGCGTCGAACCCGGCGAGCTTCGCGTACGCGGGGAAGAGGGCGCCGATCACCGAGCCGGCCGGGTCGGCGACCTTCTTGCCCACCAGGTCGGCGGGCTTGTCGATACCGCTGTCCGCCAGGGCCATGATCGCGGCGTCCGTGCTCTGGTGGACGGCCGCGACCGCGGTCACCCCCGAGACCTTGCCGCCGCCGAGCTGGATGATCGTGCTGCTGAGGTCGATCGGGGCGAACTGGGCGCGGCCGCCGGCGAGCGCGGCCAGCGAGTTGCCGCTGCCCTGTCCGGGCTGGATGTCGACGCTGATGTCCGCGTCCTCGAAGTAGCCCTTCTCCTGGGCCACATAGGCGTAGGCCTCGCGGCCGAAGGTGCCGAAGCCGGTGAGATAGGTGACCTTGTCCGGGGAACCGCCCGACGCCGGACCGCCGTTGCCGCCACTCCCGGCGTCGTCGTCGGAGCCGCAGGCCGAGGCGAGTGCCGCCGTCAGTACGACGGCCAGGAGGGCGGCGGGTAATCGAGAGGTCCGTCTCATGTGCATCAAGTGCAATCGCTCCGGCGGGAGTTGTCGAGACCACGGACAGGGTTGTCATGTAACAAACACTGAGGCACCGGTTGATCACGGGAGGTGTCGCCCTATCCTCGGTCGTACCGGCCGTGGACCCGGCCGTCGTGCGACAGGCTCCTTGCAGGTGACCCGTTGATCTCCTCGATGGAGGGCGCCCGTGATCCGAGTGCGCGGAGTGTCCAAGAGGTACGACGGCCGCAGGGGCCCGGTGGAGGCCCTGCGGGACATCGAACTCGACGTCGGCGACGGCGAGTTCGTGGCCGTCCTGGGCCGCTCCGGCTGCGGCAAGTCCACCCTGCTCAGGATGATCGCCGGACTGCTCCCGCCCTCGTCCGGCGAGGTGCGCATCGCGGACGAACCCGTGCGCGAACCCCGCCGCGACGTCGCGATCCTCTTCCAGCGCCCCGCCCTGCTGCCGTGGCGGTCGGCCCTCGACAACGTCCTGCTGCCGATCGTCGTCCACGGCCGCCCGAGCGCCGAACACCGCGCTGCCGCCCACGAACTGCTTCTACGGGTCGGTCTCGACGCCCCCTTCCACACCCGCCTCCCGCACGAACTCTCCGGCGGCATGCAGCAACGCGTGGCGCTGTGCCGCTCCCTCATCCAGCGACCCCGTGTGATGCTGATGGACGAGCCCTTCTCCGCGCTGGACGCGCTGACCCGCGACGAACTCTGCGAGGTCCTGCAACGCGTCCACATGGAGCACGGCGCCACGGTCGTCCTCGTCACCCACTCCATCGAGGAGGCGGTCCTCCTCGCCGACCGCGTCGCCGTCCTCAGCCCCCGCCCCGGCCGCGTCCGCACCGTCCTGCCGGTCCCCGTCCCCCGCCCCCGCTCCCTGGGTCTCGACACCCACGCCACGGAACTGGCCCGCCACCGCGCCGAACTCCACGACCTACTGCTGGCCGACAAGAACGCAGGGGCGTGACCGATGCGTCGGCCCCACGACAGGGACGTGAGAGTGCATGGAGCTACGTGTCTTCACCGAGCCCTACCACGGCGCGACCTACGGCGACCTCCTGCGGGCCGCGCGGCATGCCGAGGCCTGCGGCTTCGACGGTTTCTTCGTCGCCGACCACTACCACCCCATGCACTTCGGTGACGGACTGCCCGGCCCCACCGACGCCTGGACGACCCTCGCCGGACTCGCCCGTGAGACCTCGGCCATCCGGCTCGGCACGCTGATGACGTCGGCCACCTTCCGGCACCCCGGCCCACTGGCCGTGACCGCCGCGCAGGTCGACGCGATGAGTGGCGGCAGGATCGAACTGGGCTTCGGCGCGGGCTGGTTCGGGCTGGACCACAGTGCCTACGGCATCCCGTTCCCGGCACCCGCCGAACGTTTCGAGCGTATGGAGGAACAGCTCCAGATCCTCACCGGCCTGTGGACCACCCCACCGGGCGAGCGCTTCTCGTTCGAGGGCCGCCACTACCGCCTGACCGACTCACCCGCGCTGCCGAAACCGGCCCAGCGACCGAGGATCCCGCTGATCATCGGCGGCCGGGGCCCACGCCGCACCCCGGCCCTCGCCGCCGGCCACGCCGACGAGTTCAACCTGCCCTTCACCGGCCTCGAACAGAGCGCCCGGCTCTACGCCGGAGCGAGGGCCGCCCGCGCCCGCGTCCCGGACCGGCCACCCCTGACCCTCTCCGTCGCCCTGGGCATCGCGTGCGGCCGCACCGAGCCGGAAATCGCCACCCGCCTGACGGTCCTGCACGAACAGTCTCGCCTCCCACCGGAGGAACCCCTGCACGGCTCACCGGCGAGAATCACCGAACAACTGGGCGCCTATGCGGAGTTGGGCGTCACCCGCATCTACGTCCGACTACGAGACCTGACCGACCTCACCCACCTGGACCTACTGATGAGCGAGGTGGCACCCCAACTGCCCTCCGTTTGACTGCGGGCAATCGTGCCGCTGGGGCGGCACGGGTGGGCGCAGCGGCACCTCGTAACCGCCGAGCCGCGGAAACCCCCGTCCGCCCACTCCCGCACCGATACCTACTCGGCGATCGGCAACGACACCCCGTCCCGCAGAAACACCGGAATCCGCTCCAGCGGCGCATCCACAGTCACGGACGCACCCCCCTCGTACGTCTCCCCGGTCCACGCATCAGTCCACCGGGCCCCCGCCGGAAGATACGTGGTCCAGGCAGTCACCCCCGCCTCCAGCACCGGCGCGACCAGCACGTCCCGCCCGAACAGATACGCGTCGTCGACCGACCAGGCCCGCTCGTCCCCGGGGAACTCCAGGAACAGCGGCCGCATCACCGGCAGCCCCTCCTCGTGGGCCTCCCGCATCACCCGCAGCACATACGGCTTCAACCGCTCCCGCAGCCGCAGGTACGCCTCCAGGATCGCCCCGGCCTCCTCCCCGTACGACCAGACCTCGTTGGGTCCCCCGGTCATGGCCGGCCCCAGCGGCATACCGGGCTCACGGAAGCCGTGCAGCCGCATCAGCGGCGAGAACGCGCCGAACTGGAACCAGCGCACCATCACCTCGCGGTACTCCGGATCGTCGGGGTCGCCCCCATGGAAGCCGCCGATGTCGGTGTTCCACCAGGGGATGCCGGACAGCGCGGTGTTGAGGCCCGCCGCGATCTGCCGGCGCAACGTCGTGAAATCGGTGCCGATGTCACCGGACCACAGCGCGGCCCCCCACCGCTGGCTGCCTGCCCACGCCGAACGGTTGAGGGAGACGATCTCCTCCTCACCGGTCGCCCTCAGCCCCTCGTAGAAGGTACGGGCGATCTCGGCCGGATAGATGTTGCCGACCTCCAGGCCGGGCCCCGCCCAGTAACGCAGGTTCTCCTGGAAGCCCGGCTTGATCTCCGGCTCGCAGGCGTCCAGCCAGAACGCCTTGATGCCGTACGGCTCCAGGTAGTTCTCCTTCACCCGCGACCACACGAACTCCCGTGCCTCCGGGTTCGTCGCGTCGTAGAACGCCACCTGGACCGTCGACGCGACCTCCTTGTCGGGCCAGTCGGCGTGCGCCATCGGCCCGTACTGGGTGCCGATGAAGTAGCCGCGCTGCTCCATGAGGTGGTGGTTCTCGCTCAGGGGCGAGACCGACGGCCACACGGACACCACCAGCTTGATGCCCAGCTCGTCCAGCTCCCGGACCATGGCCGCCGGGTCGGGCCACTCGCTCAGGTCGAACTTCCACTCACCGAGGTGCGTCCAGTGGAAGAAGTCGCAGACGATGACGTCGATGGGCAGGCCCCGCCGCTTGTACTCCCGTGCCACGGCGAGGAGTTCGTCCTGCGTGCGGTAGCGCAGCTTGCACTGCCAGAAACC
Source organism: Streptomyces europaeiscabiei (assembly GCF_001550375.1). Classification (GTDB taxonomy): domain Bacteria; phylum Actinomycetota; class Actinomycetes; order Streptomycetales; family Streptomycetaceae; genus Streptomyces; species Streptomyces europaeiscabiei. The sequence continues at coordinate 14,828 of NZ_LRTR01000125.1, read as the reverse complement.
GGCCGCCCACTGAGGCAGCATCGGCGAGCGCCCCGTCGCCGCGCTGTAGCGGCGCTGCGCGTCGGCCGGGTCGCCCGCGGTGATCCAGTAGTCGATCTGCCGGGCCGAGTCGGCGACCCAGCGGGTGCCGTTCCCGGCCAGCTCCACGCGGCCGATCGCCGGGTTGTTCCACAGCAGGGTGTAGCCGCGGCTGGAGGTGAGCACCGGGATGCCGACCTCGGCGTTGCGCTGGACCAGGTCGAGCACCAGGCCCTTCTGGTCGAGCCGCCCGTGCTGGTGCTGTCCGAGGCCGTACAGCTTCTCGTCGTCGTACGCGGCGAAGCGCTGCTCCAGGCGGTGGTAGCCGTTGCCGACGGCGGTGTAGAGGCGCGAGCCGGGCCACCAGAAATGGGCGCGGGCCTCCGACAGCAGTTCGTGACCGTCGGCCGTGCGGCTGTAGCGGATCAGGCCCTCGGCGTTCACCTCGACGGTGAGCGCGCCGACGGTCAGCCGGCCCAGCCCGTCCTCGATCTTGACGCTGCTCTCGGTGCTCTCCGCCTCGTCGAGCAGGGCGCCCGGCAGCCCCTCGAGGACCGGGCCGCCCAGGCGGGCGCGGACCCGGACCGCGTCCGGGCCCCAGGGCTCGATCCGCAGGGTCTCCTGGCGTCCGCTCCACTCCAGGGCGCCGTCCCGCTCACGGAACGTGCCGACGGTGGGGGAGGACTGGGCGAGGCTGACCGCGCCCGTCGGGGTCTGGTTCTCGGCAGGCTGATTCACGGGAGGTCTCCTGGAGGGAGGAGGGGCGGCACACCCGGCTCGGCTCCGGCGGGCCGGGCGGTGGGAGAGAAGGAGGAAGCGGGAAGGGAGGAGGGGGCCGTACGGCGACTTGCGTACGACGGCTTGCATACGGCGACTTGCGTACGACGCCCTGTCCGCGACGTCCTGTCCGCGACGGTGTGCGTACGACGGGGGCTCAGCCGGTGGTGGACAGTGGTCCCGTGCTCGCGCGAATCGTCAACTCGGGGGCGAGGAGCACCACTTCTTCGGCGTCCCTGCCCTCCAGCTTGGCGATCAGCTGCTCCACGGCCCGCCGGCCCATCTCCTGGGCGGGGATGGCCACGGACGTCAGCCGTACCGAGGCCTGCACGGCGACCTGGTCCGGGCAGACCGCGATCACCGAGACGTCCTCCGGCACCGCGCGCCCCTGCTGCCGCAACAGCGCGAGCAGCGGCTCCACCGCGGACTCGTTCTGCACGACGACCCCCGTGGTGCCCGGCCGTTCGTCGAAGATCCGGGCCAGGGTCGCGGCCATCGCGTCGTAGCCGCCCTCGCAGGGACGGTGCAGCACGCGCAGCCCCAACTCCTTTGCCCGGGACCGGAGTCCGTCGAGGGTGCGCTCGGCGAAACCGGTGTGCCGTTCGTACACGGCGGGTGCCTCGCCGATGACCGCGATGTCGCGGTGGCCGAGCATCGCCAGATGCTCGACGCACAGTGCCCCCGTCGCCCCGAAGTCGAGGTCGACGCAGGTCAGGCCGCTGGTGTCGGCCGGCAGGCCGATGAGCACCGACGGCTGGTCGGTGCCACGCAGCAGCGGCAGCCGCTCGTCGTCGAGCTCCACGTCCATCAGGATCATCGCGTCGGCGAGCCCGCTGCCCGTGACACGGCGCACCGCGTCGGGGCCCTCCTCTCCGGTGAGCAGCAGCACGTCGTAGCCGTACGTGCGCGCCGTGGTGGCCACCGCTATGGCGATCTCCATCATCACCGGGACGTACATGTCGGTGCGCAGCGGCACCATCAGGGCGACGATGTTAGACCTGCTGCTCGCCAGGGCGCGGGCCCCCGCGTTCGGGTGGTATCCGAGCTCCTGGATGCTCCGCTCGACCCGCTGCCGGGTGCCCGCGGAGATGGACCGCTTGCCGCTGAGGACATAGCTCACCGTGCTCGCCGAGACTCCGGCGTGCTGGGCGACCTCGGCGAGGGTGACCATCCAGCTCTCCAAGCGTGTTTAAGCGCTTCGACAGCGCGCTATCTCTGAACAAAGGCGAGTGAGGGTGGCTCGACAGTAGCCGGGCGGTGGATGGGTGTCCATAGGTTGTCGAAGCGCTTCGATAATTCGCCGGACGCCCAGGACGATGGTGGGGGTGTGTCGGGTGGCGGCTGCGAGTCGGTGGGGCTTCTCGCGCGGTTCCCCGCGCCCCTTCGGGGCGCTCCGACCGCCCCCAGTCTAGAACTCGACGGCAAGTTCAGGAGGGCGCGGTGACGACCGGGTCGCGAGAGTGCGAGGCGGACACCGACGTCTTCGACGAACGGGCCGGCCGGACACGAAGGCGGCGCGGTCGCATCGGCCGAGAAGGGCGCGCGCGGCGGTCGAAGCGGCCGATCGCGCACGCGAGGGGTGGCGGGGTCACCCCGAATCGGGTACCAACGATCGAGTAGCACCCATCGGTAACCATTCAGGTACCCATCCGGTACGAGATCCCGATTCGCGGCGAGGTGAGCCTCATGTCCGCCCCACCCCTCAAGAAGCCCGTCGTCACAGAACGTGAGGCCCGACAGGTGGCGGAGGCCGCCCGGGAGCAGGCCTGGCGCAAGCCCAGCTTCGCCAAGGAACTGTTCCTGGGCCGGTTCCGCCTCGACCTCATCCACCCCCACCCGCTCCCCACCGACGAGGCAGTCCGGCGCGGCGAGCAGTTCCTGACCAAGCTCCGCGACTTCTGCGAGACGAAGGTCGACGGGGCCCTGATCGAGCGCGAGGCCCGCATCCCCGACGAGGTGATCAACGGACTCAAGGAGCTCGGCGCCCTCGGCATGAAGATCGACCCCAAGTACGGCGGTCTCGGCCTCACCCAGGTGTACTACAACAAGGCGCTGGCCCTCGTCGGCTCGGCCAGCCCGGCCATCGGCGTCCTGCTCTCGGCGCATCAGTCGATCGGCGCACCGCAGCCGCTGAAACTGTTCGGCACCCCCGAACAGAAGGAGAAGTTCCTGCCTCGCTGCGCCCGTACCGACATCAGCGCCTTCCTCCTCACCGAACCCGACGTCGGCTCGGACCCGGCCCGGCTCGCCACCAGCGCGGTGCCGGACGGGGACGACTACGTCCTCGACGGCGTGAAGCTGTGGACGACGAACGGTGTGGTCGCCGACCTCCTCGTCGTCATGGCGAGGGTGCCGAAGTCCGACGGACACAAGGGCGGCATCACCGCCTTCGTCGTGGAGAGCGACTCGCCCGGGGTCACCGTCGAGAACCGCAACGCCTTCATGGGCCTGCGCGGCATCGAGAACGGCGTCACCCGTCTCCACCAGGTCAGGGTTCCCGCCGCCCACCGCATCGGCCCCGAGGGCGCGGGCCTGAAGATCGCCCTCACCACCCTCAACACCGGCCGGCTCTCGCTCCCGGCGTCCTGCGTCGCCGCCGGCAAGTGGTGCCTGAAGATCGCCCGCGAGTGGTCGGCGGCCCGTGAGCAGTGGGGCAAGCCGGTCGCCCACCACGAGGCGGTCGGGCAGAAGATCTCCTTCATCGCCGCCACCACCTTCGCCCTGGAAGCGGTGCTCGACCTGTCCTCGCAGATGGCCGACGAGGACCGCAACGACATCCGCATCGAGGGTGCCCTCGCGAAGCTGTTCGCCTCCGAGATGGGCTGGAAGATCGCCGACGAACTGGTCCAGATCCGCGGCGGCCGCGGCTTCGAGACGGCGGATTCGCTGCGGGCGCGCGGCGAACGGGCCGTCCCCGCCGAGCAGATCCTGCGCGACCTGCGCATCAACCGGATCTTCGAGGGCTCCACGGAGATCATGCACCTGTTGATCGCCCGTGAGGCCGTCGACGCCCACCTCTCCGTGGCCGGCGACCTCATCGACCCGGAGAAGTCCCTCTCCGACAAGGCGAAGGCGGGCGCGAACGCGGGCGTCTTCTACGCCAAGTGGCTGCCCAAGCTGGTCGCGGGTCCGGGCCAACTCCCGCGCACCTACGGTGACTTCCACCCGGCGGGTCACCCCGACCTCTCCACCCACCTGCGCTACGTCGAACGGGGCGCCCGCAAGCTCGCCCGCTCCACCTTCTACGCGATGTCGCGCTGGCAGGGCCGTATGGAGACCAAGCAGGGCTTCCTGGGCCGGATCGTCGACATCGGCGCCGAACTCTTCGCGATGAGTGCGGCCGTCGTCCGCGCGGAACTGCTCCGCACCACGGGCGATCACGGCCGTGAGGCCTACCAGCTCGCCGACGTCTTCTGCCGTCAGTCCCGCATCCGCGTCGAGGAACTCTTCGGCCGCCTCTGGAACAACACCGACGACGTCGACCGCAAGGTGGTCAAGGGTGTCCTCGGCGGCGCCTACGAGTGGCTTGAGCAAGGCGTGATCGACCCGTCGGGCGAGGGTCCGTGGATCGCCGACGCGACACCCGGTCCGAGTGAGAAGGAGAACGTCCACCGCCGCATCCGATGACGTCCCACGACTCCCCGCGCTCCTGAAGACCGGCCGGCAGGGCCGTCCTCAGGGGCGCGGGACTGTGCTGATGTGCGGCTCCGCCGTGTGGGCGCGCGACCAGCCGCATACGGCCCGCGGCCCAGGGGCGCCCCCGCGGAGCGTCAGCGGCAGACGCCCCCGCAGAGCGTCAGCAGTACTTGTCGCTGGCGTCCCGGGTCGTCCACGAGCAGGAATCCACCTTCGACCCGCTCGCTTTCAGCAACGTCGCCGTGTCGCTCGTGTTGTTCCACACGTAGGCCTTGCGGTTCTGGTACTTGGTCGCGCTGGTGTCCGTGCCCGACCCGGTGCGGACCTTGATGTACTTGCCGGCCCCGATCTTCACGTCGAGGAACGTGTACTTGTGGTTGTCGGGGTCCTTGAGCACCCAGCCCTTCAGCGAGATCGCCGACGAACTCGTGTTCTTGATCTGCACCCACTCGCCGTTGTACTGCGCGTTCGTCCGCGTGTCCTTGCCGGGGCTGTCGAAGTACACACGGTGGATGACCACACCGCCGGCGGCCTCGGCCGGACTGCTCAGCACGGTGCCGGCCAGGGCCACGGCTCCGGCGAGCGCGGGCAGGGCGGCGCGTATGCGCTTGTGCATGGATCCCCCCAGGGTCCTCGTTCACGATCTGTTGACCCGATAATCGGATCAACAGGGCAGAAGTCATATCACCCCTGTCTTCACGCGCGCTTCACAAACGGAGAAACGGCCTCGTCAACCACAGACCGTACGAAGTGGGTCATCAAGGGGGCGCGCGGTCCTGCCGGACACCGGATGCGGCCACAATGGAGGGATGAGCGACAGTCCAGCCCCTCTCGCCGATCCGCATCTCGTCTTCGACCCGGTCGACGGTGTACGGGACGTAGTGATCCTCGGATCGACCGGCTCGATCGGCACCCAGGCCATCGACCTCGTCCTGCGCAACCCGGACCGCTTCCGGGTCACCGGGCTCTCCGCCGCCGGAGGGCGGGTGAAGCTGCTGGCCGAGCAGGCGCGCCGCCTGCGCGTGCGGACCGTCGCCGTCGCCCGCGAGGACGTCGTGCCGGCGCTGCGCGAGGCCCTGACCGGCGCGTACGGGCCCGGGGAGGCCCTGCCCGAGATCCTCGCCGGACCGGACGCCGCCACGGAGGTGGCCGCGTCCGACTGTCACACCGTGCTGAACGGCATCACCGGCTCCATCGGCCTCGCCCCGACCCTCGCCGCCCTGAAGGCGGGCCGCACCCTCGCGCTCGCCAACAAGGAGTCGCTCATCGTCGGCGGCCCGCTGGTGAAGGCGGTGGCAGAGCCGGGCCAGATCATCCCGGTCGACTCCGAGCACGCCGCCCTCTTCCAGGCCCTCGCCTGCGGCACCCGGGCCGACGTGCGCAAGCTCGTCGTCACCGCTTCCGGCGGCCCCTTCCGCGGCCGCACGAAGGCGGAACTCGCCGACGTGACACCCGCCGACGCCCTCGCACACCCCACCTGGGCCATGGGCCCGGTCATCACCGTGAACTCCGCGACCCTGGTCAACAAGGGCCTGGAAGTCATCGAGGCGCACCTCCTCTACGACATTCCCTTCGACCGCATTGAGGTCGTCGTGCACCCCCAGTCGTATGTCCACTCGATGGTTGAGTTCACGGACGGATCGACGATGGCCCAGGCGACGCCCCCCGACATGCGCGGGCCCATCGCCATCGGCCTCGGCTGGCCGCAGCGCGTCCCGGACGCCGCACCCGCCTTCGACTGGACCAAGGCGTCCACCTGGGAGTTCTTCCCCCTCGACACCGACGCGTTCCCGTCGGTCGGGCTCGCCCGCCATGTCGGGCAGCTCGCGGGCACCGCCCCGGCGGTGTTCAATGCGGCCAACGAGGAGTGCGTCGACGCGTTCCTGCACGGCGGTCTCCGGTTCGACGCGATCATGGAAACCGTCACGCGGGTCGTCGAGGAGCACGGCACCCCCGCGACGGGAACTTCCCTGACCGTGGCGGACGTCCTCGAAGCGGAGACCTGGGCGCGCGCCAGAGCCCGTGAACTGACCACCTCGACCGGCAAACCCACCGAGCGGACGACCGCGGAGGCCCGTGCATGACGACCCTGATGTTCATCCTCGGCATAGTGGTCTTCGTGATCGGCCTGGCGTTCTCGATCGCGTGGCACGAGCTGGGCCACTTCTCGACCGCCAAGCTCTTCGGCGTCCGCGTGCCCCAGTTCATGGTGGGCTTCGGCCCGACCGTCTGGTCACGCAAGAAGGGCGAGACCGAGTACGGCGTCAAGGCGATCCCGCTCGGCGGCTACATCCGCATGATCGGCATGATCCCGCCCGGCGCGGACGGCCGGATCGAGAGCCGCTCGACCTCCCCGTGGCGCGTGATGATCGAGGACGCCCGCGCGGCCTCCTTCGAGGAGCTCCAGCCCGGCGACGAGGACCGCCTCTTCTACAAGCGCAAGCCGTGGAAGCGCGTCATCGTGATGTTCGCCGGACCCTTCATGAACCTGATCCTCGCCTTCGTGATCTTCCTCGGCGTGATGATGACCTTCGGCGCCCAGACCCAGACGACCACGGTCAGCAAGGTCTCGGACTGCGTCATCTCCGCCAGTGAGAACCGCTCGAAGTGCAAGGACAGCGACAAGGAGGCTCCCGCCAAGGCGGCGGGCCTGGAGCCCGGCGACAAGATCGTCGCGTTCGACGGCACCCCCGTCGAGGACTGGTCCGCCCTGCAGGCCGACATCCGCGACAACCCCGGCAAGCAGGTCACGCTCACCGTGGACCGCAAGGGCGAGCAGGTCGACCTCACCCCCACCCTCATCAAGAACCAGGTCAGCCAGACCGACGGCCAGGGCGGCTACGTCGAGGGCAAGTACGTGTACGCCGGCTGGCTCGGCTTCACCCCCGCCTCCGACATCCTCCCGCTCTCCTTCGTCGACTCCGTGGACCGCATGGGCGACATGATGGAGAACGGCGTCGAGTCCCTGCTCTCCCTGCCCGCCAAGGTCCCCGCCCTGTGGGACGCCACCTTCGGCGACGGCGAGCGCGAGGCCGACTCGCCCATGGGCGTGGTCGGCGCGGCCCGCGTCGGCGGTGAGATCTTCACCATGGACATCCCCGCCACCCAGCAGCTCGCCAGCTTCCTCATCCTGCTGGCCGGCTTCAACCTCTCCCTCTTCCTGTTCAACATGCTCCCGCTCCTCCCGCTCGACGGCGGGCACATCGCGGGCGCCCTGTGGGAGTCGCTGCGCCGGACCGCGGCCAAGGTGCTGCGCCGGCCCGACCCCGGCCCCTTCGACGTGGCGAAGCTGATGCCCGTCGCGTACGTGGTGGCCGGCATCTTCGTCTGCTTCACGCTGCTGGTGCTGATCGCGGACCTGGTGAACCCGGTGCGCATCTCGTAGTCACCCGTCTGTTCACGGCGGCCGGGCACGCTCGCGGAGCGGCGCCCGGCCGCCGTCGTACGGGTGCGTCCGCCCATCCGTGCCCGAACTGCGCAGCGAGTCTCCCCAACGGGTGGGTTTACGGACCGACGGGGGCCCCGTCGAGTGCATTCGAGGCGGGGGAGTGCTCGGGCCCCTGCCCGTGCCGTAATCTCGAAGCCTGGAGCCCGCCCGTACCGGGACCCGATCCTGATCCACAACTTGGGGTTGCACAGCAGATGACTGCGATTTCTCTCGGCATGCCGTCCGTTCCGACCAAGCTCGCCGAGCGCCGGAAGAGCCGCCAGATCCAGGTCGGATCCGTGGCGGTCGGTGGAGACGCCCCGGTGTCGGTCCAGTCGATGACCACCACGCGTACGTCGGACATCGGCGCCACGCTGCAGCAGATCGCCGAGCTGACGGCCTCCGGCTGCCAGATCGTCCGCGTCGCCTGTCCCACGCAGGACGACGCCGACGCCCTCCCGGTGATCGCCCGCAAGTCGCAGATCCCGGTCATCGCCGACATCCACTTCCAGCCGAAGTACGTCTTCGCCGCGATCGAGGCCGGCTGCGCCGCCGTCCGCGTCAACCCCGGCAACATCAAGCAGTTCGACGACAAGGTCAAGGAGATCGCCAAGGCGGCGAACGACCACGGCACCCCGATCCGCATCGGTGTCAACGCCGGCTCCCTGGACCGCCGCCTCCTTCAGAAGTACGGCAAGGCCACCCCCGAGGCGCTGGTCGAGTCCGCCCTCTGGGAAGCCTCCCTCTTCGAGGAGCACGGCTTCCGGGACATCAAGATCTCGGTCAAGCACAACGACCCGGTCGTCATGGTCAACGCCTACCGGCAGCTCGCCGCCCAGTGCGACTACCCCCTCCACCTCGGCGTCACCGAGGCCGGCCCCGCCTTCCAGGGCACCATCAAGTCGGCCGTCGCCTTCGGCGCGCTGCTCTCCGAGGGCATCGGCGACACGATCCGCGTCTCCCTGTCGGCCCCGCCGGTCGAGGAGATCAAGGTCGGCAACCAGATCCTGGAATCCCTCAACCTCCGCCAGCGCGGCCTGGAGATCGTCTCCTGCCCCTCCTGCGGCCGCGCCCAGGTCGACGTCTACAAGCTCGCCGAAGAGGTCACGGCCGGTCTGACCGGCATGGAGGTCCCGCTGCGCGTAGCCGTCATGGGCTGCGTGGTGAACGGCCCCGGCGAGGCCCGCGAGGCCGACCTCGGCGTCGCCTCCGGCAACGGCAAGGGCCAGATCTTCGTCAAGGGCGAGATCATCAAGACCGTCCCCGAATCCAAGATCGTCGAGACCCTCATCGAGGAGGCGATGAAGATCGCCGAACAGATGGAGGCGGACGGCATCACCTCCGGCGAGCCGACGGTCGCGGTAGCGGGCTGAGGGGCCGCAGGCCTCTCAGGGGCGCGGGGCTGTATCCGATGTGCGGCTCCGCCGCGTGGGCGCGACCAGCCACGACGAACCCGTACCCGCCGAAGCGCAGTAGCCCCCGGGTCATGGGGCGCCCGCCCGTGGCGCAGCCACAGGGCGCCCCGCCACAGCCCGGCAGGGTATCGTGCGGAGACCAGCGCAGACCCCAGGGTGAGGCCCCCGCACGTGTTGACCCAGACCACCACCAGGGTCCTCGAACCGAGTGACCTGGACGCCGCACTCGCCGTCCTGGACCGAGACCCCGTCGCGAACGCCTTCGTGACGTCCCGCGTCCAGGTCGCCGGCCTGGACCCCTGGCGGCTCGGCGGCGAGATGTGGGGCTGGTACGAAGACGGCGCACTGACCTCCCTCTGCTACGCCGGCGCCAACCTCGTCCCCATCTGCGCCACCCCCCGCGCCGTGCGCGCCTTCGCCGACCGAGCCCGCCGGGCCGGCCGCCGCTGCTCCTCGGTCGTCGGCCCCGCCGAATCCACCGCCCAGCTCTGGCGGCTGCTCGAACCCAGCTGGGGACCGGCCCGCGAGGTCCGCTCCCACCAGCCCCTCATGGTCACCGACCGGCTCCCCGCTCCCGCCGAGGTCACCCCCGACCCGTACGTCCGCCGGATCCGCAAGGACGAGATGGACGCGATCATGCCAGCGTGCGTCGCGATGTTCACCGAGGAGGTCGGCGTCTCCCCGCTGGCCGGCGACGGCGGCCTCCTCTACCAGGCGCGCGTCGCCGAACTCGTGGGCGCCGGCCGCTCCTTCGCCCGCCTCGGCCCCGACGGCCGTGTCGTCTTCAAGGCCGAGATCGGCGCGGCGACCCCCCGGGCCTGCCAGATCCAGGGCGTCTGGGTGGCCCCCGAACACCGGGGCCGCGGCCTGGCCGCCCCCGGCATGGCAGCGGTCCTCCGCTACGCCCTGGCCGACGTGGCCCCCCTGGTCAGCCTCTACGTCAACGACTTCAACACATCGGCGAGGCGCACGTACCAAAGGGTGGGCTTCCAAGAGGTGGGCGCGTTCATGAGTGTGCTGTTCTGAGGGATCGGCTGCGGAGGCCTCGACTTCTGAGCGCCGCCGGGGGGAAGCGACCCACAGGGGCGCGGGGAACCGCGCGACCAGCCACAGACAACCCGCACCCCCCAGACAACACGAACCCCCCTGTAGGCTCCCGGCCATGGACCTCGTCATCGGCCCCTTGGACCTCTCCGCCCACGTAGACGAGGCCCTCGCAGTCCAAGCCGTCGCCTTCGGACTCGCCCCCGACGAGGTGGCCGTACGCCGCCAGATCGTCCTCCGCCACATGACCTACCCGGGGGCACGCGCACTCGGCGCCACGGCCGAGGGCCGCCTCGTCGGGTTCGTCTACGGCATGCCCAACAACCGCGGCCACTGGTGGTCCACCGTCGTGGAGCCCTACCTCCGCGCCCTCCACCACGAGCACTGGCTGGACGACTCCTTCGTGATCACCGAACTGCACGTCCACCCCCGCCACCAGAACCACGGCGTCGGCCGCACCCTGATCACCACCATCACCGACAGCGTGACCGAACCCCGCTCGATCCTCTCCGCGATCGACGTCGACAGCCCGGCCCGCGGCCTGTACCGCTCCCTCGGCTACACGGACCTGGCCCGTCAGGTCGTCTTCCCCAGCGCCCCCAGGCCGTACGCGGTGATGGGCGCCCCCCTGCCCCTGCGCCGCAGGTAGCCGCCGGACCACGCCCTCCCGCCACCGCCGGATTTCCACGGGCCCCCGCCCCCCGGCTAACCTCCTGCCATCACGCTCCCCACTCTCGGCCGCGCTCGAGCGGGGGGACCCCCATCGGCAGGAGTACGAGAACCATGGCGAACGCACCGGTCCAGCGCATGTCCCAGTTGATGGCGAAGACGCTGCGCGACGACCCGGCGGACGCCGAGGTGCTCAGCCACAAGCTCCTCGTCCGCGCCGGCTACGTCCGTCGCACGGCGGCCGGCGTGTGGACCTGGCTGCCGCTCGGCAAGAAGGTCCTCGCCAACGTGGAGCGCATCGTCCGCGAGGAGATGGACGCGATCGGCGCCCAGGAGGTGCTCCTCCCCGCACTGCTGCCGAAGGAGCCGTACGAGGCGACCGGCCGCTGGGACGAGTACGGCCCGGAGCTGTTCCGCCTGAAGGACCGCAAGGGCGGCGACTACCTCCTCGGTCCCACCCACGAGGAGATCTTCACGCTGATCGTGAAGGACCAGGCGTCCTCCTACAAGGACCTGCCGGTGATCCTCTACCAGATCCAGACCAAGTTCCGTGACGAGGCCCGCCCCCGCGCCGGCATCCTGCGCGGCCGCGAGTTCCTGATGAAGGACTCGTACTCCTTCGACACCGAGGACGAGGGCCTCGCCCAGTCGTACGCCCTGCACCGACAGGCCTACCAGAAGGTGTTCGAGCGTCTGGGCCTCGACTACCGCATCTGCGCGGCGACGGCGGGCGCGATGGGCGGCTCGAAGTCGGAGGAGTTCCTGGCCCCGGCCGGCGCCGGCGAGGACACCTTCGCGGACTGCCCGGCGTGCGACTTCGCGGCCAACACCGAGGCGATCACCTACGAGTTGAAGCCGGTGGACGCCGACGGCGTGCCCGCGCTCGAAGAGATCCCGACGCCCGACACCCCGACCATCGAGACCCTCGCCGCGCACCTCGGCGTCGCGGCCTGCGCCACCCTGAAGAACCTCCTCGTGAAGGTCGACGGCGAGATCGTCGCGGTCGGTGTCCCCGGCGACCGCGAGGTCGACATGGGCAAGGTCGAGGCGCACTTCGCCCCGGCGGTCGTCGAGATGGTCACCGAGGCGGACTTCGCGGGCCGCCCCGACCTGGTCCGCGGCTATGTCGGCCCGCAGGGACTGGGCGAGAAGGTGACGTACATCGCCGACCCGCGGGTGGCGCCGGGCACCGCCTGGATCACCGGCGCCAACAAGACCGGCACGCACGCCAGGAACGTCGTCGCGGGCCGTGACTTCGAGGTCGGCGAGTACGTCGACGTCGTGGTCGTCCAGGAGGGCGACCCCTGCCCGAACTGCGGCACCGGCCTCAAGCTGGACCGCGCCATCGAGATCGGCCACATCTTCCAACTCGGCCGAAAGTACGCCGACGCCCTCAAGCTCGACGTCCTCGGACCGCACGGCAAGCCCGTCCGCGTCACCATGGGCTCGTACGGCATCGGCGTCTCCCGCGCGGTCGCCGCCCTCGCCGAGCAGTCCGCCGACGACAAGGGCCTGTGCTGGCCCGCCGAGGTCGCCCCGGCCGATGTGCACGTCGTCGCCGCGGGCAAGGCCCTCCAGACCGAACTGGCCCTCGACGTCTCCGAGAAGCTGCGGGCCGCCGGCCTGCGCGTCCTGGTCGACGACCGTGCCGGGGTATCCCCGGGCGTGAAGTTCACCGACTCGGAGCTGATCGGCGTACCGAAGATCCTGGTCGCCGGCCGCCGTTCCGCCGAGGGCGTCCTGGAACTGAAGGACCGCCGCACCGGTGAGCGCGAGGAGCTGACCGTCGACGAGGCGATCGCCCGCCTCACCGTCTGAAGGAAACCCTCAGAATCTTCTCCGGCGGCGTATAGGCGCCTCACAGGTTTCTCTCAGACCGTTCCCCGACCGTAGGGCGTGACAGAACGTCACTACGGAGGGGAACGGTCATGACGACCAGTGAACGAGGTGCCGTCGCGGGGATCCGCAGAGGCGCCCGGCGTACGGCGGCCACCGCGGCGGCGGTCACGCTCGCTGCGGCGGCCGGCATGTTCGCGCTGATCGGCACGATGCAGGCGGACGCGGCCACCACCGCGAGCGGCAGCGGCGCGAGTTCGACATCGTCGAGCACGAGCGGCGACACGGGTTCGAGCGGCGACAGCGGCACCGGCAGCACGGACACGTCGTCGCACTCCTCCTCCGCCTCGGAGGGTTCGAGTTCCTCGGACGGTTCGAGCGACTCCTCCTCGGATTCCTCCTCCGACTCCTCCTCGGACCTCCAGTCCTCCTCCGACGCGATGACGTCCTCCTCGGACGGCTCCGCGGACTCGACGTCGGGGGCGTCGTGATGACCACGCCCACGACCTCCCGCCCCACGGCCGCCGCGGACTGGCGGGCCCTCGGCACGAGCGTCCGCCTGGTCACCACCGACCCGGCCCTGCTCGACTCCTGCAACCTGCTCCTCGCCCGGCACCTGGCCGAGGTCGACGCCGCCTGCAGCCGCTTCCGCGCGGATTCGGAACTGTCGACGCTCAACGCGGCCGAAGGGCGCCCCGTGAAGGTCAGCCCGCTGCTGGCCGAGGCCCTGGCGGTGGCCCTGCGCGCCGCCCGCGCCACGGACGGCGCGGTGGACCCCACGGTCGGCTCGGCGATGGAGGCCCTCGGCTACGACCGGGACTTCACCCTGGTCCAGGAGGACGACCGCCCGGTGCGGCTCACCGTGCAGCGGGTGCCGGGCTGGACCCTGGTCGAACTGGACCGTGCCACGCACACGGTGACCCTCCCGCCCGGCGTCCGCCTGGACCTGGGCGCCACGGCCAAGGCCTGGGCGGCCGACAAGGCGGCGCACCTGCTGGCCCGAGCCGCCGACTGCGGCATCCTGGTCAGCCTCGGCGGCGACACGGCCGTCGCGGGCGAACCCCCGGCCGGCGGCTGGCGCATCCGCGTCCAGGACGAGACGTCCCCGGTCGACCGCCTCCCCGAGCACGGCCCGTACGCCACGGTCGGCATTCGCAGCGGCGGCCTCGCCACCTCCGGCACCACGGCCCGCCGCTGGCGCCGCGGCGACCACGACCTCCACCACATAGTCGACCCTCGCACGGGCCGGCCCGCCACCACTCCCTGGCGCACCGTCTCGGTGGCCGCCGCCACCTGCGCCGACGCCAACGCCGCCACCACCGCCGCCCTGGTCAAGGGCGAGAGCGCGGTCCGCCTGCTGTCCCGCCTGGGCCTCCCCGCCCGACTGGTCACCCACGAGGGCACGGTCGTCACCACGCCGGGCTGGCCGTCCTCGACCCCGAAGGCCGAGCCCACCGCATGAGCGACGAGATCCTCTGGTACGCCAACAGAGCCACCGGCGCCGTCTGCCTGGTCCTCTTCACCGTCGTCGTCCTCCTCGGCATCGCGGTGCGCTGCGCGCCCGCGTCCCCGGCCTGCCGCGCTTCGGCACGGTCTCCCTCCACCGCGCCCTCTCCCTCTCCGCCACCGCGTTCCTGGTCCTGCACATCGCGGCCGCCGTCATCGACGACTACGTCGACATCACGGTCGTCGACCCGTTCATCCCCTTCGTCTCCGCCTACCAGCCCCTCTGGCTCGGCCTCGGCGCGGTCGCCCTGGACCTGATGCTCGCCGTCCTGCTCACCAGCCTCCTGCGGGCCCGCGTCGGCCACCGCACCTGGCGGGCCGTGCACTGGCTGGCGTACGCGTCCTGGCCGTTCGCCCTGGTCCACGGCATCGGCATCGGCACGGACAACGGCACCGCCTGGATGCTCTGGCTCACGGCCGCCTGCGTCGCCGCGGTGCTCGCCGCCCTCGGCCTGCGCACCGCCCACGCCGTACGCGGCTCCCGCCGCACCCCCGCCCCC
>NZ_LRTR01000124.1 GCF_001550375.1 Streptomyces europaeiscabiei | reverse complement strand
CGCCGAGACCGCCCGGGTCCTGCGCCACCTCGCCCTGGAGTCCGCCGGTCAGTGCGGCCCCTGCCTCAACGGCCTGCCCCGCATCGCCGCCGCCTTCCGGACCCTGGCCACCCCCGGCCCGCAGGGCACCGCCCGCGACGACATCGCCCGCTGGGCCGGCCTGGTGGAGGGCCGAGGCGTCTGCCACCACCCCGACGGCACCGTCCGCCTGGTCCGCAGCGCGTTGACCACCTTCGCCCCGGAACTCGACGCCCACGCCCACGGCCACTGCACGGCCACCGACCACACGCCCGTCCTGCCCGTCCCCGAGAACCGGAGCTGACACCATGACCGCCCCCACGGCCCCGACCCTCGACGTCGACTGGACCGCCTGCCGGGCCCATGGCCTCTGCGCGGAGCTCCTCCCCGGCCACGTGACCCCGGACGAATGGGGCTACCCGCTGTTCGAGAAGGGGCCGGTCCCCGGAGCGGCTCTGAAACGAGCGAAGCGAGCAGCGGCCGACTGCCCCGTCCTGGCCTTGAAACTGGGGGCTCACTGAGGGGCGGGGGGAACTGCCCGAACAGCAACACGACCCGCGGCTTCGAGCGGTCCGGCTCCCGGCGGAGCTAGAGCCACCCGGCGAACTCCAGCAACAACTCCGCATCCCGAGGCCGCCCCACCCGCCGAGCCCGAACCCCCGACTCCACGGCCCGGAACAACGTCCACCCCCGCAACCGCTCCTGATCCACATCCAACGACTCGGCCAGCTTCTTCACCCGCCGCCGAGTGATCGCCGCCCCCGACGGCGACGCGATCAGATCCTCCACCCGGTCCCGCACCAGCCGAGCCAGATCGAAGGCACACTCACCCACCACCGGATCCGGCCCCACGGCCAGCCAGGGCAACCGCTCCCCGCCCAGCACCTTGCTCTGCCGGAACGTCCCGTGCAGCAACCGTTCCTCGGGCGGGGCGGCCAGCAGCTCCTCCCGCGCGGCGAGGGCCGAGTCGACCAGCGCCCGCACTTCGGCGTCCCCGGCGGAGCCGAACCGCATCAGCTCGGCCTGCCGCTCCGTCCGCCCGGCCACGGTCTCGAAGACATGTGCCCCGGGCGGCTCGACCCACAGCCGCCGCAAGGTCGCCGCGGCCTCCAGCAGAGCCTTCGCCTCGGGCAGCGACCGCACCGACAGATCGGGATGCAGCCGCTCCAGCAGCAGGACGCCGGAGCTGTCCCCGGGGTTGAGCATCTGCACCGCGCCCCGCCCGTCCCAGTGCGCGAGGGCCGCCCGCTCACTCTCCGGCCGGGCCCGCTCGGGCGCCAGCTTGAGCACGGCGGGGGTGTCGTCGACCAGCCGTACGAGGAGCACCAGACTGCTGCGGCCGCCGGGCGCCTGTACCCGCTCGACGGTCAACTCGCGTAGATCGACGGCCTGTTGCAGCAGCTCGGGGAGCGTTTCCAGCCATGCGCCGATCCCGTCACCGCCGTCCGGCCGCCGGGTCTCGGCGAGCGCTCGCACCAGCCGCTGCGGCGGTTCGAAGTCCTCGAAAGCCATGCGAGCCATGTGCGAGTCGTTCCCTTCCGGACCGTGATCAGGTGTGCGGTGTCGCCGAGGGGCCGGCGGCGGCCGTGCGCTCGGAGAGACCAGGGAAGGCTACGCTTCCGCCCCGCCACCGCACCGCCCGCACCGCCGCTTCCCGCAGTGCCTCGGCGGCCGTGCCCCGCCGGTCGCCCTCGGATGCCCGGACGAGATCGGAGTACACGCCGGCCACCCGCTCCTCCAGCTCGGCGGCGAGCCGTACGGCGGAGTCGGAATCGGTCACCTGGAAGGGCAGCGTGTATCCGGCCGCCGCCGCGGCGGGTCTGCCGCCCAGGTCCCGCACGGCCCGGGTGAGCGCGTCCCGGCGGGCCCGGTGCGCGTCGTACGCCTCCCGCGCCTCGCGCTGCCGCGTCTCGCCGATCTTCCCGCCGACGACGCCGTACCCGTACACGGCGGCGTGCTCGGCCCCGAGCGCCGCCTGTACCGCCTTCAGCTCCCCGCTGCTCACTTCGTACCCTCCGTCAACACGTACGCGTGCCCGGCTCCCGCCGCGGCCACCGAAGCCATCAGCCGGGCCACCTCACCCGGCACCTCCAGCAACGCCTTGGCCCGCCGGTCCGCGAGACTCCGCTCGGCGGCGGCCAACTCGGCGAGGGCCGCCTCGGGGTCCTCGGGCACGGGGGAGGAGGAAGGGGAGGGAGACGCCGACGCGGAGGCCGAACCGGACGGAGAAGCGGACGCCTCACCCGCACCCGTCTCACCGGCGCCCGCCTTCTTCGCGCTCCCGAACGCCCGGGCATGCCGTACGACCTCCGCCCGCAGCGGCGTCAGCAGCGCGGTCTGGTCCGGATGCGCGGCGATCACGGCGTCGTACCGCCCCACGAGCGCCTCACTGTCCCGGGCCACGCGCGCGCGGGCCCGCTCCACGACCGACGGACCGCTCCCGGCGGCATCCGATCCCTCACCCCCGGACGAGCACCCCGCGAGCAGGCCCACACCGGCGGCCCCGACGAGCAAACTCCTTCTGCGCGGCCCCGAAAGGGCACGCGACGACAGGCTGAACGACACAGCAGACGTCCTAGGGAGGTCGTACGAACAAAGAAGCGGTGTGATCACCGTACCCGTGAAAGGCCCCGCGCCCCGATAAGGGCGCGAGGCGTATCGACACGCGGCTCCGCCGTGTGGGTGCGACGAGCCCCCATGCGGCCGCGGCCACCCGAATACCGGCGCCCCCGAGCTGCTGGGCACCCCCACGCACAGGCGCCGCATGGACGGCAACACCCCAGCGGAGCGGCTACCCTTTGACCTGACACGCGCCCTACCCACAACAGCACACGCGGCCGAGGAGTCACCCGGATGAGCACCACCCAGAGCGAGAGGCTGCGAGAACTGCTGGAACCGCTCGTACGCTCCCAGGGCCTGGATCTCGAAGAGATCGCAGTGGACTCGGTCGGACGCAAGCGGGTGCTGCGCGTGGTCGTCGACTCCGACGAGGGCGCGGATCTGGACGCGGTCGCCGAGGTCAGCCGCGCGCTCTCGGCCAAGCTGGACGAGACGGACGCGATGGGCCAGGCGGAGTACACGCTGGAAGTCGGGACGCCGGGCGCCGAGCGCGCCCTCACCGAGCACCGGCACTACCGCCGCGCCGTAGACCGTCTGGTGAAGTTCACGCTCCGCGAGGACGGGGAACTGATCGCCAGAATCCTGACCGTGGACGACGACGGCCTCGACCTCGAAGTGCCCGGTGTGAAGGGCCGCAAGGCCACCGCCCGCCGGCTCGCCTTCGACGAGATCGACAAGGCCCGCGTCCAGGTCGAGTTCAACCGCAAGGACAAGAAGGACATGACGGAAGAAGAGGAGGCGTAGCCGTGGACATCGACATGAGTGCCCTGCGGGGCTTGGTGCGGGAGAAGGAGATCTCCTTCGACCTGCTGGTCGAGGCGATCGAGGCGGCCCTCCTCATCGCCTACCACCGCACCGAGGGAAGCCGCCGTCACGCGCGCGTGGAGCTCAACCGGGAGACCGGCCATGTGACCGTGTGGGCGAAGGAGGACCCCGAGGACCTGGAGGAGGGGCAGGAGCCACGCCCGTTCGACGACACCCCGTCGGACTTCGGGCGCATCGCCGCCACCACCGCCAAGCAGGTGATCCTGCAGCGGCTGCGGGACGCGGAGGACGACGCGACGCTCGGCGAGTACGCGGGGCGCGAGGGCGACATCGTCACCGGTGTGGTCCAGCAGGGCCGCGACCCGAAGAACGTGCTCGTCGACATCGGCAAGCTGGAGGCCATCCTGCCGGTGCAGGAACAGGTCCCGGGCGAGGCGTACCAGCACGGCATGCGGCTCCGCTCGTACGTCGTACGCGTGGCGAAGGGTGTCCGCGGTCCCTCCGTGACGCTCTCGCGCACACACCCCAGTCTGGTGAAGAAGCTCTTCGCGCTGGAGGTGCCGGAGATCGCCGACGGGTCCGTCGAGATCGCCGCCATCGCGCGTGAGGCGGGTCACCGCACGAAGATCGCCGTCCGCTCCACCCGCAGCGGCCTGAACGCCAAGGGCGCCTGCATCGGCCCGATGGGCGGCCGGGTGCGCAATGTCATGGGCGAGCTGAACGGCGAGAAGATCGACATCGTCGACTGGTCGGACGACCCGGCGGAGATGGTGGCGAACGCGCTCTCCCCGGCCCGGGTCTCCAAGGTCGAGGTGGTGGACCTCGCGGCCCGCTCCGCGCGCGTGACGGTGCCCGACTACCAGCTGTCGCTGGCGATCGGCAAGGAGGGCCAGAACGCCCGCCTCGCCGCCCGCCTCACCGGCTGGCGGATCGACATCCGCCCGGACACCGAGCAGCCGGCGGAGTAACCACTCGATCGGACGTCCGACTGGGCCGTCCGGGTGCTTCCCGGGGGCCGGGGAATAGATCCAAGCCGCAGGTGGCTTAGATCACGACAACAACCGTTCGATTTTTGCCCCGAAGGGGTGAGGTCGGTGCGGGGAGGTAGACTTAGCAGTGTCTGGCCGGACGCACGCCCGCGCATGCCCTCAACGCACCTGTGTGGGGTGCAGGCAGCGATCGGCCAAGACCGAACTGCTGCGGGTCGTGGCGACCGAGGGCGAATGCGTCCCCGATCCTCGCGGTACGCTGCCCGGCCGGGGTGCGTACGTTCACCCCGCCCAGGTCTGTCTTGACTTGGGTGTACGCCGCCGGGCGTTCACGCGGGCGCTGCGTGCCCCGGGAGCGCTCGACACAAAGGCGTTGCGCCGATACGTGGAGCAGACAACAGTTGCCGAGCAGGTGACGGTCGCTGAGCAGGCAACACCGTAAGACGTGTCGTACGGAACCTCCGTGCGGCCCGGTATTCCGCGAGTTGGAAGTAGGTCGAGATTGCGATGAGCACTCGATGAGCACGCGATGAGTACGCCCATGAAGTAGCGACGGTCCGGACGCACCCGGACCTAAAAAGGAGCGAAGTGGCTAAGGTCCGGGTATACGAACTCGCCAAGGAGTTCGGGGTTGAGAGCAAGGTCGTCATGGCCAAGCTCCAGGAACTCGGTGAATTCGTCCGTTCGGCGTCCTCGACGATCGAGGCGCCCGTTGTACGCAAACTGACCGATGCCCTCCAGCAGGGCAACGGCGGCGGCAAGCCCGCCCCCCGCAAGTCCGCCCCGGCTCGTCCGGCGGCACCCTCTCCCGCGCAGGCCGCACGTCCGGCCGCCCCGCGCCCGGGTCCGGCAGCACCG
>NZ_LRTR01000123.1 GCF_001550375.1 Streptomyces europaeiscabiei | reverse complement strand
GTGGCGGCGGCTTCGCCGGTCGTCCCGCCGGTCCCGGTGGCGGCGGTGGCGGTTTCGCCGGTCGTCCGGGTGGTCCCGGTGGCGGCGGTGGCGGTTTCGCCGGTCGTCCGGGTGGTCCCGGTGGCGGCGGCGGTCGTCCCGGCTTCGGCGGTCGTCCCGGTGGTCCGGGTGCCCGTGGTGGCACGCAGGGCGCCTTCGGTCGCCCCGGCGGTCCCGCGCGTCGTGGTCGCAAGTCGAAGCGGCAGAGGCGCCAGGAGTACGAGGCCATGCAGGCCCCGTCGGTCGGCGGCGTGATGCTGCCTCGCGGCAACGGACAGTCCGTCCGCCTGTCGCGCGGTGCGTCGCTCACCGACTTCGCCGAGAAGATCGGCGCCAACCCGGCGTCGCTCGTCGGCGTGATGATGAACCTCGGCGAGATGGTCACTGCCACGCAGTCCGTCTCCGACGAGACGCTGAAGCTCCTCGCGGACGAGATGAACTTCATCCTCGAGATCGTCAGCCCGGAGGAGGAGGACCGCGAGCTTCTCGAGTCCTTCGACATCGAGTTCGGCGAGGACGAGGGCGGCGAGGAGTTCCTCGTCGCGCGTCCGCCGGTCGTGACCGTCATGGGTCACGTCGACCACGGTAAGACCCGCCTCCTCGACACCATCCGCAAGACGAACGTCGTCGCGGGCGAGGCCGGCGGTATCACGCAGCACATCGGTGCGTACCAGGTCGCGACCCAGGTCAACGACGAAGAGCGCAGGATCACCTTCATCGACACCCCGGGCCACGAGGCGTTCACCGCCATGCGTGCCCGTGGTGCGAAGTCGACCGACATCGCGATCCTCGTGGTGGCGGCCAACGACGGTGTGATGCCCCAGACGATCGAGGCGTTGAACCACGCCAAGGCGGCCGGTGTGCCGATCGTGGTCGCGGTCAACAAGATCGACGTCGAGGGCGCCGACCCGACCAAGGTGCGCGGTCAGCTCACCGAGTTCGGTCTGGTGGCCGAGGAGTACGGCGGCGACACGATGTTCGTCGACATCTCCGCCAAGCAGGGTCTGAACATCGACTCCCTGCTGGAGGCCGTGGTCCTCACCGCGGACGCCTCGCTCGACCTGCGGGCCAACCCGGAGCAGGACGCGCAGGGCATCGCGATCGAGTCCCACCTCGACCGCGGCCGCGGCGCCGTCGCGACCGTCCTGGTCCAGCGAGGCACCCTGCGGGTCGGCGACACCATGGTGGTCGGCGACGCGTACGGCCGAGTCCGCGCGATGCTCGACGACAAGGGCGCGAACGTGGAAGAGGCGGGTCCCTCGACCCCGGTCCTCGTCCTCGGTCTCACCAACGTCCCGGGCGCCGGCGACAACTTCCTCGTCGTCGACGAGGACCGTACGGCGCGTCAGATCGCCGAGAAGCGCGCGGCGCGTGAGCGCAACGCCAACTTCGCCCGGCGCGGAGTCCGGTTCTCCCTGGAGAACCTGGACGAGGCCCTCAAGGCCGGTCTGGTGCAGGAACTCAACCTCATCATCAAGGGCGACGCGTCCGGTTCGGTGGAGGCTCTCGAGTCCTCGCTGCTCCAGCTCGACGTCGGCGAAGAGGTCGACATCCGCGTCCTGCACCGCGGCGTGGGTGCGGTCACCGAGTCGGACATCGACCTGGCGACCGGCTCCGACGCGATCGTCATCGGCTTCAACGTCCGCGCTGCGGGCCGCGCGGCGCAGATGGCGGAGCGCGAGGGCGTCGACGTCCGGTACTACTCGGTGATCTACCAGGCCATCGAGGAGATCGAGGCGGCCCTCAAGGGCATGCTCAAGCCGGAGTACGAGGAGGTCGAGCTCGGCACGGCGGAGATCCGCGAGGTCTTCAAGTCGTCCAAGCTGGGCAACATCGCCGGTGTCCTGGTCCGCTCGGGCGAGGTCAAGCGCAACACCAAGGCGCGCCTCGTCCGCGACGGCAAGGTCATCGCGGAGAACCTCACCATCTCCGGTCTGCGTCGCTTCAAGGACGATGTCACCGAGCTCCGCGAAGGCTTCGAGGGCGGTATCAACCTCGGAAACTTCAACGACATCAAGATCGACGACGTCATCGCGACGTACGAGATGCGCGAGAAGCCGCGGTCGTAACCAGCGGTGGTCCATGCCGGCCGGGGGTGACTCGTTCACCCCCGGCCGGTGTGGCCGTTCCTGGGGGCTTCGCCCCCCGGACCCCCTGCGAAACAATCCCGTCGAGGGTGTCCGCCTTTCGTTGTACGGTTCTGATGTTCCTGCCCCGGGCTGTGGGCAGGCCATCTATCCCGTACCGGCGGGTGAACCGGATACACACATGTACGTGGGGACTCTGTCCTTCGATCTCCTGCTCGGCGACGTACGGTCGCTGAAGGAGAAGCGCTCCGTCGTCCGTCCGATCGTGGCCGAGCTGCACCGCAAGTTCGCGGTGAGTGCGGCGGAGGTCGACCATATGGATCTGCACCGCCGGACCGTGATCGGGCTGGCGGTGGTGTCCGGTGACACGGGGCACCTGACCGACGTACTCGACCGGTGCGAGCGGCTGGTCGCCGGGCGCCCCGAGGTCGAACTGCTCTCGGTCAGACGGCGGTTGCACGGTGACGACGACTGACCGGTCGCAGAGACAATCCAAGAAACAGCAGTAACGCGGAACGAGCTAGGAGACGGACCAGTGGCCGACAACGCGCGTGCCAAGAGGCTGGCGGACCTCATCCGAGAGGTGGTGGCCCAGAAGCTGCTGCGCGGGATCAAGGACCCGCGGCTCGGCTCACACGTCACCATCACGGACACCCGGGTGACCGGGGACCTGCGGGAGGCGACCGTCTTCTACACGGTCTACGGGGACGACGAGGAGCGGGCGGCCGCCGCCGCGGGACTGGAGAGCGCCAAGGGCATCCTCCGTTCCGAGGTCGGGCGGGCCGCTCAGGTGAAGTTCACACCGACCCTCACCTTCGTGGCCGACGCCCTCCCGGACACCGCCAAGACCATCGACGACCTCCTCGACAAGGCGCGGGCCTCGGACGCCCAGGTGCGCGAGAGCGCCTCGGGCGCGAAGTACGCCGGTGACGCCGACCCGTACCGCAAGCCGGACGACGACGAGGACGACGCCGCCGAATGACCCAGCAGCGCCAGAAGACCACCACGCCCGACGGCCTTGTCATCGTCGACAAGCCGTCGGGCTTCACTTCGCACGATGTCGTCGCCAAGATGCGGGGCATCGCCCGGACCCGGCGGGTCGGGCACGCGGGGACGCTCGACCCGATGGCCACCGGTGTGCTCGTCCTGGGGGTGGAGAAGGCGACCAAGCTCCTCGGTCACCTCGCGCTCACCGAGAAGGAGTACCTGGGGACCGTCCGGCTCGGGCAGACGACGGTCACCGACGACGCCGAGGGCGAGATCACGGCGTCGGTCGACGCGTCGAAGGTCACCCGCGACGCCGTCGACGCCGGTGTGGCCGAGCTGACCGGCGAGATCATGCAGGTGCCGTCCAAGGTCAGCGCCATCAAGATCAACGGCGTGCGGTCGTACAAGCGGGCCAGGGACGGCGAGGACTTCGAGATCCCGGCCCGGCCCGTCACCATCTCCTCCTTCGCGGTCCACGACGTCCGGGACGCCGTCGCCGAGGACGGCACCCCGGTGCTCGACCTGGTGGTGTCGGTGGTGTGCTCCTCCGGGACGTACATCCGGGCCCTCGCCCGCGACCTGGGCGCCGGTCTGGGCGTCGGCGGCCACCTCACCGCACTGCGCCGCACGCGCGTGGGGCCGTACAAGCTGGACTCCGCGCGGACCCTCGACCAGCACCAGCAGGAACTGGCCGTGATGCCGATCGCCGAGGCCGCCACGGCCGCGTTCCCCCGCTGGGACGTGGACGACAGGCGGGCGCGGCTGCTGCTGAACGGGGTGCGACTGGAGATGCCCGAGGAGTACGCGGGCCGCGGCGCCGTCGCCGCCTACGACCCCACCGGCAGCTTCCTGGCCCTGGTCGAGAACCAGAAGGGCAAGGCGAAGAGCCTGGCCATCTTCGGCTGAGTGGCCATTTTCGGCTGAGAGCCGTGCCGCCGAAGAGCGGCTGAGGGCTGTGCCGCTGAAGACCAGGGGCACAGCCCCTGCTCTTCGG
Organism: Streptomyces europaeiscabiei; assembly: GCF_001550375.1. GTDB lineage: Bacteria > Actinomycetota > Actinomycetes > Streptomycetales > Streptomycetaceae > Streptomyces > Streptomyces europaeiscabiei. The sequence continues at coordinate 1,201 of NZ_LRTR01000123.1, read as the reverse complement.
CGGCGCGGGGAACCGCGCGGCCGGCCGCATACGACCCGCACCCGCCGAACTCCCCGGCGGAGCGGCGGGTCCTTCTGTTCCCGCCGCTCCACGGTCCCCCCTCGGTTCCCCCACCCAGAGGTGTATCCATCCGCTCGGGCCTATTCACCCCTTCGTGCAGGCGCTCGGAGTGAACCGAGGGAGCGGAAGGGGGCGCGTTCGCCGCGCGATCTTTTCCGCTGATCTTCACGTGCCTACCGTCGGAACACAGGTACGACGGGGAGGTCAGGACATGGCGGTACGGGGCCGTCGGGCGACCGACGACGGCCGCCGGGCGGCGCGGGACGAAGTCCTGGTGCGGGTCGGCGATCTGGCAGGACGACCGCGCGGCACGGGCTTCGTGGCCGATCACCACGGCACGGTCGTCACCAGCCACGAGGCGGTGGACGGACTGGCCCGGATCGTGGTGCACGCCACCGGCGACCGTGTCTGTGTGGTGAGTTCCGACGCGGTGACCCCGCTGCCGGCTCTCGATCTCGCGCTCATCCGCACCGAGGGGCTGTGCGTGGAGCCGCTTCCCTTCGCCCGGCGGGACGAGGTCGGGGCGGGCGCGTACGTCCGTATCGCGGCCGGCGGTTGGCGCGAGGCACGGGTGCTGGGCACGGCGGACGTCACGTACACCGCGACCGACGGGTTCCATCTGCTGCGCGGCGCCCTGGAGTTGGCGATCGGCACGGCCGGCAGCGAGGCGCTGCGGCTGGGCGGGGGCGCGGCCGGGGGACCCGTCCTCGACGTGACCACCGGAGCCGTGGTGGGCGTGCTCGGCACGGCGTTGGAGGCACCGCACCGGGCCACCGGCTTCGCCGTACCCCTGCGCGGGTGGCGGGCCGAGCAGCCGCTGGCCGAGCTGCTCGCCCGCAACGCGGCGACCGTGGGCGCGTACGGAACGGATCTGAACCTGGCCGGGGTGCTGGAGCTCACGGCCACCACCGTGGGGTCGGACGGGCCGGGGGCGGGTGCCGGGGCCGTCGCGGCGGCCGGTGCCGACCCCGTCGAACGGGTCGAGGTCGTCAGGGAGTTCACCGCCTTCGCCGACGGCCCGGCCACGGTCCTCGGCCTCGTCGGCCCACCCGGCAGCGGCCGTACGACAGAACTGGCCGCCCTCGCCGCCCGGCGCGGCCGTGGGCCCGAGCCCGCACCCACCCTGTGGCTCCGCGGCGCC
>NZ_LRTR01000122.1 GCF_001550375.1 Streptomyces europaeiscabiei | reverse complement strand
GGACGCCGCACGGCGCGCGCTGGAGCGGGCGGGGCGGATCGTGGCGGCGTCGGCCGCGGTGGGTGCGGCGGGTGTGACGGGTGCGATGGGTGTGGCGGGACACCGGGGCGCGTCCGGGGAGTGGGGTGCGTCGGCAGCGTCCGGGGCGTCGGCGGGGTGGAGTGCCTCGGACTTCTCGGCCGCTTCGACTGCGTCCGACCCTTCCGCCCCTTCGGCCGCATCCAGCGCGGCGGGTGCGTGGGGTACGTGGGGAGCCATGAGGGCTTCGGCGTCTTCAGCGGTTCCCATGGCTCCGGCGGCTTCGGGGACGCCGGGGGCTTCGGAAGACCGGCCGGTGGACACGGGGTGGTCGTCGGCCGGCCGGTACGGCGGTGAGTTGGGGGACATCCGGCCGGAGCGGCTCGCCCGGCTCGCCGTGGCGGAGGGGCGGCCCATGCTGCTGCTTCTCGACGGACCCGAGGAGATGCCGCCGACGCTCGCACACCGGCTGGCCGAGTGGACCGCCGGGACGGCCGAGTGGCTGCGGGAGAACGGGGCCCGGCTCGTGGTGGCCTGCCGTGCCGAGTACTGGGAGCGGGCCGGGGCACAGTTCCCGGCGGAGCTGCTGCACGGGGAGGTGTCGGGCGGCGAGGGCCAGTCGCTGCCCGCCTGCGTCCGGCTCGGTGACCTGACGGAGGGCGAGGCCCGGCGGGCCCGGCTCAGGTACGGGATCCCCGAGGACGCGCTCGCCGGGCCCGACGCCCGGCATCCGCTCACCCTGCGGCTCCTGTCCGAGGTGAGGGCGGCGCTGCCGGATACCCCGGGCGGGCGGCCCGGCGAGGACGGTGCCTTCGCCGGACCGCCCGACGCGGGGGCGTTCTCCACCGGCCCGACACCACCCGCGTCCGGCACGGGAGCATCCTCCGCCGTCTCGGGACGGCCCGGTCGGGACGAGGTGCTGGCCGCCTACCTGGATCTGATGTGCCTGCGGGTCGCCGTGCGGCTCGCCGCGGTGAACGGGGTGCGGGGCACGGCCGTACGGCGGCTCGCGGCGCAGGTCTCGGGGCAGGTCCACGAGGCGGCCCGGCGGTGTCTGGGGCCCGGACAGGGAGAGCTGGACCGGGCGGCGTTCGAGGCGGTGTTCCCCTGGGGGCCGGTGCCGGGGCGGCGGCTCGGCGGCACCACCGGCTGGGCCTCGGCCGTGCTCACCGAAGGGCTGCTCGTCCCGGCGGGCGACGGCTACCGCTTCGCCCACGAGGAGCTGGCCGACTGGATCCAGGGCTCGCACCTGGACCTCGACGCGGCCCTGCACGCGCTGGTGCACCGGGGCTGGGTCACGCAGGCCGAGGCGAGGCGGGGCTGGGGCACGATGCCGTCGGAGGCCCGCATCCGCCGCCACGCCCGCCGGGCCA
>NZ_LRTR01000121.1 GCF_001550375.1 Streptomyces europaeiscabiei | reverse complement strand
CGGGCCACCCGCAACCTGCCCGTGCCCCGCCACCGCGTCGGCCCCGTCGTCCAGGCCCTGCTCCTCCTCGGGCGGCAGCAGGGACCCACCGAACTCGCCGGGCGCCTGGAGGAGTTGCTCGACGCCCTGGACGCGCTGCTGCCGCCGGGCGCCCCGGTCCCCGACGATCCCACCTGGTGGGCCACCCGCCTCCTGGCCGAGGTCCTGCTCCGGGTGCCCGACGCGACGCCGTACACCAGGGTGCTGCGGTTCCTCACCGAGCGGATCGGGGCCTGGCGGGCCCAGGGCCGGGGCGTACCGGGGGATTTCGGGCCGGACTTCTGGGCGTCGCTGCCGCTGTCCGGGACGGAACGGTTCGACCTGCTGCGACGCCTGGTCGTCGCCGACCCGCCCACCGGCGAGGGCTCCCGCTATCTGGACGTGGTCTCCCGTCTTCTCGCGGCCGACCCCGCCGCCGTACAGCCGCCGCTCACCCGTTGGTTCCTCGACGACACCCCGCTGGTCGCGACCCCCGACGCCACCGTGGCGACGGCCGCGCAGGCACTGCTGCACACGCATCGGCGGTGCGCCCTGGACGACCTGACCGAGGCGCTGGTCGACAGTGCGCACCGGCGCGCCGACGAGCTGCTCGCCGTACTGTCCGAGGAGGAGCCCTCGGCGGTGTGCCGGGCCGTCGACCGGTGGGCGCACGACGAGCGCCCGGCGCGGCGGGTCGCGGGGCTCTCGTACGCACTGCGGACCGCTCCGCACGTGAACACGGACGCCGACCGCGAGCTGCTCCGCTACGCGGCGCTCGCCCTGCTGGGCCGCCCCGCCGACGTCACCCTGCACAGCGGAGCCCTCGCCCTGCTCGTACGGGATCCGGGGACCCGGTCGCGGTATCTGCCGCAGGCGCTGGAGCGCTTCGCGGCCGGTGATCCCCAGCTGCCCGCGAGCGCGTTGGTCATGGCCCTCGCCACCCACCCGGACCCGGTCCTGGACGCCTTCCGCGCCCGGCTGCGGACACCGGGCGCCGAGGGCTCCGACGGGGATGCCCTGCGCACCCTCGCCGAGGTCACCACGCCCGGCCTCGCGCGCCGCGTCACGACCCTCGTCCGGGAGGTCGTCGAACTGCGCCCCGAGGTGGCCGGGCACGTCGCCGCGTACGTCGACCGCCGCCTGGAGCACGGTCCGGGTACCCGCGCCGTACTGTTCCCCCTGGTCGGCGGACTCATCGTCGACGGTCCCGTGCAGGTCCGCGCAGCCCTCGCGGCGGTCTTCGCCGAGCCGGGCACGCCTGCCTCCGGCCCGCTGCGACGCGAACTGCTCGATCTGCTGATGGCGACCGAGCGGGACCCGTCCGTCCTCGACGCGCTGCTGCGGGCGGCCGCCGCGCGCGGAGTGACAGCGGATACGGCGGACACCGGGGGAGTGGAGGACACCGGGGGCGTGGGGAGCACCGGGGGCGTGGGGGACAGCGCGGCCACTCGGCTGCTGGTCCATCGGGTCGGGATGCTGCTCGTCCGTACGCCCGAAGGGGCCACCCGCTTCGACTGGGCGCTCGTCGATCTGGCCCGCCATGTGCCCGGCTTCGCGGGGCTGGTGGCCGGCTGGCTCAGCGGCACGCCCCAGGAGTGGGCGGCTGTGGTCGGGCCGAGCACACGCCGGATGATCGAGAACCTGGCGGGGGTGCCGGGGGTGCGGGTGCCCGCCTGAGACGGGTCGGGATCCCGTGCTCCGGGTCACAGCCAGGATGCCGATGCGGGCCGAAGGCACCGGGCATGGCACCCTTAGACCTGCGCAAGGGTTAGGCGTCAATACGGACACGGGTTCGACGAGGAGCGGTCACAGTGCAGCGCTGGCGTGGCTTGGAGGACATCCCCGAGGACTGGGGGCGCAGCGTCGTCACCATCGGTTCTTATGACGGGGTGCACCGCGGGCACCAGCTGATCCTCCGGCACGCCGTGGAACGCGCCCGTGAGCTGGGCGTTCCCTCCGTCGCCGTCACCTTCGACCCGCACCCCAGCGAGGTCGTGCGCCCCGGCACCCATCCTCCGCTGCTCGCCCCGCACCACCGCCGTGCCGAACTGATGGCCGAGCTGGGCGTGGACGCGGTGCTGATCCTGCCCTTCACGAGCGAGTTCTCGCGGCTGTCCCCGGCCGACTTCGTCGTCAAGGTCCTGGTCGACCGGCTGCACACCAAGGCCGTCGTCGAGGGCCCCAACTTCCGCTTCGGACACAAGGCCGCCGGGGACGTGGCGTTCCTGGCCGAGCAGGGCAAGACGTACGACTTCGAGGTCGAGGTCGTCGACCTGTTCGTCACCGGAGAGGCGGGCGGCGGACAGCCGTTCTCCTCGACCCTGACCCGGCGGCTGGTCACCGAGGGCGACATCGAGGGCGCGCGGGAGATCCTCGGCCGCCCCCACCGCGTCGAGGGCGTCGTCGTACGCGGCGCCCAGCGCGGTCGCGAACTGGGCTTCCCGACAGCCAACGTCGAGACCCTCCCGCACACCGCGATCCCCGCCGACGGCGTCTACGCCGGCTGGCTGCACGTCGCCGGTGAGGCCATGCCCGCCGCGATCTCCGTCGGCACGAACCCGCAGTTCGACGGCACCGAGCGCACGGTCGAGGCATACGCCATCGACCGCGTCGGGCTCGACCTCTACGGCCTCCACGTCGCCGTCGACTTCCTCGCCTTCGTGCGCGGCCAGGCGAAGTTCGACTCGCTGGACGCGCTGCTCGTGGCGATGGGCGAGGACGTGAAGAAGTGCCGTGAACTGATCGGGGCCTATCAGGGGGAGTAGCCCCGAAGGCTGGGTGTGGCAGAGGGCCCGTACCGTTCGTGGATCGTGAACGGTACGGGCCCTCTGCTGTGTCCGACCTCAGCTGTCTACTGCTGGGGTGGAGCGGGCGGGTAGGGCTGGCCCTGCTGCGGTTGCTGCGGCTGTTGGGGCGGGTACGGCTGGCCCGGAGCGGGTTGGCCCGGTGTCGGCTGGTCGGGGTGGCCGTAGGGCTGCGGGGCCTGGCCGGGAGCCGGCTGACCCGGATAGGGCTGGCCGGGGTACGGCTGGCTCTGCTGCTGCGGCGGGTACGGCTGCTGACCGGGGATCTGTTGTCCCGGCATCTGTTGTCCCGGCATCGGCGGGGCGACCACCGGCGGCGGGTTGCCGTCGGAGGTCCACAGGCCGTGCGACTGCTGGTGCCTGGCGATGTCCTCGGCGACCATCGCGGCGAGCGTGAAGTACGCCTCCCGCACCTTCGGTCGCATCATGTCGAGGTCCAACTCGGCGCCGGCGGACAGGTGTTCGTCGAAGGGCACGACGACTACACCGCGGCAGCGCGTCTCGAAGTGGGAGACGATGTCGTCCACCTTGATCATCTTGCCGGTGTCACGGACCCCGGAGATGACCGTGAGGGAACGTGCCACCAGGTCCTGGTACCCGTGTGCGGAGAGCCAGTCCAGTGTCGTACTGGCGCTGCTCGCACCGTCCACGGACGGCGTCGAGATGATGATGAGCTGGTCTGCGAGGTCGAGCACGCCGCGCATGGCGCTGTAGAGCAGGCCGGTGCCCGAGTCGGTGAGGATGATCGGGTACTGCTTGCCGAGGATGTCGATCGCGCGCCGGTAGTCCTCGTCGTTGAACGTCGTGGAGACGGCGGGGTCGACATCGTTGGCGATGATCTCCAGCCCGGAGGCCGCCTGCGAGGTGAACCGGCGGATGTCCATGTACGAGTTGAGGTACGGGATCGCCTGGACGAGGTCGCGGATGGTCGCCCCGGTCTCGCGCCGCACTCGACGGCCGAGCGTGCCCGCGTCCGGGTTGGCGTCGATCGCGAGGATCTTGTCCTGCCGCTCGGTGGCGAGCGTCGAACCGAGGGCCGTGGTGGTCGTCGTCTTGCCCACGCCGCCCTTGAGGCTGATGACCGCGATGCGGTAGCAGGACAGCACCGGCGTCCTGATCAGCTCCAGCTTCCGCTGCCGCTCGGCCTCCTCCTTCTTCCCGCCCAGCTTGAACCGGCCGCCCCCGGCCGCCGGACGGCTGCTCTTCGTCTTCTGCTTCTTGCTGTTCAGCAGCCGGTCGGACGACAGCTCCACCGCGGCCGTGTAACCGAGCGGCGCCACACCGGGGTTGGTGGGCTGCCGCTGGTCGTGCTGCACGGGCTGCGGCCAGGCCGCGCCTGTGCGGGGGTCGATGGGGGCGGTGGGGGCGGACGGGTGGGGGTGCCCACCGGGGTGACCGGGCTGCCCGAGCTGATCGGGGTGGTCCGGGTGAGCAGCGTGTCCGGGCTGACCCGGG
>NZ_LRTR01000120.1 GCF_001550375.1 Streptomyces europaeiscabiei | reverse complement strand
GGCCGCCGACGCGCCCCGAACAAGGAGCGACGGCCGGCCCTCCCCGGCTCTCGTCGCTGATCGCCCGCAGGCAGGCCGTCGGACGCGTGCCCGGCGCCGAGCAGCCCCGTACCGGGAATCCCGGTCGGACGCACCCCTTCAGGCTGGTATTCTTTCCCGTGGCCGTTTGTGTGCGCACCCCCGGACTTTCGGAGGTAGCCCCCAGCGGACCCCCGTCACCCGAGTCACAGAAGCCCCCCTGAGACGCAGACCAGGGGCACTCGGTGACATCAACGAGACTCATGAGGAGTATCGCGTGTCGCTCGACGCCGCTACGAAGAAGCAGATCATCAGCGAGTTCGGTACCAAGGAGGGCGACACCGGCTCCCCCGAGGTCCAGGTCGCGATGCTCTCCCGCCGCATCTCGGACCTGACCGAGCACCTCAAGACCCACAAGCACGACCACCACTCCCGCCGTGGTCTGCTGATCCTGGTCGGTCAGCGTCGCCGCCTGCTGCAGTACCTCGCCAAGAAGGACATCCAGCGCTTCCGTACGCTGGTCGACCGCCTCGGCATCCGCCGCGGTGCGGCGGGCGCCAAGTAAGACGCCGTGAGGGGAGCGGTTCCCGGGAGAAACGGGGGACCGCTCCTTTTGCTGTACGCACCGCCGCGGCTCGCCGCACGCCCTTCCCGCGGCACTCGCCGGAACTCCGCAGGCCCCCGCTGGAAGGGGGCGCGCGGCCCCGACGCACGCGGGACGTACGGGCGGAAACGTGCGGAGTGTCACCACCCCTTTGTAGTGTGGTAGCACAACGCAATACGCACGACACAGCGTGAGGGACCCCGGACACGGGCGACCGCACGCACACCGAACGAGGAGAAGCGCACCTCGCCGCCGCCGGTCCTCGGTAGTGGCCCCCGGGAGATTACGAACCCCGAGGGCTTCGATCGAAGACCGGCCCGCACCAGACGGCGCGCTTCTCCGCCACCGTCCCCCTGCCACACGGGCGGGACCAGGGACGAAGACGAGGAGAATTTGCTAGTGGAGAACGAGACCCACTACGCCGAGGCCGTCATCGACAACGGCTCCTTCGGCACCCGCACCATCCGTTTCGAGACGGGCCGTCTGGCCCGCCAGGCCGCCGGCTCCGCCGTGGCCTACCTGGACGACGACACCATGGTGCTGTCGGCCACCACCGCCTCCAAGAACCCCAAGGACCAGCTCGACTTCTTCCCCCTCACGGTGGACGTCGAGGAGCGGATGTACGCCGCCGGCAAGATCCCCGGCAGCTTCTTCCGCCGTGAGGGCCGTCCCTCCGAGGACGCCATCCTCACCTGCCGGCTGATCGACCGCCCGCTGCGCCCGTCCTTCAAGAAGGGCCTGCGCAACGAGATCCAGGTCGTCGCCACGATCATGGCGCTCAACCCCGACCACCTGTACGACGTCGTGGCGATCAACGCCGCCTCCGCGTCCACGCAGCTGGCCGGTCTGCCCTTCTCCGGTCCGATCGGCGGCGTCCGCGTCGCGCTGATCAACGGCCAGTGGGTCGCGTTCCCGACGCACACCGAGCTCGAGGACGCCGTCTTCGACATGGTCGTCGCGGGCCGCGTCCTGGAGGACGGCGACGTCGCGATCATGATGGTCGAGGCCGAGGCCACCGAGAAGACCATCACGCTGGTCGCGGGCGGCGCCGAGGCGCCGACCGAGGAGGTCGTCGCCGCCGGTCTGGACGCCGCGAAGCCCTTCATCAAGGTGCTCTGCAAGGCCCAGGCCGACCTCGCCTCGAAGGCCGCCAAGCCGACCGGTGAGTTCCCGGTCTTCCTCGACTACCAGGACGACGTCTTCGAGGCGCTCTCCGCCGCCGTCAAGGACGAGCTGACCCAGGCGCTCACCATCGCGGGCAAGCAGGACCGCGAGGCCGAGCTGGACCGCGTCAAGGGTCTCGCCGCCGAGAAGCTGCTCCCGCAGTTCGAGGGCCGCGAGAAGGAGATCTCCGCCGCGTACCGCTCGCTGACCAAGTCCCTGGTCCGTGAGCGCGTCATCAAGGACAAGGTCCGCATCGACGGCCGCGGCGTCACGGACATCCGTACGCTCGCCGCCGAGGTCGAGGCCATCCCGCGCGTGCACGGTTCGGCGCTGTTCGAGCGTGGCGAGACCCAGATCCTGGGCGTCACCACCCTCAACATGCTCCGGATGGAGCAGCAGCTGGACACCCTCTCCCCGGTGACCCGCAAGCGCTACATGCACAACTACAACTTCCCGCCGTACTCCGTCGGCGAGACCGGCCGCGTCGGCTCCCCGAAGCGCCGCGAGATCGGCCACGGAGCGCTCGCCGAGCGCGCCATCGTGCCGGTCCTGCCGACGCGCGAGGAGTTCCCCTACGCGATCCGTCAGGTGTCCGAGGCCCTCGGCTCCAACGGCTCGACGTCCATGGGCTCGGTCTGCGCCTCCACCATGTCGCTGCTGAACGCCGGTGTGCCGCTGAAGGCCCCCGTCGCCGGTATCGCCATGGGCCTGATCTCCCAGGAGATCAACGGCGAGACGCACTACGTCGCCCTCACCGACATCCTCGGTGCGGAGGACGCCTTCGGCGACATGGACTTCAAGGTCGCCGGCACCAAGGAGTTCGTGACCGCCCTCCAGCTCGACACCAAGCTGGACGGCATCCCCGCCTCCGTCCTGGCCGCCGCTCTCAAGCAGGCCCGTGACGCCCGCCTCCACATCCTCGACGTGATGATGGAAGCGATCGACACGCCGGACGAGATGTCCCCGAACGCCCCGCGGATCATCACCGTCAAGATCCCCGTGGACAAGATCGGCGAGGTCATCGGCCCGAAGGGCAAGATGATCAACCAGATCCAGGAGGACACCGGCGCCGAGATCACGATCGAGGACGACGGCACCATCTACATCGGTGCCCAGCAGGGCTCGCAGGCCGAGGCCGCCCGCGCCACGATCAACGGCATCGCCAACCCGACCATGCCGGAGGTCGGCGAGCGCTACCTGGGTACCGTCGTGAAGACGACGACCTTCGGCGCGTTCGTGTCGCTGCTCCCGGGCAAGGACGGTCTGCTGCACATCTCGCAGATCCGCAAGCTCGCCGGCGGCAAGCGCGTGGAGAACGTCGAGGACGTCGTCGGTGTGGGCTCCAAGGTCCAGGTCGAGATCGCCGAGATCGACTCCCGCGGCAAGCTCTCCCTCATCCCCGTGATCGAGGGCGAGGACGGTTCTGAGGACAAGAAGGACGACGGCGACAAGTGACGTCCCGTAGCTCCAAGGCGACGGCCCGCACCTCCACGGAGGCGCGGGCCGTCGCCCGTACCCAAACCCTGATCAAGGGCATGAACGGCATCGGTACGGTCCGCAAGACCACCCTCCCGGGCGGCCTGCGCATCGTCACCGAGACCCTGCCGTCCGTGCGCTCCGCCACCTTCGGCATCTGGGCGCACGTCGGCTCCCGCGACGAGACGCCCGCGCTGAACGGCGCCACCCACTATCTGGAGCACCTGCTCTTCAAGGGCACGTCACGCCGTAGCGCGCTCGACATCTCCTCCGCGATCGACGCGGTCGGCGGCGAGATGAACGCGTTCACGGCGAAGGAGTACACGTGCTACTACGCACGCGTGCTCGACACCGACCTGCCGCTCGCCATCGACACGGTCTGCGACATGCTCACCGGCTCGCTCATCCGCGAGGAGGACGTCGACGTCGAGCGCGGCGCCATCCTCGAAGAGATCGCGATGACCGAGGACGACCCGGGCGACTGCGTGCACGACCTGTTCGCGCACACCATGTTCGGCGACACCCCCCTCGGCCGCCCGGTCCTCGGCACGGTCGACACGGTCAACGCCCTCACCGCCGACCGCATCCGCCGCTTCTACAAGAAGCACTACGACCCGACGCACCTCGTGGTCGCCTGCGCCGGAAACGTGGACCACAACAAGGTCGTACGACAGGTCCGTGCCGCCTTCGAGAGCGCCGGCGTCCTCGACCGTCCCGACGCCACCCCGATCGCCCCGCGCGACGGCCGCCGCGGCCTGCGTACGGCCGGCCGCGTCGAGCTGGTCGGCCGCAAGACCGAGCAGGCGCATGTCGTGCTCGGCATGCCCGGCCTCGCCCGCACCGACGAGCGCCGCTGGGCCCTCGGCGTCCTCAACACCGCGCTCGGCGGCGGCATGTCCTCCCGTCTCTTCCAGGAGGTCCGGGAGAAGCGGGGCCTCGCCTACAGCGTGTACTCGTACACGTCCGGCTTCGCCGACTGCGGCCTCTTCGGCGTGTACGCCGGCTGCCGTCCGTCCCAGGTGCACGACGTGCTCAAGATCTGCCGCGACGAACTCGACCAGGTCGCCGAGCACGGGCTGCCGGACGACGAGATCGAGCGCGCCATCGGCCAGCTCCGCGGCTCCACGGTCCTCGGCCTGGAGGACACCGGCGCGATCATGAACCGCATCGGCAAGAGCGAGCTGTGCTGGGGCGAGCAGATGTCCGTCGACGAGATGCTGACCCGGATAGCCATGGTGACCCCGGACGAGATCCGTGCCGTGGCCCGCGAGATCCTGGGACAGCGCCCCTCCCTGTCGGTGATCGGCCCGCTCAAGGACAAACAGGCGGCCCGTCTGCACGAAGCCGTCGCCTAACACCCCAGTTAAGGAACCAAGCAATGAGCAAGCTGCGCGTGGCGGTCCTCGGTGCCGGGGGCCGTATCGGCTCCGAGGCCGTACGGGCCGTCGAGGCCGCCGAGGACATGGAGCTGGTCGCCGCCCTGCGCCGGGGCGACAAGCTGGAGAGCCTGGCCGAGGCCGGCGCCCAGGTCGCCGTCGAACTGACCACCCCCGCCTCGGTCATGGACAACCTCGACTTCTGCGTCCGCCACGGCATCCACGCGGTCGTCGGCACCACGGGCTGGACCGACGAACGCCTCGCGCAGCTCAAGGGCTGGCTGGACAGCTCCCCGGAGACCGGCGTGCTCATCGCGCCCAACTTCTCCATCGGAGCCGTCCTGACCATGAAGTTCGCGCAGATCGCCGCGCCGTACTTCGAGTCCGTCGAGGTCGTCGAGCTGCACCACCCGAACAAGGTCGACGCCCCCAGCGGCACCGCCACCCGAACGGCCCAGCTCATCGCCGAGGCCCGCCGCGCCGCGGGTACCGCCCCGGCGCCGGACGCCACGGCGACGGCCCTGGACGGCGCGCGGGGTGCCGACGTCGACGGCGTTCCCGTGCACTCCGTACGTCTGCGCGGACTCCTCGCCCACCAGGAGGTGCTGCTCGGCGGCGAGGGCGAGACCCTGACGGTCCGGCACGACTCCCTCCACCACAGCAGCTTCATGCCGGGCATCCTTCTCGGTGTCCGCCGCGTGGTGACGACCCCGGGCCTCACCTTCGGCCTCGAACACTTCCTCGACGTGGGCTGAGCGGCCGGGAACGTCATGCGCGCGAAGATCACCTACGCCGTCACGGCAGCCGTCCTGGTCGTCTACTTCGTCCTGGTCGGCAGCCGGGGGATCCTGCTCATAGAGACCGGCACCCCGGTCACGATCGCCTTCGGCGTCGCCGTGCTCGTCCTGCCGGGGATCGGCCTCTGGTTCCTGTGGAAGAACACCCAGTTCGTCCGCAAGGCCAACCAGCTCGCCGCCGAACTCGACGCCGAAGGGGGCCTGCCCGTCGACGAGTTGAAGCGCACCCCGAGCGGCCGCATCGACCGCGACTCGGCCGACGAGGTCTTCGCACGGCGCAAGGAGGAGACCGAGGACGCCCCCGACGACTGGCGCACCTGGTTCCGCCTCGCCGTCGCCTACCACGACGCCCGCGACACCCCCCGGGCCCGTAAGGCAATGCAGCGCGCGATCGCCCTCCACGACGGCCGACCGGCACCGGCCACCTGATCTCCCGCTCCCCGCAGAGGGCGAGCCTCATATGGGTGAGGGGCCGGTCCGCAGCAGCGGACCGGCCCCTCACCCATATGTTCGACTACGCGGCGCGCCCGTACTCCGCCGCCCACGCCTCGATCGTGTCGGCCGCCCGGTCGAAGGCCTCCGTACGCGCCAGGAAGTCGGCGTTGTGCGTGGTCATCAGGGGCGTCACGTACTCCTGCACATGGTCCGTGCGGACGAGGAGCAGCGCCTGGCCCTGCACGGATCGCGGCAGCCCCAGCCACCGCACCGGCTGCTGCACGGTACGCACCGAGACGCTCGCCTCCCAGGACGCCGTACGCGTTCTGAAGAAGCCCACCTGACGTACGCCCCGCGCACTCACCCAGATGCCCACCCGCAGCAGCCGCAGAGCACAGCCGATCACCAGCAGCGCCGCGCCGAAGCAGATCGCGCCCGCCCGCGGTGTCTCGGCCACCGCGATGACGACCGCCGCGACCAGCACGTACGAGGCGAGCAGCAGCAGGAGCGCGGCCGCGCCGACCCGCCAGGGGCCGGGCCGGTAGGGACGCCGCCAGCGGTCGCGGTCCTCGAACGGCAGCGCTTCGTCCACCGCCTGGTCGAAGGCGCGATCGGCGGTCAGGAAGGGCAGGGGCACGGCTGGTCCTCACTCGATCCACGCACAGGTTTCGCCGGGTGAGGCTACCGAGCCGGGCCCCTCCCCACCACTCCCGGGGGTCCAACCGGGGCACAAGACGGCGCAACTCGGGCCAACCGGCCTCTCGTCGGTACCGGGCCGTAGAGTGGGCGCCGCCCGAGAGCAGCAATGGGAAGGATCCTCCGAGCCGTGACCGACACCCCCTCCGACGACCTCAAACCCAGCTTCCGCAGCGATGTCACCGTCGAGTTGGTGAAGCACAGCGCGGCCGACTCGGACGTGTTGTGGGCCGCCCGCGTCTCCACCGCCGGTGAACAGTCCCTGGAGGAGCTGAAGAAGGACCCTGAGCGCTCCAAGGGGCTCATCAACTACCTCATGCGGGACCGGCACGGCAGCCCCTTCGAGCACAACTCGATGACCTTCTTCATCAGTGCCCCGATCTTCGTCTTCCGCGAGTTCATGCGCCACCGGGTCGGCTGGTGCATCGCCGGTGACACCGAGATCACCCTGGAGAGCGAGGCCGGCAGTCCCCGTCGACGCACCATCGCCGAGCTGTACGAGCTGTGGCACCTCGGCGTCGAGGACCGACTTCCGCATTCCGCCGGTGGAGTGACCTGGCACAGCAGGGCCGGAAAATGGATGGCCCAGGTCCGGCGCGACGAGAAGAACCACTACCTCGGCCTGTACGAGAACCGTGAGGCAGCCGAGTCTGCCGTGGCGGAGTTCCGGGAGCTGCACCCCGGCACCCGCATCCGCAAGCTCGAATCGGTCCGTCGCAACCACGTGCGCTGCTACGACGAGGAGACACTTCTGGCCCAGCGGGCCAGGATCGTCGATGTCATCGAGTCCGGGGTCAAGTCACTCATCAAGATCACCACGGAGTCCGGGAAAACGCTCCGCAGCACGGTCGATCACGCGGTGCTCACGCCTGAGGGCTGGTGCAAGGCGGGTGAACTCTCCGTCGGGGACGCGGTCATGGCGGCGGGGACGGCACCCCGTCCCGCGCAGGCTCCGGTTCCGCCCAGTCTGCGGCGCGGTATCGGCGTGTGGACCTCCACGCAGCGAGAGCGGCTGATCGAGGAGATCGACACCTGCCACCTCTGCGGCCAGGACTTCCCCCGTGCGGAACTCGCCCTGGACCACGTGGTTCCGGTGGCCGGTGACCTGACCCGGGCCCTCGACGAGAAGAACCTCGCACCGGCGTGCGAGCCCTGCCACGCGATCAAGAGCGCCGGCGAGCAGGCTCTGGCCCAGCGTGGTGGCGAGCTCGCCAAAGCCGTTCCGGACCGGATCGTCGCCATCGAGCAGGACGGCGAGGAGATGACGTACGACCTCTCCGTGGAAGGCCCCTGGCACAACTTCCTCGCCAACGGGATCGTCGTGCACAACTCGTACAACGAGGAGTCGGGTCGCTACCGGGAACTCCTGCCCCACTTCTACGTTCCCGACGAGGCGCGCAAGCTGGTCCAGGAGGGCCGCCCCGGCAAGTACGTCTTCGTGGAGGGCACGCAGGCGCAGCAGGAACTGGTCGGGCGGGTCATGGAGGACTCGTACGTCCACGCGTACGAGGCGTACCAGGAGATGCTCGCCGCCGGAGTGGCCCGAGAGGTCGCCCGAGCGGTGCTCCCGGTCGGCCTCTTCTCCTCGATGTACGCCACCTGCAACGCCCGCTCGCTGATGCACTTCCTCGGTCTGCGCACCCAGCACGAGCTCGCGAAGGTGCCTTCCTTCCCGCAGCGGGAGATCGAGATGGTGGGCGAGAGGATGGAGGCGGAGTGGGCCCGGCTGATGCCGCTCACCCACTCCGCGTTCAACGCGAACGGCCGGGTCGCGCCGTAGCGGACCGCCGACTTTCGGCCAGGCACAGATGTACGGGTCAGCCGAGTGAAGTGTCCGTATTGCGGCATTTCGAGAAGTTCATCTAGCCTGATCAAACGGACCCGGCACTGCTTGAACCCCCGAGCAGGCAGTGCCGGGCTCCGCATTTGTCCTGACTTTTCCCGCCCCCCGAGGGCAGACCGTGCCCTGAGCAGCGAGTAGCGTGTTACCCATGGCTCCGACCTCGACTCCGCAGACCCCCTTCGGGCGGGTCCTCACCGCCATGGTCACGCCCTTCACGGCGGACGGCGCACTCGATCTCGACGGCGCGCAGCGGCTCGCCACCCACCTGGTGGACGCAGGCAACGACGGCCTGGTCATCAACGGCACCACCGGCGAGTCCCCCACCACCGGTGACGCGGAGAAAACGGACCTGGTACGAGCCGTCCTGGAAGCCGTCGGAGACCGTGCCCACGTCATCGCCGGCGTCGGCACCAACGACACCCACCACAGCAAGGAGCTCGCCCGCGCCGCCGAGAAGGTCGGCGCCCACGGTCTCCTCGTCGTCACGCCGTACTACAACAAGCCCCCGCAGGAGGGCCTGTACCGCCACTTCAAGGCGATCGCCGACGCCGCCGACCTGCCGGTGATGCTGTACGACATCCCCGGCCGCAGCGGTGTCCCGATCGACACCGAGACGATCGTCCGGCTGGCCGAGCACCCGCGCATCGTCGCCAACAAGGACGCCAAGGGCGACCTCGGCCGTGCCAGCTGGGCCATCGCCCGCTCCGGCCTCGCCTGGTACTCGGGCGACGACATGCTGAACCTTCCGTTGCTCTCCGTGGGCGCGGTCGGCTTCGTCTCGGTCGTCGGCCACGTCGTCACCCCCGAGCTGCGCGCCCTCGTCGATGCGTACGTCTCCGGTGACGTCCAGAAGGCCACCGAGATCCACCAGAAGCTGCTCCCGGTCTTCACCGGGATGTTCCGTACCCAGGGCGTGATGACGACCAAGGCGGCGCTCGCCCTCCAGGGTCTGCCCGCCGGACCGTTGCGCGCCCCCATGGTCGAGCTTTCGCCCGAGGAGACGGCCCAGCTCAAGATCGATCTTGGCGCCGGCGGGGTACAGCTCTAACACCGGACTTCGCGCGACGCGACAACCTGACTTCACAACTGAATAGGCAGGACGAAAGTGCCTGCGTCCACATCCACAACTGCTTTTGCACGAACGTCATGCGCGCCACGTGCCACGGAGGTACGTGGCGCGCGTGGTGAGGAGAGTCTTTTGAGTCATCCGCATCCTGAACTCGGCCCGCCGCCCCCGCTCCCCGAAGGTGGCCTGCGGGTCACCCCGCTGGGCGGCCTCGGCGAGATCGGCCGGAACATGACCGTCTTCGAATACGGCGGCCGACTACTGATCGTCGACTGCGGGGTGCTCTTCCCCGAGGAGGAGCAGCCCGGTATCGACCTGATCCTGCCGGACTTCTCGTCCGTCAGGGACCGCCTCGACGACATCGAGGGCATCGTCCTCACACATGGCCACGAGGACCACATCGGAGCCGTCCCGTACCTGCTCCGGGAGAAGCCCGACATCCCGCTGATCGGTTCCAAGCTGACCCTCGCGCTCATCGAGGCCAAGCTCCAGGAGCACCGCATCCGCCCGTACACCCTTGAGGTGGTCGAGGGGAACCGCGAGCGTATCGGCCCCTTCGACTGCGAGTTCATCGCGGTCAACCACTCCATCCCGGACGCCCTCGCCGTGGCCATCCGTACCCCCGCGGGCATGGTGGTCCACACGGGTGACTTCAAGATGGACCAGCTCCCGCTGGACAACCGCCTGACAGATCTACACGCGTTCGCACGGTTGAGCGAGGAGGGGATCGACCTCCTTCTCTCCGACTCGACGAACGCCGAGGTCCCGGGGTTCGTTCCCCCCGAGCGAGACATCTCCAGTGTCCTGCGCCAGGTCTTCGCGGGCGCCAGCAAGCGGATCATCGTGGCGAGCTTCGCCAGCCACATCCACCGCATCCAGCAGATCCTCGACGCTGCACACGAGTACGGCCGTCGGGTCGCCTTCGTCGGCCGCTCGATGGTCCGGAACATGGGTATCGCCAGGGACCTGGGCTACCTGAAGGTCCCGCCGGGCCTGGTCGTGGACGTCAAGACACTCGACGACCTGCCGGACCACGAGATCGTCCTCGTGTGCACCGGATCACAGGGCGAGCCGATGGCGGCCCTGTCCCGCATGGCCAACCGGGACCACCAGATCCGCATCGTCCAGGGCGACACGGTGATCCTGGCCTCGTCCCTGATCCCCGGCAACGAGAACGCGGTCTACCGCGTCATCAACGGCCTGACCCGCTGGGGCGCCAACGTCGTGCACAAGGGCAATGCCAAGGTCCACGTCTCCGGACACGCCTCGGCCGGCGAACTGCTGTACTTCTACAACATCTGCCGCCCGAAGAACCTGATGCCGGTGCACGGCGAATGGCGCCATCTGCGCGCCAACGCCGAACTGGGCGCCCTGACGGGCGTTCCGCACGACCGCATCGTCATCGCCGAGGACGGCGTGGTCGTCGACCTCATCGAGGGCAGGGCCAAGATCTCCGGCAAGGTCCAGGCGGGATACGTGTACGTCGACGGTCTCTCGGTGGGCCTCGGCGAGCCCGCCCTGAAGGACCGGCGGATCCTGGGCGACGAGGGCATCATCTCGGTCTTCGTGGTGGTGGACTCCTCCACCGGGAAGATCACCGGCGGTCCGCACATCCAGGCCCGCGGCTCCGGCATCGAGGACTCCGCGTTCAGTGCGGTCGTCCCGCGGATCAGTGAGGTCCTGGAGCGTTCGGCACAGGACGGGGTCGTCGAGCCCCATCAGCTGCAACAGCTCATCCGTCGCACCCTCGGCAAGTGGGTCTCCGACACCTACCGGCGCAGGCCGATGATCCTGCCTGTGGTGGTGGAGGTCTGACCCCCCGTCAGTGCCCGCCTGGAGCGGGGCTCCTCGATTTGCATCGGGGCGCCCCGCTCCAGTACGTTTACGGCTCCGCCCAGGGGGGAACCCGACGCAACTGTGCGTCAGGAGCCACCCGAACCGGGCGGAAATTCCGACTCAGAACTTCTGATAAAGTCGGAGTCGCCGGAAAGGGAAACGCGAAAGCGGAAACCTGGAAAGCACCGAGGAAATCGGATCGGAAAACGATCTGATAGAGTCGGAAACGCAAGACCGAAGGGAAACTGCCCGGAGGAAAGCCCGAGAGTAGCTTGGGTGAGTACAAAGGAAGCGTCCGTTCCTTGAGAACTCAACAGCGTGCCAAAAATCAACGCCAGATATGTTGATACCCCGTCCGCCGAAACTTTTCGGTGGTCGAGGTTCCTTTGAAGTAAAACACAGCGAGGACGTTGTGAACGGTCGGGCTTATTCCGCCTGACTGTTCCGCTCTCGTGGTGTCGACCCGATTACGGGTAAACATTCACGGAGAGTTTGATCCTGGCTCAGGACGAACGCTGGCGGCGTGCTTAACACATGCAAGTCGAACGATGAACCACTTCGGTGGGGATTAGTGGCGAACGGGTGAGTAACACGTGGGCAATCTGCCCTTCACTCTGGGACAAGCCCTGGAAACGGGGTCTAATACCGGATACAACACTCTCGGGCATCCGATGAGTGTGGAAAGCTCCGGCGGTGAAGGATGAGCCCGCGGCCTATCAGCTTGTTGGTGAGGTAACGGCTCACCAAGGCGACGACGGGTAGCCGGCCTGAGAGGGCGACCGGCCACACTGGGACTGAGACACGGCCCAGACTCCTACGGGAGGCAGCAGTGGGGAATATTGCACAATGGGCGAAAGCCTGATGCAGCGACGCCGCGTGAGGGATGACGGCCTTCGGGTTGTAAACCTCTTTCAGCAGGGAAGAAGCGAAAGTGACGGTACCTGCAGAAGAAGCGCCGGCTAACTACGTGCCAGCAGCCGCGGTAATACGTAGGGCGCGAGCGTTGTCCGGAATTATTGGGCGTAAAGAGCTCGTAGGCGGTCTGTCGCGTCGGATGTGAAAGCCCGGGGCTTAACCCCGGGTCTGCATTCGATACGGGCAGACTAGAGTGTGGTAGGGGAGATCGGAATTCCTGGTGTAGCGGTGAAATGCGCAGATATCAGGAGGAACACCGGTGGCGAAGGCGGATCTCTGGGCCATTACTGACGCTGAGGAGCGAAAGCGTGGGGAGCGAACAGGATTAGATACCCTGGTAGTCCACGCCGTAAACGGTGGGAACTAGGTGTTGGCGACATTCCACGTCGTCGGTGCCGCAGCTAACGCATTAAGTTCCCCGCCTGGGGAGTACGGCCGCAAGGCTAAAACTCAAAGGAATTGACGGGGGCCCGCACAAGCAGCGGAGCATGTGGCTTAATTCGACGCAACGCGAAGAACCTTACCAAGGCTTGACATACACCGGAAACGGCCAGAGATGGTCGCCCCCTTGTGGTCGGTGTACAGGTGGTGCATGGCTGTCGTCAGCTCGTGTCGTGAGATGTTGGGTTAAGTCCCGCAACGAGCGCAACCCTTGTTCTGTGTTGCCAGCATGCCCTTCGGGGTGATGGGGACTCACAGGAGACTGCCGGGGTCAACTCGGAGGAAGGTGGGGACGACGTCAAGTCATCATGCCCCTTATGTCTTGGGCTGCACACGTGCTACAATGGCAGGTACAATGAGCTGCGAAGCCGTGAGGCGGAGCGAATCTCAAAAAGCCTGTCTCAGTTCGGATTGGGGTCTGCAACTCGACCCCATGAAGTCGGAGTTGCTAGTAATCGCAGATCAGCATTGCTGCGGTGAATACGTTCCCGGGCCTTGTACACACCGCCCGTCACGTCACGAAAGTCGGTAACACCCGAAGCCGGTGGCCCAACCCGTAAGGGAGGGAGCTGTCGAAGGTGGGACTGGCGATTGGGACGAAGTCGTAACAAGGTAGCCGTACCGGAAGGTGCGGCTGGATCACCTCCTTTCTAAGGAGCACTTCTACCGAACTCTTCGGGGTGAGGTCAGAGGCCAGATCATCAGCGAACGTCTGATGCTGGTTCGCTCAGGGTGGAACGTTGATTATTCGGCCGGTTCACGGGCCGGAGGCTGTGAGTACTGCTCGTAAGAGTGTGGAAAGCATGATCTCTGGACGGGGACGGGTCGGGCACGCTGTTGGGTGTCTGAGGGTATGGCCGTATGGCTGCCTTCAGTGCCGGCCCCAGTGCACTCGAACTTCTGGTTCGGGGTGATGGGTGGTTGGTCGTTGTTTGAGAACTGCACAGTGGACGCGAGCATCTGTGGCCAAGTTTTTAAGGGCGCACGGTGGATGCCTTGGCACCAGGAACCGATGAAGGACGTGGGAGGCCACGATAGGCCCCGGGGAGTCGTCAACCAGGCTTTGATCCGGGGGTGTCCGAATGGGGAAACCCGGCAGTCGTCATGGGCTGTCACCCTTGCCTGAACACATAGGGCAAGTGGAGGGAACGCGGGGAAGTGAAACATCTCAGTACCCGCAGGAAGAGAAAACAACCGTGATTCCGGGAGTAGTGGCGAGCGAAACCGGATGAGGCCAAACCGTATACGTGTGAGACCCGGCAGGGGTTGCGTGTACGGGGTTGTGGGATCTCTCTTTCACAGTCTGCCGGCTGTGAGACGAGTCAGAAACCGTACAGGTAGGCGAAGGACATGCGAAAGGTCCGGCGTAGAGGGTAAGACCCCCGTAGCTGAAATTTGTACGGCTCGTTTGAGAGACACCCAAGTAGCACGGGGCCCGAGAAATCCCGTGTGAATCTGGCGGGACCACCCGTTAAGCCTAAATATTCCCTGGTGACCGATAGCGGATAGTACCGTGAGGGAATGGTGAAAAGTACCGCGGGAGCGGAGTGAAATAGTACCTGAAACCGTGTGCCTACAAGCCGTGGGAGCGTCGCGCATCGAGCTTGCTCGGTGCGTCGTGACTGCGTGCCTTTTGAAGAATGAGCCTGCGAGTTTGCGGTGTGTTGCGAGGTTAACCCGAGTGGGGTAGCCGTAGCGAAAGCGAGTCCGAACAGGGCGATTCAGTAGCACGCTCAAGACCCGAAGCGGAGTGATCTAGCCATGGGCAGGTTGAAGCGGAGGTAAGACTTCGTGGAGGACCGAACCCACCAGGGTTGAAAACCTGGGGGATGACCTGTGGTTAGGGGTGAAAGGCCAATCAAACTCCGTGATAGCTGGTTCTCCCCGAAATGCATTTAGGTGCAGCGTCGTGTGTTTCTTGCCGGAGGTAGAGCACTGGATAGGCGATGGGCCCTACCGGGTTACTGACCTTAGCCAAACTCCGAATGCCGGTAAGTGAGAGCGCGGCAGTGAGACTGTGGGGGATAAGCTCCATGGTCGAGAGGGAAACAGCCCAGAGCATCGACTAAGGCCCCTAAGCGTACGCTAAGTGGGAAAGGATGTGGAGTCGCACAGACAACCAGGAGGTTGGCTTAGAAGCAGCCACCCTTGAAAGAGTGCGTAATAGCTCACTGGTCTAGTGATTCCGCGCCGACAATGTAGCGGGGCTCAAGCGTACCGCCGAAGTCGTGTCATTTCAGCATATAGGGCCAACGCCTGCTGGGATGGGTAGGGGAGCGTCGTGTGCCGGGTGAAGCAGCCGCGGAAGCGAGTTGTGGACGGTTCACGAGTGAGAATGCAGGCATGAGTAGCGATACAAACGTGAGAAACGTTTGCGCCGATTGACTAAGGGTTCCTGGGTCAAGCTGATCTGCCCAGGGTAAGTCGGGACCTAAGGCGAGGCCGACAGGCGTAGTCGATGGATAACCGGTTGATATTCCGGTACCCGCTGTGAAGCGTCAAACATTGAACCAGGCGATGCTAAGTCCGTGAAGCCGTTCCGGACCCTTCGGGGAAAGGAAAGTGGTGGAGCCGACGGACCAGACTTGCAGTAGGTGAGTGATGGGGTGACGCAGGAAGGTAGTCCATCCCGGGCGGTGGTAGTCCCGGGGTAAGGGTGTAGGCCGTGCGATAGGTAAATCCGTCGTACTTGTGGCTGAGACCTGATGCCGAGCCGATTGTGGTGAAGTGGATGATCCTATGCTGTCGAGAAAAGCCTCTAGCGAGTTTCATGGCGGCCCGTACCCTAAACCGACTCAGGTGGTCAGGTAGAGAATACCGAGGCGTTCGGGTGAACTATGGTTAAGGAACTCGGCAAAATGCCCCCGTAACTTCGGGAGAAGGGGGGCCATCACTGGTGAGGGAACTTGCTTCCTGAGCTGGGGGTGGCCGCAGAGACCAGCGAGAAGCGACTGTTTACTAAAAACACAGGTCCGTGCGAAGCCGTAAGGCGATGTATACGGACTGACGCCTGCCCGGTGCTGGAACGTTAAGGGGACCGGTTAGTCACATTTCGGTGTGGCGAAGCTGAGAACTTAAGCGCCAGTAAACGGCGGTGGTAACTATAACCATCCTAAGGTAGCGAAATTCCTTGTCGGGTAAGTTCCGACCTGCACGAATGGCGTAACGACTTCTCGACTGTCTCAACCATAGGCCCGGTGAAATTGCACTACGAGTAAAGATGCTCGTTTCGCGCAGCAGGACGGAAAGACCCCGGGACCTTTACTACAGTTTGATATTGGTGTTCGGTTCGGCTTGTGTAGGATAGCTGGGAGACTTTGAAGCGGCCACGCCAGTGGTTGTGGAGTCGTCGTTGAAATACCAGTCTGGTCGTGCTGGATGTCTAACCTGGGTCCGTGATCCGGATCAGGGACAGTGTCTGATGGGTAGTTTAACTGGGGCGGTTGCCTCCTAAAGAGTAACGGAGGCGCCCAAAGGTTCCCTCAGCCTGGTTGGCAATCAGGTGTTGAGTGTAAGTGCACAAGGGAGCTTGACTGTGAGACCGACGGGTCGAGCAGGGACGAAAGTCGGGACTAGTGATCCGGCGGTGGCTTGTGGAAGCGCCGTCGCTCAACGGATAAAAGGTACCCCGGGGATAACAGGCTGATCTTCCCCAAGAGTCCATATCGACGGGATGGTTTGGCACCTCGATGTCGGCTCGTCGCATCCTGGGGCTGGAGTCGGTCCCAAGGGTTGGGCTGTTCGCCCATTAAAGCGGTACGCGAGCTGGGTTTAGAACGTCGTGAGACAGTTCGGTCCCTATCCGCTGCGCGCGCAGGAATATTGAGAAGGGCTGTCCCTAGTACGAGAGGACCGGGACGGACGAACCTCTGGTGTGCCAGTTGTCCTGCCAAGGGCATGGCTGGTTGGCTACGTTCGGGAGGGATAACCGCTGAAAGCATCTAAGCGGGAAGCCTGCTTCGAGATGAGTATTCCCACCCACTTGATGGGGTAAGGCTCCCAGTAGACGACTGGGTTGATAGGCCAGATATGGAAGCCTGGTAACGGGTGGAGTTGACTGGTACTAATAGGCCGAGGGCTTGTCCTCAGTTGCTCGCGTCCACTGTGTTGGTTCTGAAACCACGAACAACCCCATTCCCTTGTTTGGTCACGGGGGATGGTGCGGTTGAGTGTTTCATAGTGTTTCGGTGGTCATAGCGTGAGGGAAACGCCCGGTTACATTCCGAACCCGGAAGCTAAGCCTTACAGCGCCGATGGTACTGCAGGGGGGACCCTGTGGGAGAGTAGGACGCCGCCGAACAAATATTGAAAGAGCTGGTCCCCGAATTTCGGTTCGGGGACCAGCTCTTTTTTGTTGGGCGTCACTTGGAGTTCACATTGCGCGACCAGGATCCGCGCCATGGGTACCGTTGGAATGCTCAGGGCCGCAGGTGTCGGCGCCGGTGACGAAGTGGTCGTGCCGGCGTTCGGGAACCCGGAGGTCGCTCAGGCAGTGAGCCTGGCAGGGGCTGTGCCGGTGTTCGCCGACATAGACCCGGTGACGTACTGTCTGGATGCCTCGGCTGTCGAGGCCGCGGTGTCACCGCGGACCGTGGCAGCGGTTGTCGTCCACCGCTTCGGCCGGTCGGCCGATATCGCGTCGCTCCGTCAAGTCGGGCAGCGGCATGGGCTGCTGCTGCTGGAGCAGGGCGAGTCGGAGACGCCGTACAGCGAGCTGGGGGAGCGTCGGCGGCAGGCCGCTTACCTCAGTGCGAAGCTGAAGGGCGTCCGGACTCCCGAGGGGAGTGACGGGCACACCTTCCAGCAGTACGTCGTGCGAGTGCCCGGAAACGGGCGGCCGGACCGGGACGCCTTCGCGCGCGCCGTGCGTGCCAAGGGAGTCCAGTGCAGTGTGCCGGTGAAGACACCCGTACACCGGATTCCCGGGTTCCGGCGGGACGTGTGTCTGCCCGAGACCGAGCGTGCCGCCGACGAGACGCTGGCGCTGCCCATCGGCGGCGAGATGTCGCGGCGGGAACTGCAGCGGCTGGTGTCCACCTGCAATGCGCTCGGCGGCTTGCTGCAGCCGGCCTTCTAGCCCTTCGGATGCGCGGGGCAACTCGGGGGCGCGTGGAGCTTTTGGCAGTGCGCCGGGTGGTTCGAAGGAACTGCCGGTTCGGGGTATGATCTATCTCGTTGCCGCGAGGGGGACCTCGGTCAGGTGACAGGCCCCTATAGCTCAGTCGGTAGAGCGTCTCCATGGTAAGGAGAAGGTCAACGGTTCGATTCCGTTTGGGGGCTCAGCCAAAAGGCCCCGCCCGATCGGGCGGGGCCTTTGTCGTATCCGGAGTCAGTCCCTCTGGAGCCCCGGGACGCGCATCGCCAGGATGGCCATGTCGTCGGAGGGGGCGTCGGAGGCGAAGCGTTCGACCGCGCGCATGACGCGGGCCGCGACCGCGCCAGCCGTGAGGCCCGTACAGGCGGTGAGCACCTCGGTGAGGCCGTCGTCGCCCAACATGCGGGTGCCTTCACGGCGTTCGGTGACGCCGTCCGTGACGCACAGGAGGACGTCGCCGGGGTCGAGGGTGACCGTCTGCTCGTAGAGCTCCAGGTCCTCCATGACACCGAGGAGCGCTTGCGGTTCAGCGGCGGGCTCGACCGTGCCGTCCTGGCGCAGGCGCAGCGGGAGCGGGTGACCGGCGCAGACGACCTTCAGTACGGCGCTGCCGTCCTCCTGGGGCCACAACTCGCCGTACAGGAGCGTCAGGAAGCGGCTGCGGGCGCCCTCGTCGATGATCGCGGAGTTGAGACGCTCAAGGACCGCCGGTCCGCCGTAGCCCTCGCGGGCCAGCAGGCGCAGGGCGTGGCGGGCCAGGCCGGTGACCGCGGCGGCCTCCGGGCCGGTGCCGCAGACGTCGCCGATGGCGAAGCCGTACGCGCCGTCGCGGATGGGGAAGAGGTCGTAGAAGTCGCCGCCGACCTCGTTGCCCTCGCCGGCCGCGCGGTAGATGACCTCGACCTCGACGCCGTCGATCTGGGGAAGCTCGGGTGGCAGGAGGCTGCGCTGGAGGGACTGGCTGATGGCCACGCGCTCCGAGTACAGGCGGGCGTTGTCCAGGGCGAGGGCGGCCCGGCGGGAGAGGTCCTCGGCCAACTCCAGGATCTCCTGGCGGAAGTGTTCGTCCGTGGGCTTGCCGAGGGTCAGCATGCCGATCACGCGGTTGCGGGCCACCAGCGGGAGGACAACTGTTTCGCCGCCCACCGCCGAGGCCGTCGCCAGCGTCGTGCCGATGCCCGAGCTGACCGTGGCGGGCTCGCCCAGCCCCAGGCTGCGCATCGAGGTGCGCAGGGCCGCCTGGTGGGCAGCCTCGGCGGGGGCCGTCCAGACGCGGGCGCCCGGGGTGGGGATGGGCTCAGGCGGGCGGATCTTGGAGAGGAGGGCCTTGAGGCCGTCGATGAGGTCCTCGTCCTCGTGCAGGACGTAACTGAGGTACGGGTCCGAGGCCTGGTCGGCGATCGTGTAGACGGCGCACCAGGTGGCGAGGGTCGGGATCGTCATCTGGGCCATGAGGGCCAGTGTCTGGTCGCGGTCCAGGGTGCCGGCCAGGAGGTCGGAGGCTTCCACCAGGAAGCTCAACGAGCCGCGGCGCAGACGCTCCAGCTCGCCCAGGCGGGCCGACTCGACGGCCAGGGCGATGCGGTCGGCGGCGAACTGGAGGCGCAGGGCCTCCTCGTTGGAGTAGCGGCCCTGGGACTCGGCGGCGACGCCCAGGGAGCCCGTGAGGCGGCCCTCGACCTTGAGGGGGACCGTGACGACCGAGCGCATGCCCGTGCCGTTGAGGAGGGGGACGGCGCCGGGGACGGCCGTGAGATCGTCGTGGACGGCGGGCATACGGGCCGAGCCGTAGCGGCCGGGGCCGGCGTCCACGGGGACGCGGGCGAAGCGCTGACGGGCCGACGGGAGGCCCGTGGAGGCCCGTACCTCCAGCTCGGTCTCGTCGTCGGTCGCGAGGAGCAGGAAGGCGGAGTCCCCGTCGAGCATGTCGCGGGCGCGCTCGACCGTGCGCTGGAGCAGGCCGTCGAGGTCGTCCGGGGCGGGGGAGCCGATGAAGACCTCGAAGGGGTCCGTGGCCTGGCCCTCGCCGGAACCGGAGCCGTCACCGGACGGCATGCGGATCGGGGTCTGGAGGACGGCGCGCTCGTGGTCCTGGACGAGAAGGCAGACCGTGGAGGGGTCGCCGCCCGTGTCGCGGACCCGGAGGTGGGAGGCGTAGACCGGCGTCACGCGCCCGTTGGCGCAGCGGATGCCGTAGCTGCCCTCCCAGCGGGAGAGTTGGAGGGCCTCGACGACGCCGGTGCTGGTGCCGGGGGTGTGCGGCCAGGCGGCGAGGTCGGTGAGCGGCTTGCCGATGACCTGGTCGGGGGGGTACCCGAAGAGTTCCTCGGCGTCCTCGTTCCAGGCGCCGATCGCGCCCACGCGGTCGATCTGGACGACCGCGACGCGGACCCGGCCGTCGGCGAGCGGGAGCAGGTCGGCGGGGAGGGCAGGGCCGGCCGAGCGGGTGCCCACCGGGCGGTCGGGAAGATCGAGTTGGAACCAGACCTGCTTGTGGGTGGACGTGTACTCGACGCCCCAGCGAGAGGCCATCGCCGCGCACAGCTGGAGGCCGCGGCCGCCCTCGCGGTCCGGGCTGCCCATGTTGATGTGGCTGCCCTGGAGGGGGATCTCACGCTCGGGATATCTGTCGGCCACCTCGATGCGTACGCCGTCGTCGGCCCGCAGACAGAGGACGTCGGCGGAGGTTCCCGCGTGGACGACCGCGTTGGTGACGAGTTCGCTGGTGAGGACCACCGCGTCGTCGACGATGTCGGCGAAGCCCCAGCCGTGGAGGGTGTCGCGGACGAACGAGCGGGCGGTCGCGACGGATCGTGAGACGGCAGTGAAGCTGGCGGCCGCGCGCGCGGTGATCACAGAACTCCTTGTCCGGTTCTCGACGTGCGGGGATCCTGGGACGGCCTCCTGCCGTGGCAGAGGCTGGTTCTCCGTCGGCCTGGGTTCCTGGGGGGTCTCCCCAGGATGCAGTCCGGTGGTCATGGTGAGGCCGCCCCTCCGATGCCTGCCCGCTCGTGCTCGTGCGCCACCGCCCAGGCCGGACGGGTCCGGCATGGCTGGACAGCCGCATGCAAGGTTACTTACCTTCGCCGTCCATGCGGATGCCGGTCGTCTGTGTTTCCGTCCGGAGGTGTGCGGACCGTGTGCGAAGCTGCCGAACTGTTATGGCCTGGTTCAGCCATGGTGAAACACTGGGCAGGCTTCCAGGAGAAGGTCGGGCGAGTCCGAGTACCTTCCCAGTGCGTCGGGGAGTGGCACCCGGCCCGCTGAGCAGAAGTATCCGAGTACGAAGCAGTACGAGTGGTACGAACAGTGTGAGCAGTACGAAGCGTTCGAATGCGGCGAAGTACGTCCAGCAGGAACGGTCGACCCTTGCGGGAGGGACACAGTGGAGTCTGGCGCAGCGACGCGGGGCACTAAGGCGCGCGCGAAAGGCGGACAGTCCCAGAGTGACCAGCGCACATCACGTAAATCGCGTAATGGGACCATCACCGTGGACACGGCTGCCCTGAACCGGCTGCTCACGGCGCTGGAGGCGATGCGGGACGGCAATTTCCGCAAGCGGCTGACCGTCTCGGGCGACGGTGTGATGGCCGAGATCGCCGCCGTGTACAACGAGGTGGCGGACCGGAATCTGCATCTGACCGGTGAGTTGTCGCGGGTGCGGCGCGTGGTGGGGCGTGAGGGCAAGCTCACCGAGCGGCTGGAGACGGGTGCCACCGAGGGGTCCTGGGCTGCCGCGATCGATGCGTCGAACGCGCTGGTCGACGACCTCGTACGGCCTGTCTCCGAGGTCAGCCGGGTGCTGTCGGCCGTCGCGGACGGTGATCTGTCGCCGCGCATGGAGCTGCGGTCGCAGGGGCCGGACGGGACCGGGCATCCGCTGCGCGGGGAGTTCCTGAAGGTCGGGCGTACGGTCAACAACCTGGTCGACCAGCTGTCGACGTTCACCGACGAGGTCACCCGGGTGGCCAGCGAGGTGGGCACCGAGGGCAAGCTGGGCGGGCAGGCCAAGGTGCGTGGCATGTCCGGTTCGTGGAAGGACCTGACGGAGTCCGTCAACACCATGGCGCACCGGCTCACCGCACAGGTGAGGGACATCGCCCTGGTGACGACCGCGGTGGCGAAGGGTGACTTGTCCCGGAAGGTCACGGTTCACGTGGCCGGCGAGATGCTGGAGCTGAAGGAGACCGTCAACACGATGGTCGACCAGCTCTCCGCGTTCTCCTCCGAGGTGACCCGAGTCGCTCGCGAGGTGGGCACCGACGGGCAGCTCGGCGGTCAGGCCGAGGTGCCGGGTGTGGCGGGTGTGTGGAAGGAGCTCACCGATTCGGTGAACACCATGGCCGGCAATCTCACCGCACAGGTGCGGGGGATCGCCCAGGTCACCACCGCGGTCGCCAACGGCGACCTGTCGCAGAAGGTCACCGTGCCCGCACGCGGTGAGGTCGCCAAGCTCGCCGAGACCATCAACCAGATGACCGAGACGCTGCGGATCTTCGCCGACGAGGTCACGCGGGTGGCGAACGAGGTCGGTGCCGAGGGCCGGCTGGGCGGTCAGGCGCAGGTGCCGGGCGCGGCCGGAACATGGAAGGACCTCACCGATTCGGTGAACACGGTCTTCCGGAATCTCACGATCCAGGTGCGGGACATCGCGGCGGTGACGACGGCCGTGGCCAACGGCGACCTGTCGCAGAAGGTCACCGTGGACGTGGCCGGCGAGATGCTGGAGCTCAAGAACACCGTCAACGGGATGGTCGACCAGCTCTCGTACTTCGGTGCCGAGGTCACGCGGGTGGCGAACGAGGTCGGTGCCGAGGGCCGGCTGGGCGGTCAGGCGCAGGTGCCGGGCGCGGCCGGTACGTGGAAGGACCTGACGGACTCCGTCAACACCGCGTTCCGGAATCTCACCGGACAGGTGAGGAACATCGCGGCGGTGACGACGGCCGTGGCCAACGGTGACCTCTCGCAGAAGGTCACCGTCGATGTCGCGGGCGAGATGCTCGAACTGAAGAACACCGTGAACACGATGGTGGACCAGCTGTCGTCGTTCGCCGACCAGGTGACGCGCATGGCCCGGGACGTGGGCACGGAGGGCCGCCTCGGCGGTCAGGCCCGCGTGGACGGTGTGTCCGGTACGTGGAAGGAACTCACCGACTCCGTCAACTCGATGGCCGGCAATCTCACCTCGCAGGTGCGCAACATCGCGCAGGTGACGACGGCAGTGGCGCGGGGCGACCTGTCCCAGAAGATCGACGTCGACGCGCGCGGCGAGATCCTGGAGCTGAAGAACACCATCAACACGATGGTCGACCAGCTCTCCTCCTTCGCCGACCAGGTGACCCGGGTCGCCCGGGACGTGGGCACGGAGGGCCGCCTCGGCGGTCAGGCGCAGGTGCCCGGTGTCGCCGGGGTGTGGCGCGACCTCACCGAGTCCGTGAACGGGATGGCAGGCAACCTGACCGGTCAGGTCCGCAACATCGCGCAGGTCGCCACGGCGGTGGCCCGCGGAGACCTCTCCCAGAAGATCACCGTGGACGCGCGCGGCGAGATCCTGGAGCTGAAGAACACGCTGAACACGATGGTGGACCAGCTGTCGTCGTTCGCGGAGGAGGTCACCCGGGTCGCCCGCGAGGTGGGTACGGAGGGCCAGCTCGGCGGTCAGGCCGAGGTGCAGGGTGTCTCCGGCACCTGGAAGGACCTCACGCAGTCGGTGAACTTCATGGCGAACAACCTGACGATCCAGGTGCGTCAGATCGCCGAGGTCACGACCGCCGTCGCCAAGGGCGACCTGTCGAAGAAGATCACCGTCGATGCCAAGGGCGAGATCCTCGAACTCGTCACCACCGTCAACACGATGGTCGACCAACTGTCGTCCTTCGCCGAGCAGGTGACCCGGGTGGCCCGTGAGGTGGGCACGGAGGGCATTCTGGGCGGCCAGGCGCACGTGCCGGGCATCACCGGCATCTGGAAGGACCTCAGCGGCAACGTCAACCTGATGGCCAAGAACCTCACCATGCAGGTGCGGAACATCTCCCAGGTCGCGGCCGCCGTCGCCAACGGTGACCTGACCCGCACCGTGACGATCGAGGCGGCCGGTGAGGTCGCGGAGCTCGCCGACACCTTCAACAGCATGGTGAAGACGCTGAGTTCGTTCGCCGACCAGGTCACCAAGGTGGCCCGTGAGGTGGGCACGGACGGCATCCTGGGCGGCCAGGCGCACGTACCGGGTGTGGCGGGCACGTGGAAGGACCTCACCGAGTCCGTGAACTCGATGGCGTCCAACCTCACCGGGCAGGTCCGCAACATCGCGATGGTCACGACCGCCATCGCCAAGGGCGACCTGACCAAGAAGATCGACATCGACGCGCGCGGCGAGATCCTGGAGCTCAAGACCACCATCAACACGATGGTCGACCAGCTGTCGTCCTTCGCCGAGGAGGTGACCCGCGTTGCCCGCGAGGTGGGCACCGAGGGTCAGCTGGGCGGTCTGGCGCGGGTGCGGGACGTCGACGGCACCTGGCGGGACCTCACCGAGTCGGTGAACGAGATGGCCGGGAACCTGACCCGGCAGGTGCGCGCCATCGCGCGCGTGGCCACCGCGGTGACCCGGGGCGACCTGAACCTCAAGATCGACGTCGACGCGTCCGGCGAGATCAAGGAGCTGCAGGACTACATCAACAAGATGATCGCCAACCTCCGCGACACCACGATCGCCAACCAGGAGCAGGACTGGCTCAAGGGCAACCTTGCCCGGATCTCCGCCCTGATGCAGGGCCGCCGGGACCTCGACGACGTGGCATCGCTGATCATGAGCGAGCTGACGCCGGTGGTGTCCGCGCAGCACGGCGCCTTCTTCCTCGCGCTGCCGTTCCTGGACGGCAAGGACCTGGCCCCGGACAACGACGAGCAGTACGAGCTGCGCATGCTCGGCTCGTACGGCTACTCCATGGGCTCCATGCCGACGTCGTTCCGGCCCGGCGAGGCGCTGGTCGGGACGGCCGCGAAGGAGAAGCGCACGATCCTGGTGGAGAACGCGCCGAGCGGCTATCTGAAGATCTCCTCCGGGCTCGGTGAGGCACCCCCGGCGCAGGTCATCGTGCTTCCGGTGCTCTTCGAGGGCACCGTGCTCGGGGTGATCGAGCTGGCGTCGTTCACACCGTTCACGCAGATCCAGAAGGACTTCCTGAACCAGATCGCGGAGATGATCGCGACGAGCGTCAACACCATCTCCGTCAACACCAAGACCGAGGTGCTGCTGAAGCAGTCGCAGGAGCTGACCGAGCAACTGCGCGAGCGGTCCGACGAGTTGGAGAACCGGCAGAAGGCACTCCAGGCGTCCAACGCCGAACTGGAGGAGAAGGCCGAGCTGCTGGCCCGGCAGAACCGCGACATCGAGGTCAAGAACACCGAGATCGAGGAGGCGCGCCAGGTCCTGGAGGAGCGCGCCGAGCAGCTCGCGGTCTCCATGCGCTACAAGAGCGAGTTCCTGGCGAACATGTCGCACGAGCTGCGCACCCCGCTCAACTCGCTGCTGATCCTCGCCAAGCTGCTCGCCGACAACGCCGAGTCGAACCTGACGCCCAAGCAGGTCGAGTTCTCCGAGACGATCCACGGGGCGGGCTCCGACCTGCTCCAGCTGATCAACGACATCCTGGATCTGTCGAAGGTCGAGGCGGGCAAGATGGACGTCTCGCCGACCCGTATCGCCCTCGTCCAGCTCGTCGACTACGTGGAGGCCACCTTCCGGCCGCTGACCGCGGAGAAGGGCCTCGACTTCTCCGTACGGGTCTCGCCGGAGCTGCCCGCCACGCTGCACACCGACGAACAGCGGCTGTTGCAGGTGCTGCGGAACCTGTTGTCCAACGCGGTGAAGTTCACCGACTCCGGGGCCGTGGAACTGGTCATCCGGCCGGCCGGCGCGGATGCGCCGGTGGCCATCAAGGAGCAGCTGCTGGAGGCGGGCTCGCTGCGGGACGCGGACGCCCCCATGATCGCGTTCTCGGTGACGGACACGGGCATCGGCATCGCGGCCAGCAAGATGCGGGTCATCTTCGAGGCGTTCAAGCAGGCGGACGGCACCACGAGCCGCAAGTACGGCGGTACGGGCCTGGGCCTGTCCATCTCGCGGGAGATCGCCCGACTGCTGGGCGGCGAGATTTACGCGCAGAGCGAGCCGGGACGCGGCTCCACCTTCACCCTGTATTTGCCGCTGCACCCGAGCGAACTGCCTCCGCAGGGCTACGCGCACAGTGCGCCCGCCGCGCTGGAGGCGGGGGAGCTGCTGGCCTCCGAGCACGAGCTGGCCGAGCGCACCGAGACGCCGGCCGAGGTGAAGTCGTACCGCGAGACGCAGAACGGGGCCGCCGCGCTCTTCCGGCGGCGTCGCAGGTCCGTGCCGACGGGCTCCCCGTCGGACCTGTACCAGCAGGGCAACGGGCGGGCACAGGAGCACTGGGCGCAACAGGCCGCGCAGGAGGCGGCGCAGCCGCGCCGGACGATTCGCTTCGACGGCGAGAAGGTACTCATCGTCGACGACGACATCCGTAACGTCTTCGCGCTCACCAGCGTCCTGGAGCAGCACGGTCTGTCCGTGCTGTACGCCGAGAACGGCCGCGAGGGGATCGAGGTCCTGGAACAGCACGACGACGTGACGGTCGTCCTGATGGACATCATGATGCCCGAGATGGATGGATACGCGACGACCACGGCAATCCGCCGGATGCCCCAGTTCGCCGGACTGCCGATCATCGCGCTGACGGCCAAGGCGATGAAGGGCGACCGGGAGAAGGCGATCGACTCGGGAGCCTCCGACTATGTGACGAAGCCGGTCGATCCGGATCATCTGCTGTCGGTCATGGAGCAGTGGATGCGAAGTGAGTGACAGGACGAGCGGCCGGTGGTCGCAACCCGTCGGAGGGCGCACCGAGTTGCTGACTGAGTGTGGCCGGGGTCGTGTAGAAACGCGGGATCCGGGGAACCTTCTGGTCCCCGCTTGCGTTTCTGCTACGAGCACAGTGACATCACGGTGACAGGGTGTGGCGACAGGCGGGGTGCGGCTACGATGACCGGCACAAGGACGGGTGGCGCGAGGGAGTCGTCCCCTGGGGTGACGCCGAGTGGTGTCACGTCGAGTCCTGCGGACAGGGGAGGCCCCAAGCCGGGGCGAGGAGGGCGGGCCATGGTGCAGAAGGCCAAGATCCTCCTGGTCGATGACCGGCCGGAGAATCTGTTGGCGCTGGAGGCCATCCTCTCCGCGCTCGATCAGACACTGGTGCGGGCATCGTCCGGGGAGGAAGCGCTCAAGGCGCTGCTGACGGACGACTTCGCGGTCATTCTGCTGGACGTCCAGATGCCGGGAATGGACGGTTTCGAAACGGCCGCGCACATCAAGCGGCGCGAACGGACCCGGGACATCCCGATCATTTTCCTCACCGCCATCAACCACGGACCGCACCACACGTTCCGTGGGTACGCGGCGGGTGCGGTCGACTACATCTCGAAGCCGTTCGACCCCTGGGTGCTGCGCGCCAAGGTCTCGGTGTTCGTCGAGCTGTACATGAAGAACTGCCAGCTCAGGGAGCAGGCGGCGCTGCTGAGACTCCAGTTGGAGGGCGGCGGCAAGGGCGCGGCGGGCGGTTCCAAGGAGCCCTCCGGCGGCATCCTCGCCGAGCTCTCCGCGCGGCTCGCCGCCGTCGAGGAGCAGGCGGAGGCGCTGTCCAAGCAACTCGACGACGACTCGGCGGACGCCGCCGCAGTGGCCACCGCGGCCCATCTCGAACGCAAACTGACGGGCCTGCGCAGGGCGCTGGACGCGTTGGAGCCGGGTACGGGCGGTCCCTCGGCGTTGCCGTCGCAGAACTGAGCACCTTCCGGAGCGCGGGCGGGGTCCCACAAGTGCCCCCGACCCGCGCTTGGTTGTCAGTCGGCTGCGAGGGCTGAGGGCCTGTCAGGCCGTGTCAGCCTCGGGGCTTCGAGTACGCGACACGAACGGGTGAAGCAGTAGGCACACGTGTCGGCTGTGGCCTCCACCGGTAACCTCACACCCATGGCCTCACGTCAGTCCGCAGCGAAGAAGCCGCCCGCGAAGAAGGCGGCCGCTCCGACGAAGGCTCCGGCGAAGAAGGCCCCCGCGAAGAAAGCCGCCGCCAGGAAGGCACCCGCCAAGAGGGCGACGGCGAAGAAGACGGCCCCTCCGAAGCCGGCGCCCAATCCCACCGGAGGCGTGTACAGACTCGTACGCGCCATCTGGCTCGGTGCCGCGCACGCCGTCGGCGCCGTCTTCCGTGGCATAGGGCAGGGCGCGAAGGGTCTCGACCCGGCGCACCGCAAGGACGGCGTAGGGCTCCTGCTGCTCGCCCTCGCCCTGATCGTCGCCGCCGGCACCTGGTCCAACCTGCGCGGGCCGGTCGGCGATCTCGTCGAGATGCTCGTGACCGGCGCCTTCGGCCGGCTCGACCTGCTCATGCCGATACTGCTCGCGGTCATCGCCGTACGGTTCATCCGGCACCCCGAGAAGCCGGACGCCAACGGCCGCATCGTCATCGGCCTGTCCGCACTCGTCATCGGCATCCTCGGCCAGGTCCACCTCGCGTGCGGCTCGCCCGCCCGCAGCGCCGGCATGCAGGCCATAAGAGACGCAGGTGGGCTCATCGGCTGGGGCACCGCCACCCCGCTGACGTACACCATGGGCGAGGCCCTCGCCGTGGCGATGCTCGTGCTGCTCACGGTCTTCGGGCTGCTCGTCGTCACCGCCACGCCGGTCAACGCGATCCCGCAGCGGCTGCGGCTGCTCGGGCAGAAGCTGGGCATCGTCGCGGACGACGACGAGTACGACGAGTACGCACAGGACGACGACCGCTACGACGAGCAGTGGCGCGATGCGCTGCCCGCGCGCTCCCGCAGGCGTGGCTCCGCCCCCGAGGCGTACGACCCCGACGGCGCCGAGCAGGAGGCCCTCACCAGGCGCCGCCCGAGGCGCTCCGCCGTACGGCAGCCGGACCCGAACCGGCCGATGGACGCGGTGGACGTCGCCGCGGCCGCCGCTGCCGCGCTCGACGGGGCCGTGCTGCACGGGATGCCGCCCTCCCCGGTGGTCGCCGACCTCACCCAGGGGGTGAGCGTGGGCGACCGGGAGGAGACCACCCCCGTCCCGGCCGCGCGCAGCAGGACGCCCCAGCAGGAGCCCCCGGCCGCCAGGCCGCCCAAGGGCGCCAGGCAGGACGCCCTGGTGCCGGACCTGACCAAGCAGGCTCCGGACGAGCCCCGCGAGCTGCCGCCGCGCGCCGAACAGCTGCAGCTCTCCGGCGACATCACCTACTCCCTGCCCTCGCTCGACCTCCTGGAGCGGGGCGGCCCCGGCAAGACGCGCAGTGCGGCCAACGACGCCATAGTGGCCTCCCTCTCGAACGTGTTCTCCGAGTTCAAGGTCGACGCCTCCGTCACCGGCTTCACCCGCGGGCCGACGGTCACCCGCTACGAGGTCGAGCTGGGCCCGGCGGTCAAGGTCGAGCGGATCACCG
The DNA here is from genome assembly GCF_001550375.1 of Streptomyces europaeiscabiei. GTDB lineage: Bacteria > Actinomycetota > Actinomycetes > Streptomycetales > Streptomycetaceae > Streptomyces > Streptomyces europaeiscabiei. The sequence goes on along the minus strand of NZ_LRTR01000120.1, from coordinate 9,853 downwards.
CGCTGACCAAGAACATCGCCTATGCCGTCGCCAGCCCGGACGTACGGATCATCAGCCCCATCCCCGGCAAGTCGGCCGTCGGCATCGAGATCCCCAACACCGACCGCGAGATGGTCAACCTCGGTGACGTCCTGCGCCTCGCGGACGCGGCCGAGGACGACCACCCGATGCTGGTCGCGCTCGGCAAGGACGTCGAGGGCGGCTATGTGATGGCCAACCTGGCGAAGATGCCGCATGTGCTCGTCGCGGGTGCGACCGGCTCGGGCAAATCGTCGTGCATCAACTGCCTGATCACCTCGGTCATGGTCCGCGCGACCCCCGAGGACGTCCGCATGGTCCTCGTCGACCCCAAGCGCGTCGAGCTGACCGCGTACGAGGGCATCCCGCACCTCATCACGCCGATCATCACCAACCCCAAGCGGGCCGCCGAGGCGCTCCAGTGGGTCGTGCGCGAGATGGACCTGCGCTACGACGACCTGGCCGCGTTCGGCTACCGGCACATCGACGACTTCAACGAGGCGATCAGGAAGGGCAAGGTCAAGCTGCCCGAGGGCAGTGAGCGCGAGCTGTCCCCGTACCCGTACCTGCTGGTGATCGTGGACGAGCTCGCCGACCTCATGATGGTCGCGCCGCGGGACGTCGAGGACGCGATCGTGCGCATCACACAGCTCGCGCGCGCGGCCGGCATCCACCTGGTGCTCGCCACGCAGCGGCCGTCCGTGGACGTCGTCACCGGTCTGATCAAGGCGAACGTCCCCTCGCGGCTCGCCTTCGCCACCTCCTCCCTCGCCGACTCGCGCGTCATCCTCGACCAGCCCGGCGCCGAGAAGCTGATCGGCAAGGGCGACGGGCTGTTCCTGCCCATGGGGGCGAACAAGCCGACCCGCATGCAGGGCGCGTTCGTGACCGAGGACGAGGTCGCGGCGATCGTCCAGCACTGCAAGGACCAGATGGCGCCCGTCTTCCGGGACGACGTCACCGTGGGCACCAAGCAGAAGAAGGAGATCGACGAGGAGATCGGCGACGACCTCGACCTGCTGTGCCAGGCGGCCGAACTGGTCGTCTCCACCCAGTTCGGTTCGACCTCCATGCTCCAGCGCAAGCTGCGCGTCGGCTTCGCCAAGGCGGGACGGCTCATGGACCTCATGGAGTCCCGGGGCATCGTGGGGCCGAGCGAGGGCTCCAAGGCACGTGACGTTCTTGTGAAACCCGACGAGCTGGACGGCGTGCTGGCCGTGATCCGGGGGGAGACTGGGGCGTAAGAGCCGCAGCGGGATCGCGGAGAGGCGTGACAGGGGCGCACAGCAGGGGAAAACCGGTTGTCCGGCGGACGGAACGCGGATGCAATTACGGCATCCGGGTATTCGAACGTGACTCATCCGTAAGGAAATGGTGAGCAACCGTTTCCCTTCGTCGTACGTCAAGTTGGACGAGGGGACAGCCTCGTGCCCCACACCCTCACCACCAGCAGGATGTCCGGCCATTCTGATGGCGTACAAAGTCCCACCGCCCGGTTGCCCCACCCTTTCGTACCCCCCCTAGACTGAACCTCCAGCACAGGTGGCTACACGCTCGAAAGGCGCCCCCGTGTCCATCGGCAACTCCCCTGACGGCAACTTTCCCGAAGACGAGCGTCCGTTCGAAGACGACCGTGACGAACGCATGGCGGAACGCCCCTCGATCGGCCGTGCCCTCCAGCAGGCTCGCATCGCGGCCGGGCTGACCGTCGACGACGTCAGCAACGCCACCCGGGTCCGCATCGCCATCGTGCACGCGATCGAGCAGGACGACTTCGCCCCCTGCGGTGGCGACGTCTACGCCCGCGGTCACCTTCGTACCCTCGCGCGTGCCGTACGCACCGACCCCGTCCCGCTGCTCGAGCAGTTCGACGAGGCCCACGGCGGGCGGCCCGCGCCGACCCCGGCGGCCCCGATGTTCGAGGCGGAACGGATCCGTCCCGAGCGGCGCGGCCCCAACTGGACCGCCGCCATGGTCGCCGCGATCGTCGCGGTGATCGGCTTCGTCGGCTTCACCGCGTTCGACCGCGGGGACGACGGCGACGCCACGCAGGTCGCCGAGGGCTCCACGCCGACCACCAGCAAGCCCGCCTCGCCCACGCCCAAGGCCGACAAGCCCGACGCCGACCCGAAGCCCGACCCGACCGACAGCGCCATCGCGGCCGCGCCCCGCGACAAGGTGACCGTACGGGTCAGCGCCTCCGACGGCCGCAGCTGGATCTCCGCCAAGGACCACAACGGCCGGTTCCTGTGGGACGGACTCCTCAAGCAGGGCGAGTCCAAGACCTTCCAGGACGGCTCCAAGATCGACCTCGTCCTCGGCGACGCCGGGGCCGTCCAGCTCTACGTCAACGGCAAGAAGATCGAGGACGACTTCCAGCCCGGCCAGGTCGAACGCCTGACGTACACGAAGGGCGACCCCGAGGTCGGCTGAGCCTTCGGAACGTCCTGGCCACGGATGTACAGACGATTCAAAGGAAAGCGCGTGAACGGGGTTGGCCAAGATCGGCCAACCCCGTCGACGTGGGCTGTCAGTCGGACGAAGTAGTCTTGAGCCCATGCCTGAACGCCGTACCGTCGCACTCGTCACTCTTGGCTGCGCCCGTAACGAGGTGGACTCGGAGGAGCTCGCAGGCCGCTTGGAGGCGGACGGCTGGGAGCTCGTCGAGGACGCCGAGGAAGCGGACGTCGCGGTCGTCAACACCTGCGGCTTCGTCGAAGCCGCCAAGAAGGACTCCGTCGATGCGCTCCTGGAGGCCAACGACCTCAAGGGGCACGGCAGAACCCAGGCCGTCGTCGCGGTCGGCTGCATGGCCGAGCGGTACGGCAAGGAGCTCGCCGAGGCGCTGCCCGAGGCCGACGGCGTGCTCGGCTTCGACGACTACGCGGACATCTCCGACCGCCTCCAGACCATCCTGAACGGCGGCATCCACGCCTCGCACACCCCGCGCGACCGGCGCAAGCTGCTGCCGATCAGCCCGGCCGAGCGCCAGGAGTCGGCTGCCGAGGTCGCCCTCCCGGGGCACGCCCCCGTCGACCTTCCGGACGGCCTCGCTCCGGCCTCCGGGCCGCGTTCACCACTGCGCCGCCGCCTGGACGGCTCGCCCGTCGCCTCCGTGAAGCTGGCCTCGGGCTGCGACCGCCGCTGCTCCTTCTGCGCCATCCCGTCCTTCCGCGGCTCCTTCATCTCGCGCCGCCCCTCGGACGTGCTGAACGAGACGCGCTGGCTCGCCGAGCAGGGAGTCAAGGAGGTCATGCTGGTCTCCGAGAACAACACCTCGTACGGCAAGGACCTGGGCGACATCCGGCTCCTGGAGTCCCTGCTGCCCGAGCTCGCCGAGGTCGACGGCATCGAGCGGGTGCGTGTGAGCTACCTCCAGCCCGCCGAGATGCGGCCCGGCCTGATCGACGTGCTCACCTCCACGCCCAAGGTCGTGCCCTACTTCGACCTCTCCTTCCAGCACTCCGCCCCGGCCGTGCTGCGCTCGATGCGCCGCTTCGGCGACACCGACCGCTTCCTGGAGCTGCTGGACACCATCCGCGGCAAGGCACCCGAGGCCGGCGTGCGGTCCAACTTCATCGTGGGCTTCCCCGGCGAGACAGAGGACGACCTCGCGGAGCTGGAGCGGTTCCTGAACGGCGCGAGACTGGACGCGATCGGCGTCTTCGGGTACTCCGACGAGGAGGGCACCGAAGCGGCGACGTACGAGAACAAGCTGGCCGAGGACGTGGTGGCCGAGCGGCTCGCGCGGGTTTCGAGGCTGGCCGAGGAGCTGGTCTCGCAGCGTGCCGAGGAACGCGTCGGGCAGACCGTGCACGTGCTGGTCGAGTCGGTCGACGGCGACGAGGGCGCCCACGGCCGCGGTGCCCACCAGGCGCCCGAGACGGACGGCCAGGTGTTGTTCACGAGCGGCGAGGGGCTGAGCGTCGGCCGTATGGTCGAGGCCAAGGTGGTCGGCACGGAGGGCGTCGACCTGGTGGCCGAGGTGCTGCCGGGTTCGCTCGGCTCCCTCGTGTGTACTGAGGAGGCGGCCAGATGACGGGAGCCCCGGCATCCGCGGCGGGCGGCACCTCCGGCGCCAAAGGCGCGACGAGCGCCTCCGGCGTTCCCGGCGCCCCGAGCGCTGCCGGGGACACGCGGCCCGTGCGTGGCGGGAAGCTGGGAGCTGCCGCCGTCAACCAGGCCAGCCTCTGGAACATCGCGAACATCCTGACCATGGTCCGCCTCGTCCTCGTACCGGGCTTCGTCGCGCTGATGCTCATGGACGGCGGGTACGACCCGGTCTGGCGGGCCTGGGCCTGGGCCGCCTTCGCCGTCGCCATGATCACCGACATCTTCGACGGCCACCTGGCCCGGACGTACGACCTCGTCACCGACTTCGGGAAGATCGCCGACCCCATCGCCGACAAGGCGATCATGGGTGCCGCGCTGATCTGCCTGTCCTCCCTCGGTGATCTGCCGTGGTGGGTCACAGGGGTCATCCTCGGCCGGGAACTCGGGATCACGCTTCTGCGCTTCGTCGTCATCCGGTACGGGGTCATCCCGGCGAGCCGCGGCGGCAAGCTGAAGACCCTGACCCAGGGCATCGCCGTCGGGATGTACGTCCTGGCACTGGAGGGCCCCCTGGCCACCCTGAGGTGGTGGGTGATGGCCGCGGCGGTCATTCTGACCGTAGTCACCGGACTTGACTATGTGAGACAGGCCATTGTGCTGCGCCGGATCGGGACCGCCGAGCGCGAAGCCGCAGCGGAGGGAGCGGAGCGTTGACTTCCACGGCCGCCGAAGTGCTGCGACTACTGACGGTGAGGGGCGAGACGCTCGCTGTCGCGGAGTCGCTGACCGGCGGTCTGGTCGCGGCCGCGCTCACCGCGGCCCCCGGGGCCTCCCAGGCGTTCCGGGGCTCGGTCACCGCGTACGCCACGGAGCTCAAGCACCAGTTGCTCGATGTCGACGCCACTCTCCTGGACCAGCGTGGAGCGGTGGATCCGCAGGTCGCGGTGCAGATGGCGGAGGGCGTCCGCAAGGCGCTCGGCGCCGACTGGGGAATTTCGACCACCGGTGTCGCGGGCCCGGAGCCCCAGGACGGCCGACCCGTCGGCACGGTCCATGTGGCCGTCGCCGGACCGGCCGCAGCGGATTCGGGCGTATCAGGTGGCGGGAAAGTGTCGTCGTTGCGGTTGAACGGCGGCCGGACGGAAATCCGTATGGAGAGTGTACGGAGCGTACTCGCACTGCTTCTTGAGGAGCTTGCGGGCGAACAGACCGGGAACGAGCGGGCACAGGATACGGAACAGAACGGGGGGACCTGATGTTTGCAGCCCTGAGTGAACACAACAGCGCTCCCCGCACGGCCGCAGCGCAAGGCGGTACGGTGGGGCGTGAAGGATGCGGCTACGCGGTCCGAGGAGGGAGCCACCGATGATTCTGCTCCGTCGCCTGCTTGGTGACGTGCTGCGTCGGCAGCGCCAGCGCCAGGGCCGTACTCTGCGCGAAGTCTCCTCGTCCGCCCGAGTCTCACTCGGCTATCTCTCCGAGGTGGAGCGGGGGCAGAAGGAGGCATCCTCCGAGCTGCTCTCCGCCATTTGCGACGCGCTGGACGTACGGATGTCCGAGCTCATGCGGGAAGTGAGCGACGAGCTCGCCCTTGCCGAGCTGGCCCAGTCCGCAGCTGCCACCGAGCCGGTGCCAGCACCAGTACGTCGACCGATGCTCAACTCCGTGTCGGTGGCCGGTGTGCCGCCGGAGCGGGTCACGATCAAGGCGCCCGCCGAAGCGGTGGACGTCGTCGCGGCCTGACCCGCCGCGACTGTCCGCGTGAGGTCCGGCGCGCGCCGGTGAAGAAGTAGAAGCGAAGAGGGAGCCCCGGCCGGGGCCTCCAGGGAGACCTGGGGGCGCCGACCGGGGCTTTTGCGTTGCGCCGGTTGGGGAGATCAAGGCCCCGGGGCTCCCGTTTGCCGGGGTGGTGGTGTGCGGTCATGGTGGAGGGGCGGGAACGGGGTCGTACGGGCGCACAGGGTCGTACGGTCGTCTGAAGAAACCGGAGCGTGCCGATGTACGTCGTGAAGAGCCCGCTGTCCGAGGCCGATCTCAAGACCGTCTCCGAGGCGCTGCAGGGCGCCCTGGTCGATCTCGTCGACCTCTCCCTCGTGGCCAAGCAGATCCACTGGAACGTGGTCGGGCCGCGCTTCCGCTCGGTCCATCTCCAGTTGGACGAGGTCGTGGACACCGCCCGGCTGCACTCCGACACGGTCGCCGAACGCGCCTCCACCCTCGGTGTCCCGCCGGACGGGCGGGCCGGGACGGTGGCCGGGAGCAGCGGTATCGGCACGGTCCCGGACGGCTGGGTCAAGGACGCGGACGCGGTGAGGGCCCTGGTGGACGCGCTCGGCGCGGTGATCACCCGGATGCGGACGCGGGTGGAGAGCACCGCGGAGGCGGATCCGGTGAGCCAGGACATCTTCATCGGGATCACGGCGGACCTTGAGAAGCACCACTGGATGTTCCAGGCGGAGAACGGGTAGCGCCCGGAGAGCGGGTGGCGCGCGGCGAACGCGTGCGGGTGCCGGCCTGTCGTGACCACGTGACCGGTGGGTCGTGCGCCTCCTCAGGGGTGGGCGCGCCGGGGGCGTGAGGTGGGCGGTGAGCGGCTGTGGGGCGCATCACGCGCCCTGTGGGCGCGGTCCTCGTGAGGGGGTCGTGCGTCCCTGTGCCGGTGGTGCGCCCTCTCCGGCCGTGACAAGGGCCGTCTAGCGTCGTTCTGGGGGCCCGGAGGCCTTGGAGGTGGCGGCCATGCGAATAGTTCGCTGGGGGGCGGCTCTGGGGCTCGGTGCGTTGTGGTGGTGGGGTGTGCTGCGGCTCGCGCTGGTGCCGGATGCCGGCGCGGTGGAGGGGGCGGTCGCGGCCGGGGGGTGGGGGCTGAGCCTCCTGCCTGTGCACTGCGTGCCGAAGGGGCGGGCGCTGGGACGGTCGGGGGACGCGTCAGGGGGCGCGGGGGGTGGCCCGGTTCTGGAGGGCGCGGTGGGGGCCGCGGTCACCAGGGCATGGCCACCCCGCCGTTCGGGCGGAGGATCTGGCCCGTCGTGAACGCCGAGGCGTCGGAGGCGAGGTGCAGCACGGCGTGCGCGATGTCGTCGGGCTCGCCGACCCGGCTCAGCGGTGACAGCCGGGCCATGAAGGACTCGGTCCGCGCCTGTGCCTCGCTGTCTTGGCGGTCGGTCATGGGCGTGCGGATCCAGCCCGGGGCCACCGCGTTGACGCGGATGCCGTGCGGGCCGACCTCGGTCGCCAGGGTCTTGGTCAGCTGGACCACCGCCGCCTTGGTCACGCCGTAGCAGAGCAGGCCCGGACCGCCGGTGTCGACGGCGCCGGAGGCCATGGTGACGATGCTGCCCCGCGTCTTGTCGGCGATCATCCGGCGGGCCGCTGCCTGGCAGGCGTGGAGCACACCTCTGAAGTTGACGCTCCACACCCGTTCGAGATCCTCGTCCCGGGTCTCCAGCACCGGGCTGCTGTGCATGATCCCGGCGATCGCCGCCATCACATGGAGCCGTTCGCACGCGGCCACGGCCCGCGTCAGCTGGGCGCGGTCGGTGACGTCGAGGTGGTGGGTGCGGGCGGTGCCGTTCCTGGCCTTGATGAGGGTCGCCGTCTCGTGCAGGCCCTGTGCGTCGCGGTCCGCGCAGTGCACCGTCGCGCCCGCCTCGGCGAGCAGTACGGCCGACGCGCGGCCGATACCGCTGCCGGCGCCGGTGACGAACGCGGTGCGGCCGGTGAGGTCGTACGCCGGGATGGGCATGAGGTGACGGTACGAGCGTTTCTGACGGTCCGTCAATTGGGCGTGCGGCGTTGAACGCGAGGGTTCGGGCGGGGTGTTCGGGCGGTGCGCGGGGCCGGTGCCGGGCCCGGCTGGCAGGTGGGGCACCAGTACGTGGGGCGTTCGCGGGAGCCGTCGCCCTGGTCGGCCGCGCGGACGGGGGTGTGGCAGCGAAGGCAGGGACGGGGCGCCCGGCCGTACACGAACAGGTCGTGGTGGCGGTGGCCTGTCGTGCTGCGGATCGGGCGGTCGCGGTTGGCTTCGAGGAGCTTCTTGGCGAGGGCGGGCAGCCGGGCGGCGAGGTCCTCGGGGAGGGCGCCGACGGGGAGCCAGGGGGTGACCCGGAGCAGGAAGCAGAGCTCGCTCTTGTAGACATTGCCGATACCGGCGAGATTGCGCTGGTCCAGGAGGGCCTCGCCGAGGGCACGGGTGGGGTCTCTCAGGAGGTTGGTGAGGGCCCGGTCGGGGTCCCAGTCCGCGCCGAGCAGGTCGGGGCCGAGGTGGCCGACGGCGCGGTGTTCGTCGGTGGTGCGGATCAACTCCAGCACGGGGAGGCGATAGCCGACGGCCGTGCGGTCGGTGTTGCCCAGGATCGCGCGGATCTGGTGTGCCGGGCCGCCGCGCCAGCGCTCGCCGTTGGCGTACACCTTCCAGGAGCCGTCCATCCGCAGGTGCGAGTGGAGGGTCAGGCCGCCTTCGATGCGGGTGAGGAGGTGCTTGCCGCGGGGGGTCACGTCCAGGACGGTACGGCCGGTGAGGTCGGCCGTGGCGTACTTCGGCACGCGCAGGTCGGAGCGGGACAGCACCTTGCCGGCGAGGGCGGTGTGGAGTCGCCCCGCCGCTTGCCAGACGGTGTCACCTTCGGGCATGGGTCAAGGGTGGCATGGGTTCGGTACCCGGTGCCCACATGGCTCGGGGGCTGCGGTTGGGGGGCGGGTGCGGGGCCCTGAGCGGCTGGTCGTGCCCAGGTGGCGGAGCCGCACATCGACACAGCCCCGCGCCCCTGACGGGGCCCGGGGCCTCGCGGCCGGTGGCTCAGTGATCATGCTCGGATGCGCAGGCCGCGCGGGGTCGCGATGAAGCCTGCTGCTTCCAGCAGGGGGCCGTGGGGGGAGGTGAGGGCAGAGGTGCCGTTCACGCGTTCCACCGTGACCGTGCCGAGTGAGCCCGCGCGTGCTGCAGCGGCCAGGGCTTCGGCGGCCGGGCGGAGGCGGGCGTCGTCCATGGGTCTGGCGTCCGGGTCGGCGGGCCAGGCCAGGAGGGTCTTGCCGCCGCGCTCCATGTAGACGGTCAGCTCGCCGTCGACCAGGACGACCAGGGAGCCGGCCTTGCGGCCCGGTTTGTGACCGGCTGCGGTGGGCGGCTCGGGCCAGGGGAGGGCGGCGCCGTAGGCGTTCGCGGGGTCCGCGGCGGCAAGGACGGCGGCTCGGGGGGAAGGAACGGGGCGGGGGCGGTGCGGGTCGTGGGTGGCTCGGCCGTACGGGTCGGCGTGGGCGGAGGAGGAGTCCTGGTCGTACGCCCTGTACGTGCCGTGGTTGCCGACCGGGGCGGAAGCGGAGCCGGGGTCGGCCGGAGTGCGGATGTCGATGGTGGCAAAGGCGTCGTCGGAGGCACCGTCCGGGCCAGGGGCGTCGGGGAAGTCGTCCCAGGAAGCCGGTGCGGAGCCGTGGCCTCCGGCGAGGCCGTTCGGGGTGGGGCCCGGCAGCGGCTCGTTTCGTTCGCGGGCGTTGGACACCGCGCGGAGGCGGTCCACGGCCCCGTCCATCGCGAACTGGGCGGCGCCCAGGCCCTCGACGACGTAGCCGCGGCGGGCCTGCCCGCTCTCCTCGAAGACGGACAGGACGCGGTAGACGGCGGAGAAGCCGCCCTCGACGCCCTCGGCGGCCACGGCGCCCCGGGTCACGACACCGTGGCGGTCGAGCAGGGTGCGGGCCAAGGCGTGGGCGCGGACGGTGGGGTCGGGCTCGGGGGCGGGCAGGAGGGACCAGCGGCCGGCGACCGTGGGTGGGCCCGTACGGGACT
>NZ_LRTR01000012.1 GCF_001550375.1 Streptomyces europaeiscabiei | reverse complement strand
CCGCCTGGACGCCGACCGTGCGGCCCGCCCCGACCACCGGGAACTCGAAGCACGGCGGCGCGAGCGGGACCGGGCCGACGAGGCAGTGGCCGCCCGGGACGACGCCGTACGCGACGCCGCCGGACATCTGGCGCGGTGCGAGGGCGAGGTGGCGGGCGCCCTGCGCACGCTCGGCCGCCGGGCCGCGGAACACCAACTGCCCACCGACCGCGGCCGGTTGCGTGAACTGTCCGCCGACATCGACCGGTTCCGGGACACCGCCGACAGCTGGGTGGACGCCCGCCTCACCGCGAGTGCCGCGGCCGACCGGAACCACCAGACGGCCGCGCAGGCGGAGCGTTCGCGCCGGGCGGCAGAGGAACAGGCCGGGGACGCGGCCGCCGCCGAAGCGGGAGCGGCGGGTCTGAGGGCACGTCTGGAGGCGGTGGAGGCCACCGTCGGCGAGGACTACCGGCAGATCGTCGCGCGCGTCACCGAGGCACGCGACGAACTGCGCCGCTGCAGGGAGGCGGCCGCTCGGGCGGCGGATCTCCTGCTCCGCCTGGAAGGGCGTATCGGCGGGCTGCGGGCCACCAGTGGACAGGACGCCGAACGACGGGAGCAGGCCGTCCTGGTCCGGGACCGCGCGGCGCGGCGGTTGCGGCATCTGTGTCTGGTCGGGCTGGCCGAGGACGCCGGCATCGCACCGGAACCCGATGCCGGGGACGGCGCCAAGGCCACCCTGGAGGCCGCCCGCGCCGTCGCGGCGAACTGGCCCGGGATCCCGCACGCCCCACGCAACCTGGGCGACGCCGCGACCCGTCTCTCGGAAGCGGTCCACGAGGCCCGCCGGCGCCTCGGCGCCCGCGCCGACCTGGACCTGGAACCCGACGACGATGTCCAGCTCTTCACCGCCACCCTGGACGGCGTACGCGTGGGGGCGACGGGCCTGCTCACCACGCTCACCGAGGAACGCGACCGCAGTCGCGACGACATCACCACCGGCGAGCGGCGCCTCTTCGACCAGATCCTCACCGGCGACATCCGTCGGCACCTCGCGGTCCGCATCCGTCAGGCCGGTGAACTCGTCGACCGCATGAACGGGCACCTGGAGCGGGTCCGTACCGCCTCCGACGTCGCCGTCCAACTCGTCTGGGACGTCCGTCCGGATCTTCCGGACAGCACCCGCACCGCCCGGCAGCTGCTGCTGAAGGACCCCGGCCGGATCACCGAGACCGACCGGGAGGCCCTGCACGCCTTCTTCCGCGCCCGTGTCGGGGAGGCCAAGGGCAGCGACACGGCCGCGAGCTGGGAGGAACAGCTCGGCGAGGTGCTCGACTACACCGCCTGGCATCGTTTCACCGTCCGCCTCGACCGGGCGAACGGCACCGGCTGGCAGCCGCTGACGAAGAAGCTGCACGGCGCGCTCTCCGGCGGGGAGAAGGCCATCGCCCTGCACCTGCCGCTGTTCGCTGCCGTCGCCGCCCACTACGAGGCGGTGCCCCTGGCACCCCGGCCCATCCTGCTGGACGAGGTCTTCGTCGGTGTCGACACCGTCAACCGCGGACAGGTCTTCGCCCTGCTCACCGCGCTCGACCTGGACCTCATGGTCACCTCCGACCACGAGTGGTGCACCTACGGCGAGCTGCCCGGAATCGCCGTCCACCAACTCCTCACCGACGGGCACGACGACGCGGTCACCAGCGCCCGCTTCGTGTGGAACGGAACCGACCTGGAGGCGGGATGACCCCACGCGAACCGGCCCCAGGCGAACCGGCCCCGGGCGAACCGGCCCCGGGCGAACCGGCCCCGGGCGAACCGGCCCCGGGCGAACCGGCCCCGGGCGAACCGGCCCCGGGCGAACCGGC